>JBJXFX010000126.1:0-12524 GCA_046152925.1 Dehalococcoidia bacterium
ACCCGTAGGGAGCGGGCCTGTGGACCACGCGAGACCCTCGACCGCACCCCGAGGCACGCGAACCTGGACGCAAAGTGCCTCGGACAGTGACGAGGCCCGCTCCCTACGGGTCGCGGTTCTGAGCCGCATCACGGCCGGAAGGTCCACGCCATCGGGCCGGGGCGGCGCGATGGCGCGACCAAGTTCGCCCACCGGCAGAGGATCGGCCGCGTCTCCCTCGGGTCGATGACCTCCTCGATCTCGAATACCTCGGCGCTGCGGAATGGGCTGCGGTAGCGGTTGAGCCGATCGCGGATCTTGGCGACCGCATCGGCGACCTCGTCCTCCGGCAGCTCACTCAACTCCGCCTTGTAGGCGACTTCGAGGCCGCCTTCGATGGGCAGCGAGCCCCAATCCCCGGAGGGCCACGAGTAGCGGAAGTGCGCCGCGCCGGGCTTGTGATTCGCCGCGCCTGCCACCCCGAACGCCTTGCGCACCACCACGCAGCAAAACGGCGAGGTCGATTGGCCCAGCGCCGCTAGCGCCAGCGCCCCGTACCGGATCGTGCCCGATTCCTCCGACTGCTTGCCGATGAGGAAGCCAGGACAATCCTCCAGGTGGATCAGCGGCAGGTGGAAGGTCGATGCGAGGTCGATGAAGCGCGCGACCTTGCGAGAGGCGTCCGCCGTCCAGGCGCCGCCGTAAATGTAGGAGTCCTCCGCGAAAATCGCGACCGGCCAGCCATCGAGCCGCGCGAACGCCGTGATCACCGAGCGGCCCCAGTTGCGCCCCATCTCGAACAACGAACCCTGGTCCACGACCGCGTTGAGCAGGTCGCGCATCTTGTAGGCGCGCTTCGGGTCGCGCGGGATGATCGAGAGCAGCTTCTCCTCACGCCGCGCAGGGTCATCGGTCGCATCTCCGCGGGCCGGCAGTTCGTCGACGTTCTGGGGGAGGTACGACAAAAAGCGGCGCGCCCGCTCGAAGGCCTCGGCCTCCGTCGCCACCATGTCGTCGATGCTGCCGTTCGCCGTGTGGATGCGGGCGTGGCCCAACTCTTCCTTGGTCACGTCGCCGAGGGTCGCCTGTTCGACCAATGCCGGCCCCGCGATCATCATCTGTGCCGTCTCGGCGACGATGACCGAGTAGTGCGCCGTCGCCACGCGGGCGGCGCCGATGCCGGCGACCGAGCCCAGCGCCAGCGCCACCGACGGCGCCACCCCGAGCAGCCCGACCACCGTCTCCCAGCCTGCAACGCCTGGGATCAGGGTGCGCCCCTTGAGTTCGATCGACTTCACGGAGCCGCCCCCGCCCATGCCATCCACCAGGCGCACATGCGGGAGGCGGAGTTCGAGCGCTATCCGTTCGGCGAACGCGCGCTTGCCGGGGATCGTCGCCTCGGAGGAGCCGCCGCGGATGGTGAAGTCGTCGCCGCTGACGACGACCGGCCGCCCACCGACCTCGGCGATGCCGCAGAGGAAGTTTGCAGCCATGAACTCGACGAGGTGGCCCTCATCGTCGTAGCGGCCAACGCCGGAGGTGCTGCCGACCTCGTGGAAGCTGTCCGGGTCGCAGAACGCATCGAGACGGTCGCGGATGGTGAGTTTGCCGGCGGCGCGCTGGCGGGCGACGCGGTCGGGGCCGCCCATCTGTGCCGCCAAGCCGCGGCGGTGGTTCAACTCGTCGACTTCGGCTTGCCAGCTCATCCGGGCGACTCCTCTATGGCGAAGGTGGGCCGATTGTGGGTGGCGCGACGGCGGCGCACAACGAGCGGACCGGTGGCCGTGTGCTATCCTCGCCGTTCATGATGATGCACGCCGACCGCTTGGGCCGTTGCCTGTGTATCGGGCGCCGCTGACGGCGCGACCCGGTCCGGCCCCTCCGTCCCCGTACACCTGAGGTGATCCATGCCCGTGCGTCTGCTTGACACTCTTTCCAGCACCCAAATTGCACTCGCGGAGCCGCCCTACGAGGTGACGCTCTACGTCTGCGGCATCACCCCGTACTCGGGCTCGCACATCGGTCACGCCGTGCCGGCGATCGTGTTCGATTCGCTGCGCCGGTACCTCGCTTACCGCGGCTACACAGTCCGCCACGTCCAGAACTTCACCGATATCGACGACAAACTGATCGACCGGGCCAACGCGACCGGGACGACGGTAAAGGCGCTCGCGGACCAGTACTCCGACGAATACATGGCCAGCCTAAAGCTCCTGAACGTCCTCCCGGCGAGCCTCTACCCCCGGGCGACCGAGGAGATCCCGCGGATCGTCGAAATCGCGCAAGGGCTCATCGACCGGGGTTTCGCCTACCCCAGCGAGGGCGACGTCTACTATCGCGTCCGGCGCAAAGATGACTACGGCAAACTCAGCCACCGCAAGGTCGACGACCTCCTCAGTGGCGCGCGCGTCGACCCCACGGAGCGCAAGGAGGACCCGCTGGACTTCGCCCTCTGGAAAGGCGCGAAGCCCGGAGAGCCCGCCTGGGATTCACCGTGGGGCCCCGGACGCCCGGGCTGGCACATCGAATGCTCGGCGATGAGCTACGGGCACCTCGGTGCGCAGATCGATATCCACGGCGGAGGCGCCGACCTTATCTTCCCGCACCACGAGAACGAGATCGCGCAGACAGAAGGCTTTACCGGGGTCGCGCCGTTCGCCCGGATCTGGATGCACAACGCGCTCCTCAAGATGGGCGACGAGAAGATGTCGAAGTCGCTCGGCAACATCATCGCGCTCGATGACGCGGTCGCCCGGTGGGGCGGCGACGCGATCCGCCTGTTCATCCTCCAGAGCCACTACCGGAGCCCCCTGACCTTCAGCGAAAGCGCCCTCGATGGCGCACGCGTGGGCGCACAGCGGCTTCGCGACGCTTGCTTCGCCGTGCCGCAGGCTGGCAGCTCGGGCGAGGCCGGCGCGGCCGACCCGGGGCTCCGCGCCCGCTTCGAAGCCGCGATGGACAACGACCTCAACACCGCCCAGGCCCTCGCGCTCCTCTTCGAACTCGCCCGCGACGTGAATCGATCGCGTGACGAGGGACAGCCCTTCGGCGCGACCCAGGGGCTCCTCCGCGAACTCGCGGGCGTGCTCGGTTTCTCCTTGGCTGCGGTCGAGGGGCCTGCCCAAGCGGCCGACCCGTTCATCGCGCTCCTCGTCGATGTCCGGCGCGAGCTGCGCGCGGCGAAGCAGTGGGCACTCGGCGACCGGATCCGCGATGGGCTCAAGGGACTCGGGGTCGAACTCAAGGACGGCCCCGAGGGCACCACCTGGACCGCGGGTTAAGCCGAATCCCAGTGGCCATGCTCAGCTCCACAACAATCCAACACCCGCGGACTGACGTCGGCGGCTACGGCCTAGCCGCGAGCGTGAGCGAGCGGGTGCGGGATAGTTGTGGCGAACCCGATTACGCCTGCCAGGGCCCCGCGCGCATCTCCGGGTACTTCGCCCAGAACTCCTCGGCGGTGAGCCCGAACCAGAGCACGTCGTGGAAGCGGCCAGCGGTGAACAGGTACTCGCGCACGCGACCTTCCAGCGTGAACCCGAACCGCTCATGGAAGTGCTGTGAGTGCGCGTTGAACGCGTAGACCAGGCCGCTAAGCCGGTGGTACCGCAGTTCGCCAAAATAGTGGCGGCAGAGCAGCTTGACCGCGTCGGCGGCGTACCGCTGGTTCCGGAACTCCGGCCCGAGCGCGATGCCGTATTCGAAGCGGCCGTGCTGCCGGTCGCTGCTGTGCACATTCATGCTGCCCGCGACCAAGCCAGTTCTGAGCACCTCGATAGCCCAGCGCCAGTCGTCGTTCGCTTCGGGGAACTTCCGGGTGGCCTCGGTCTTGGTCCACTCCTGGTAGTCCAGAGTCGACTGCCCCGGCGGGATGAAGTAGCCGTTGCGCTGCCCTTCGCTATCGCTACGGTCGATCGCCTGGAACTGCTCCCAGTCGGTGGGCTCGATCTTGCGTAAGCGGACGAGTTCGCCCCGCCAGTGGTCGAAGGGCTCAGGAGGCATGGAAGTCATCCCTGGTTCTGGTGAACACTCTGCAGGCTCCGTTCAGCCGGGGAACTCAGGCGTTCGACGATGAGTTGGCAGACTGGCGTGCCAGGATAGAGTTCCAGGTGGTACGGCCCACCATTACGGAGCTCCAGTTGGAGGAGTCCGGAGAAGGTCGCGTGCACGGTCGGCGCCGTCTGGTGGATTGACAACCCGAGCCGTGCAAGCGTACTTCGCCCTTCGACGCGAGCACAGAGAAAGTTTGGGAGCGTGATGCGTTCCTGTGTCCAGGCTAGGACGAATTGATCGGGAGCGATTTCCAGCGGCGCGCCCGGTGGGAGTTCGACTTGTTGTCCGATGGTGTTAATGGCCTCCATCACTCGGGCGCTGTTCCGCGTATCGATCACGGTCCTCGCTCCCGGCGGGAGGCGTTGGAGCATCGTAAACCGGCGGCCCAGCCGCAGATCGATGGCCGACGGCGAGATCGCGTCGGGTGCCGGTATCGGATCAATTCGTAGCTCGCCGGACTGGAGAAGTTCTCAGATCTCGTGGTCAGAGAGGACGGCCATTTGCGCTCAGAATACTTCCCAGCGGGACCATCACGCGATCACCCGACGGAAAGTCCACGAGTTTCCCGTCATTCACGTCCGCAACGAGGAACCCTCGGAGCGCGTTCTTGCCGCGATCGAAGTACTCACCGGGCACGATGATCACTCGCTCCTGACCGTCTGGCCGCCGGATCGAACAGGCGACCTCGGCGAAGTCCATCTCATTCGATGCTTCGCACCGGACGTACACGGGCGATGGGGCGTCGAGGAACACAGGAACCTCGATTGCTGGCATGGCTACCTCCAACTGTTCAAGCAGGCGCCTGAACCAGGGCTGCGATCATAGAACGACTGTTCTATCGTTCAAGATCAGCTGCGCGCGTCGTCTCTCGACTCAGTCCGGCTGCGGGTCGTAATACTTGTTGCCCGCTTCGGCCCAGGCCTTCGTCATCGCGAAGAACTCCGGGCCTGCGCTGCTCAGGCCCCGGATCGGCAGGCTGCCCCGGCGGATCATGAAATCGTGTGGTGCGATTTCGCCCGCGAGTTCGAACTGGCGAGCGGCTGCCTCCTCCTTGCCCTGCTGCTTCAACCACCAGCCCAGGCCGAAGTGGGCGCGCGCGAGTTGGTCGCTTTCGGTCGGCAGCAGTTGCCTGGCGCGGGTCTTCTCTGGGGTAAAGCCGGAGTCGCCGCCCTTGACCCAGGCACGCAGCGCCTCCGCGTGGGGGCCGGCGTCGAGCCCGGTGACATGCTTCCACTGGTTGTTGCCGAAGGCGACGTCGTTCGGGCGCACGATCCTGCCTGCCTCGTCGATCCAGACCACGGTCGGGACGTTGACCCAGTTGTAGAGGTCGGGCACCAGATGGTCCGTGTCGATCAGGCTGGGGTGGGTGGGCTTCGCCGCCTCGATGAAGGGGCGCGCGTCCTCTGGGTCCTTTTCGACGCCGATGGTCATGACCACCAAGCCGTCATCCTTGAGTTCTTCGTACAAGGCCTGCCAACCTGGCAGGTCATCGCGGCAGCCTCACCAACTGCCGTAGGCGGCGAGCAGCACCTTCTTGCCGCGGTAGTCCGAGAGTGTGTGCATCGTGCCCGCGAGGTCCGGCAGGGTGAAATCCGGCGCCTGGAGCGAGGCGAGCTGGTTGGCGCGTGTCGCGCCGCCGACGCCCAAGAACGCCGCGCCCTCGACGAGGTCTGTGGCGAGCGGCCGCCCAATCAGCGCTGCGAAGGCCGCGAGGTCGATGCCCTCGGCGCCCGCGATATTGCTGTCCTTCGGCGCCGGGTAGCAGAGGTCGTCCTTGCAGAAACCCTGCGGCTTGAGCTCCCAGCCGAGGCCGGACGCGAGCGAATCCGGGGCGATGCGAATGGCCCCGCCCGCGAGGTTGGCATCGACCGCGATCGGCTCACCCGAATCGAGGATCGTGAACGTCGTACTGGGCATCGGTCTCTCCGTGCTTTCAAGATTTCGCGAGTTCGCGAAGCGCCGTCACTGGCGGCGGCGCGAACGCTCCCTCAAAGTCGCGGTACTGTTGGGTCCCGCTTCGAGCGCCATGACGGCGCTTCGCCGCTCGTGTCCGGAGTATAGCCGCTAGGGCTACGGTAGGAGCGCGCCGATCCGGACGGCAACCACGACCAGACGATGCGAGTAGTCCGCCCCATCGAAGCTCCCGGCGCAGGTGATGAGCGTGACTGTCTCAGTGCCGGCGCCGCCCGCGATGATCGCCGGCATGGGGATCGTCGCGGTCTCGTAGAGCGTCGAGGAGAGCACGGTGTAGAGCACGATCACGCCGTTCTCGAGGCGGAGCGAGACGGGGTCACCCGGCTGGAGCGTATGCAGCTCCCAGAACACCGCCGGCCCGCGCCGGATGAAGTCGTAGTGCCCCGAAAGGACGGCGTTGCCAGGACTGCCCGGCGGGGCGGTGAACGAATACCAGGCCACATCGTCCGGGCCGTCCGGGTCCTCCATCCGGGTGCCGCCATCCGTGAGGCCCTTCACGCTGATGGGCGCGTCGATCGCGAGTGCGCCGACCACGAACCGGACCGGCGGGGAGTCGGTCGAGAGGACGCGCGGCGGCACGGGCGGCGGCGGCGGCACGGGCGGCGGCGGCGGCACGGGCGGCGGCGGCGTGGGGGTCGGTGTTGGGCTTGGCGTGAGCGTCGGGGTGGGGGTGACCGTTGGCCGGGGCGAGGGCGTGGCCGTTGGCGGCGGGATCGCCGCTGGCTGGACGGTCGCGGTTGGTGTCGCTGCCTGTCCTTGGGGAGGCACGACCTCGTCGGCCGAATCGAAGACACCAAGCGCGAAGAGGACACCGAGCACGGTCGCTGCGACGCCAACGGCCGCTCCGCCAGCAATACCGGCCGCGCCGATCCCGCCCGCACTCCCGGCGCCGCCTGCGCCGGCCCCAGCGCCTCCGCCCGCGGCACCACCGGCGAGCATTCCGGCGCCGGCCCCAGCACCAGCGGTTGCACCCGCGGCTATCCCGCCGGCAATCGAGGCGAGCAGCCCAGCCTTGAAGACGGCCGCCGCCGGGATCGGGACGAGCGCGGCCAGGATCGCCTCGGGCGCCAGCAGCCGCGACTCGGCCGCCTGGCAGCGGGCGCAACTCTTGGCGTGGCGCCGCACGACCGAAGCCACATCCGGCCCGAACCCGGCCGCATCAACGAGTTGCAGGCGGCGCGTGAGTTCGGGGCAATCGCGGCGGCCGAAGCGGAAGAGGTAGAGCGCCGCCGTCGCATCTTTGAGCGAGGCTTTAGCGCGATTGAGCAAGACGGCAGCGTGGTTCCGGCTGACGTCGAGGACCTCGGCGATCTCCGGTGAGGTGAGCCCTTGACGGACGTGGAGGTCGAGCACAGCGTATTCCCGCCGGTCGAGCCCGGCGGCGGCCTCCCAGACGAGCCGCCCGGCGCTGGCGGACTCAAGCGCGAGTTCGGGCTGGCTGAGCCGGTCGCCGTCGACGAGGTCGAGGCTCGGCGGCGCTCCGTCATCGTCGCCCGGAGGGGGCTGGTCGAGGGAGACCTCGTGACCGCGGCCACGGATGCGGTTCAGGGCAGTGTTATGGGCAATCGTGAAGAGCCAACTCTTAAAGCGGTCGCCCTGTTCGAGGTTGCCCATCCCGCGCATCGCCTTGACGAACGTGTCCTGCGTCGCGTCTTCGGCCTCTTCGCGGTCGCGCAGCGTCCGCATCAGGAAGTCAAAGACGCTATCGACATAGCGGGAGTAGAGCTCGGCAAGGGCGTCGCGGTCGCCAGCAGCAGATCGGGTCGCCAGCACGGCATCGGTCAGGAGAGAGCCACTGACATCGACGTCGCTGCTGGACACGGGTGCTCCCAGGTCGCGGGTCCCCATTGCGAACCCCACTCCATTTCGATAGGACACTGGGGGCGGCGTCGGATTACAAGTCTAGCGCACCGCCGCGCGCCGGGTTGGGTACATTTCGGTTGCAGTGTATCCGTAGCAGCAGCCCGCGCGGGATGTTCGGCGTAGGATCGTGCGCGACGCTCGCCAGAAACGCCCGTCATCGTCTGCTGGGGGCCGTTGGTCTCGCGTCGCCGTGCCAGGGAGGGGGCCCCATTCCGGGGAAGCGTCCGGAGTGGTTCCCTGGCACGGCGACGCTGCCAACACGCAGCGCGATGACGGGCGTCTCTGGTTCCCGGCCGGGTTGGGGCGCAGAAACCGGCCAAGTGACGGAGTCCCCGGGGTGGAATGCGCACGCGAGTCGCTTGCCAGGGACAGGGCGCAGACGCCGAAGGAGAGGTTCCGGCGCGTCCCTGACAAGCGTGGGTCGCAGGCTGGGGTCCCCGGTTCGCCGTCTCCGGCGGTGTGTCCCCCGTCTACAGAGTGAGACCCACCGGACCACGGCCGATTACACGCTTGCGGGGATCTCGCGAAAAATCTTTCCGGCCGGTAAGTCGAGGTCCGGCCTCAAGCCGCATCCCCTCCCTCCGAGCAAGGACCACGGGAGGGAAGCACTTCGGGCCCGGTGGGCAACGCCTGCCCCAGCCCGGCTCCTGGCTTCGCGAACTCGGGCGTCCGGCCTCGCTGCCGCGCCGAGACGCTGCCCGAGGCGGTCGGCTACCATAACCGGCATCTCACTTGCCTTGGAGCCCGTTGTGGAGGCCTACAACATTACCGTCGTGGGCGGCGCTGGCATCGTCGGCCGCGAATTTCTCAAGATCCTGGACGAGCGCGAGATCCCCGTGGGCCGCCTGCGCCTGCTCGCGACGGCCCGTTCGGCCGGCAAGCAGGTCACCTTCCGCGGCCAGACCGTCACCGTCGAAGAGACCCTGCCCACGAGCTTCGGGCCCGACGACCACGTCGTCTTCTTGTCGGCCTCCGGCAGCGCCTCGAAACAGTTCGCCCCGATCGCCGCGGCGAACGGCAGCTTCGTGCTCGATGACTCGAGCGCCTACCGCACGGACCCGGCGGTGCCGCTGGTGATCCCGGAGATAAACCCCGAAGACCTGGATTGGCACACAGGCATCGTCAGTCAGCCGAACTGCACGACGACGCCGATGGTGCTCGCCTTGCAGCCGATCCACCGCGTGAACCCGGTCCGCAGGATCGTCGTCAGCACGTACCAGGCGGTCGCGGGGGCGGGGGGCGCCGCCGTCGACGGCCTTCGCGCGGAGAGCGAAGCCGCCCTCGCGGGCCGCCATGAACCGTCCGGCACCCAGAAGCGCGAGATCGCCTTCAACGCCGTCCCCCAGATCGACCTCTTCGCCGACGACGGCTACACCAAAGAGGAGATCAAGATGGCGAACGAGACGCGCAAGATCCTGCACTCGCCGGATATCGCGATCAGCGCCACCTGCGTCCGCATCCCCACCTTCTTCGGCCACGCGATGAACGTGTGGGCCGAGTTCGAGCGGCCGATCCACCCCGGCGAGGCACGCGAACTGATGGCGGCCTTCCCCGCAATCACCCTCATGGACGACCCAGCGGCCGAAATTTACCCCACGCCGATGGACGTCGCCGGGACTGACAAGGTGCTCGTCGGGCGGCTGCGGGCCGACACGTCGAAGCCGGGCGCCATCACCTTCTGGACCCTGACTGACTCGATCCGCAAGGGCGCAGCCGCGAACGTGGTCGACGTCCTCGTCGAGGCGAGCAAGCGCGGCCTCATCCGGCGCGGGTAACGCCGCTGAACCCATCCGAACGCGTTAGCCTGCGCCGCGTTGCCCCTTCGACTTCGCCTGCGGAGCCGGCACTGCGCCGGCGGGAAGCTCCTCGGCCGTCTCTTCTGCGGCCTCGACGTTCTTCGGCTCGACGCGGGGCGGGCGCCGGATCGACCAGCGTCGGAAGCGCTCCTCGATCGGCTTCTCGCCGTCCTTCTCGACTTGCTCGCGCCGTTGCTTGAGGAAGTCCTCCCGCGTGCGACTGCCGATCTGCGAAGTGTGGCAGAGGATCGCGTCGATCTTCGTCTCCCAGTGCGCCGTGATGTCGACCGTGTAGTCGGGGTCGGCCGCCCCACCGAGGAGGACCTCATTCACCTGTACCGAGTGGAGCCCATCGGCCTCGTCGCGCTCGTAAAAGAGCCGGTCGCGGACCACTGGGTAGACCGCGTCCATCACGGAGACGCCGACGTTACGGTGGTCGCGATGGTTGAAGCTGCCCCGGAAGCCATCCCAGGTGAGCACGACCTCGGGGCGGTAGAGCCGGAGCAACCGTACGATTTGTCCACGCAGTTCCAAGTCGTCGACCGTGAACCCGTCGGGATAGCCGAGGAAGACACACTCCTTGACGCCAAGGACCTTGCAGGCGGCGCGCTGTTCGCTTTCGCGCATCGCCGCGAGCTTTTCGCGGGTCATCGCCATGTCGTGCGTGCCCTTGTCGCCGCTCGTGACAAGGACGTAGGTGACCTCCGCGCCCTCGGCGCACCACTTCGCCACCGTCCCCGAAAGGACGAACTCGGCGTCGTCGGGGTGGGCCATGATGACCATCGCGGACTTCGGCGTGCCGATATCGGGCGGCGCCTCCTGTTGGGCGGAGCCGATCGGTGGCGCCGGCGGCGCGGCGGTGGCCTCGGGCGGGGAACCCGGCCCTGCGCTCAGCGACGCGAGCTTCGCCTTCAGGCTGCTGACCTGGCCTTTGAGCTTGCTCTTTTTCATCGGCGGCTGCCCTCGCGGTGGTCTGGCCGCTAACGCTACCGCCCGGCCGGTGTTGGTGCGATCCGGCTCAATCTCCGTATGCGAGTTCGATCAGTTCGGCGGCGTACCACGCTTGTGGGTAGCTCCCTTCGATCTCCTTCACGATCCCGGCGCTCGCGAGAGCTTCGATCGCTGCCCGAGCGGTGCGGTAGTTGTAGCGGTGGGCGCGCTCGAACGCTGAGGCGGTCACGAAGACGCGCTCCATCACGTAGTCGACAGCGACCATCGCTGCCTGCGAACGGCTCGCAGCTTTCGCAGCCACACGGTAGCGCTCGCGGAGCATCCGCAACGTCTCTGCACGGGTCGCGACGTCGACCGCCTGGGCCTGGACGGCGTCCAGAAAGAATCGGATCCAACTCTCCCAGTCGCCATGGGTGCTCACCCGCTTCATCAAGTCGAGGTACTCCCTGCGGTGCGCATCCAGGAACGGACTGAGGTTCACAATCGGCTGCTCGGTGAAGCCCCGGCTCATGAGGTAGATGGGGATGATCAGGCGCCCGAGGCGGCCATTGCCGTCCTCGAACGGGTGGATGGTCTCGAACTGGTAGTGGAGGATCGCCGCCACCACCAGCGCTGGGTAGTCCTCGGGCGCCGCCGCGAACGCCAGCAAGTTTTCGACGAGGCCCTCAATATGCTCGGGAGGCGCCGGTACGAACGTCGCCGTGACGGGCGTATCGCCGGGCTGACCTATCACGACTTGCTGACGCCGGAACTCGCCGGGACGCCGGTCTTCGCCACGCGTGCCCGCCAGAAGTTCACGGTGCAACGCACGGAGCACGAAGGCTGAGAGCGGCCGCCCCTCCGCGGCCCAGTCCGACGCCATCTTGGTGACCGCGAGGTACCGTTCGACCTCGGTCACGAGCGCGGCGTAGGCGCGGTCGCGGGGCGGTCCCATCTCCTGCGCGCGAAGGACATCTTCGGCCTGCGTGTGAGTCCCTTCGATCCGGTTGCTCGAAACGGCCTCACGGGTGACGAGTGGCCGGATCAGGAGTTCCTTGTTGCCGATCTCGGCCGAGACGCCGCCGGCGGTCGCAAGTGCGCGGGCTGCGTCCTCCACCCGGCTCGCGAACGCCCAAGTGACAGCGAGCGGCGGCGGCGGTAGCGGTCGGGCCAGGTAGGCCCAGCCCCCTGTGATGGGGACGAGCTCTCCAGGCGAACGGTCGGTGAACTCGTCTGGGTGCATCACTTTGTATTCTAGGGCTCAAACTACAAAGTGTGCCTGACCTAGTGTACTTTCGACACTGGCTCGTTAGCGACTCACTTTTGCCAGAGAACCGCTGGATGCTCGCCGCCTACCGAACCGGCTTCGCTTTGTAGAAAAGCGCCGAAAATACAAAGAGCCGGCGGCGAAGTGCAGAACTGACACTCGGGTCATCCGCCTATCCAGGTGATCGAATGAAAGTTCTCGCCCCCAAACTTTCATCCCGCCTCGCGGCTTGCAAGCAGGCTTTAATCGATCAGATTACCTAGCAGTTTACGCCGCCCGGTCCCGCGTGCCCGTCAGCCGTACCTGCCCGTTCTTCTGCAGGATGTTGCGGATGCTCCGCGCCAGGTCCTCGTTCACCGCCGCCCGGGGCAAATCGAACTCCGAGTCGTGGCCCTCGCCGTCGTGGATCACGAGCCGGACCTCGTCGTTGCCCGGGTGCTCCTTGAGCATGCTCGCGACCGCGCGCAGTCGGTGCTCGTCGGCGAGGGTGTCTTCGGTCTCGTAGATCGTGACGACGAGGCGGGCCGTATCCCCGGAGACCGGCGGGCGTACGCCGGGCCGGGAGTGTTCGCTCGTCGGCGCCGGTGACGGCGGCGCTTCGCGTGGCGGGGCTGCTGGCTGCCTCGGCGCCGTGCTCGTCGGCGAGGGCGCTGGCTGGCTCC
>JBJXFX010000135.1:0-10540 GCA_046152925.1 Dehalococcoidia bacterium
CGCCATCGCTGCCTACCTCGCTCAGCGCAACCAGCATCCCCACCCCTTCACCTGGACCGCCACCGTCGAGTCCATCCTCGACAAGCGGGCCAGAGCTAAAGAAGCGTTGGAGACACTACACTAGTCCCCTCCGTTTCAGATCGTCAACACAACTTTGCCGAAGTTCGCGTTCGAGGCCAGATACTCATGCGCGACGCCGGCCTCGGAGAGCGGGAACGCCTTGTCGACCACGACCCTGACCCGGCCGCTGGCGATGTGCGGCATCACGCTCTTTTCGAACGCCTTCGTCGCCGCCGCCTTCTCTTCGAGCGGGCGGGCCCGGAGGGTGGTACCGCGGACCTGGGCCCGCTTCATCAGCAGGGCGCCGAGGTTCGCTTGGGTTGAGGCGCCACCCATCATCCCGACCAGGACCATCCGGCCCCTCATCGCAAGCACGCGCAGGTTGCGGTCCCAGTAATCGGCGCCGATGACGTCGAGCAGGACGTCGACGCCACGCCCGCCCGTCGCCTCCAGGATCACCGGGGCCCAGTCGCCATCCTTATAGTTCGCACCACCATCCATGCCGAGGGCCTTCGCTTGCTCGATTTTCTCGGCCGTACCGGCCGTGCCGAGGACGAGGCTCGCGCCTATCACCTTGGCAATCTGAATCGCGGCGACTCCAACGCCGGAGCCAGCCGCATGGACGAGCACGGACTCGCCAGCAACCAGGTCGCATTGTCGCAGGGCGTCGTGGGCCGTGATGTAGACCTCTGGGGTGGAGCCGGCCTCCTCCCACGAGAGGTTCTGCGGCACGCGCATGGCCAAGCGCTGGTGCGTGACCGCAAGCTCGGCCTGGCCGCCACCCGCCAAGAGCCCCATTACGCGGTCGCCGGGCTTGAAGTCGGTGACGCGGTCACCGATAGCGACCACCTCGCCCGCGAATTCGAGGCCCGGGATTTCGAACGCGGGCTTCGGGCCAGGCTGGGGATAGCCGCCTGTCCGCTGGAGCAAGTCGGCGCGGTTCAGCGCGGCCGCATGGACGCGGACGAGCAGGTCCTCGGGGCCGTGGACGGGGTCTGGGACGTCGCGGTACTCGAGGACATCGGTGCCGCCTGGCTTGCTGATGACGATTGCTTTCATGGCAACATACCTACCAGCACGGGGATCAAAGAGCTAGGCGGTAGCGCCTAGCTCGCCGCGCACTAGTCTGCGCGGATGGCTGAAGCGGCAGCAACGATGACCCCACCCGATGCACCCGCCGCCAGCCGCAACCCGTTCCGGGTCGTCCAATATCGCTGGTACTGGGCATCGAGCTTCCTCTCCGCGATGGGCGTTGGCATCCAGATTGTGACCGTCCCGCTCTACATCCGCGACCGCGTGCCGGAAGACGACCGTGCCCTCCTCATCGCTCTCGCACTCGTTTGCCAGTCCCTCCCGGCAGCTCTCCTGATCCTCTTCGGGGGCGTCGCCGCCGACCGCTTCCAGCGCCGGACGATCCTCATGCGGGTCGCGCTTGCCGCCGCGGTGGTCTCGTCGGTCTACATCGGGCTCGCGGGGACTGGATTCGACGGGATTTGGCCAGTCTTCTTCCTTGGCGCGATCGTCGGTTCGTGCGATGCCTTTGGCCAACCGGCGCGGGGTAGCATGGTCCCACATATCGTCCCACGAGCCGCCCTCCAGAACGGCGTCATCCTGAGCACCGTCGCGTTCATGTCGGCGTTTCAGTTCCTCGGGCCTGCCGTAGGTGGCCTCCTCGCGGATTTCGCAAGCCTCACGGTCGCCTTCATCGCCGAGGTCGCGTTCTTATTGATAGGCGCCCTCGCCGCGACGCGATTGCGCCCGATGCCGCTGCTCGGGACGGGACGGTCCGTGCTCGCCGACCTGCGCGATGGCCTCGGCTACGTCCGACGCACGCCGACGATCCGTTGGTTGATCCTGTTCCAGCTGCTTCCTGGGATGTTCCTGATGGGTCCATTCCGAGTCACCGCGGTCGACCTGGTCACCGACGTACTGGACGCGAGCGACAAGTTCGTCGGGTTGCTCTCGAGCGGGTTCGGCATCGGCGTCATCGCTGGGTCGATCATGCTCACGATTTTCCCGATCCGGAGGCGCGGACTGCTCCTTTGCGCGTCACCGATCTGGGGAGGGCTGATCTTCATCCTCTACGGGTTAAGCGAGCACCTCGCCATCTCGCTCGCACTCATGGTGCCGTGGGGGCTGAGCGCGGCGTCGTTCATCAATATGGCGTTCCCGCTGATCCAGGAGAACGCGGACCCGGCGCGCCTTGGCCGCGTGTCGAGCGTCTCGAACCTCGCGTTCCAGTTGGCCTTGCCGCTGGGATACGCCCAGGCCGGGCTGATCGCGACCGTATGGGGCCCTCAGTCGGCCGCGATCACGAGCGGCGTCGCGATCGCGCTCCTCGGCGTCCTTTCGGTCGCCTTCCTCCAACCGATCCGCAAGTTGCGGTAGTCCGGCGGCCTTGGGGCTGCGGTATGATGGCAGCATGACGCAGGCCTCGACCCTGGACGCCGCTCCCGCCCGTCGGAAGCTCACGTACGAGGAGTTCCTCGCGCTCGACGGCAACCCGCACCAGGAGTGGGTAGATGGGGAGGCGGTGCCCATGGTTTCCGTAAGTACGGTGCACGCCCGGATCACGATGTGGCTTTCCCGACTCCTGGGCTCGTTCTTGGAGTTGCAGCCAGTTGGTGAAGTGTTCGGCGACCCGTTCAACGTCCGCTTGACGCGCACCGGACGGGCGCCGGACCTGATGCTCATCCTCAACGAGAACCTGCACCGCCTTCGCGGCAACTTCCTGGAAGGGCCTCCTGACATCGTTATCGAGGTCATCAGCCCCGGCAGCCGCACGACCGACCGCGTCGCCAAGTTTGCCGAGTACGAAGAAGGCGGCATCCCCGAGTACTGGCTCATCGACCCGCAGCGCGAGTCCGCCGAGTTCTACGTCCTCGACGCGAACGGGCGCTATCAGGCCGCGGCCGACGGCGAATGGTTCGCGAGCACCGTGGTGCGCGGCCTCCGCATGAAACCCGCCTGGTTCTGGGATCGGCCGACCGCGCGGGCTGCCCTGGCGGAGATGCTGCCATGACGCAGGCCGCGACCCTCGACTCCGCCGCCGCCGGGCGCAAGCTCACCTACGAGGAGTTCCTCGCGCTCGATGGCGACCCGCATCAGGAGTGGGTCGATGGGGAGGTGATCCCGATGCCCTCGGTGACGGAAGCCCACACCTGGATCACTGTCTTCCTCGTCCGGCTGCTCGGCGAAATCGTGGAAGAGCGCGGCCTTGGACGGATCTTCCTGGACCCGTTCAACGTACGGCTGCGGAACAGGGGCCGCGCGCCCGACCTCGCCGTCGTGCTCGCCGCGAACCTTCACCGCGTCCGAGGCAACTACCTGGAGGGGCCGCCCGATATCGCGATCGAGGTCATCAGTCCCGGCAGCGGCGCCACCGACCGCGGGGCGAAGTTCTACGAATACGAAGAGGGCGGCATCCCCGAGTACTGGCTGATCGACCCCCAACGTGAGTCGGCTGAGTTCTACGTCCTCGACGCGAACGGGCGGTACCAGGCCGCGGCGGCCGCCGAATGGTTCGTCAGCACCGTCGTTGCGGGTCTTCGTGTGAAGCCGGCCTGGTTCTGGGATCGGCCGAGCGTGCGGGCTGCCCTCGCGGAGATGGCCGGATAGTCAGCCCACGTCCGGGGGCGCCGTCGTGATCAGCCAGTAGCGTGAGCCATCCCGCTCGCGGCCGACGAAGCCCCAGTCGACCAACGCCCGGCGGATCCGGGTCGCATCGCCGAAGCTGTGACAGTTGCCAATCACCTCGTTCACCTCGACTTCGGAGTAGCGGCGGCGCGCCTCCAACTCTTCGGCGATCGCCTGGAGCGCAGCGATCTGGAGCCGCTGGCGGCGAGGCCATGCCTTCAGACGCCGGTCGGCATCGAGGAACGGTGCGAGGGCTGGGTCGAGGGTGTCCATGGGTGGAGTTCCGAGTTCCGAGAACCGAGTTCGGAGCCCGCGCTCGTCGGTCAGACACGACGGTGCTGGCCTTTCGGGCAGCGCCGACTTAGAACTCGGAACTCGGTTCTCGGAACTACTTATGGGCCTCGATGAAGGCGAGCATGCGGCGCCAGGCGTCGTCGCAAGCGTCCTTCCACTGGTCGTAGCTGCGGTCGAAGAAGCTGTGCGGGGCGTTCTCGTAGGTCACGATCTCGTGCGGTTTACCCGCGGCCGTGAGCGCGGCGTCGAACGAAGCCACCGCAGCGGCGGTGATCATCGGGTCGCCGCCGCCCATGAGCCCGAGGATGGGCGCGGCCAAGCTCGCCGACTTCGCCTCGGGGCCGGGTGCGCCATCCGCGAACCCGGGGCCAGGCATGCCGTAGAACCCAATCGCGCCCGCGAGACCGTGGCCCTCCGCCGCCTGGTTCCACGAGTTCGAACCACCGAAGCAGAAACCGACGGTGAAGACCGAGGTGCAACCCCCGCCCGCGGGGGAACGGAGGTACTCGACCGCGGCGCGGACATCCTGGGCGATCGTTGGCTGGGTCGTCTTGCGGACGTGCTCCATGAAGCCGAATTCGGCGTCGCGCTTGGCCACGCCGGCGGTGCGGCCGAAGTAGTCGAAGGCGACCGAGTGGATACCGGCTTCAGCGAAGCGGATCGCGAGTTCTTCGTAGAACCGGAAGAGACCCCGGACATCGGGAAGGACGACCATCCCGGCGCCACCGGCCTTCTCGGCGCGGGCGCCAAAGGCGGCGAACTTCGTGCCGTCGGCAGCGGTGAGGACGAGGTCTTCGGTATCGGCGGCGCCGCCCGCGATGGGCGGGGCCGGCGGGCGGGCGTCGATGTCGTAGCACATGGTGGGACTCCTGAGGGAAGATGGGGCGATTCTATCGGACTGGTCACGCGGCTGCTTCCGGGTCGCGCGGCCGGTCATGCGTCGATTCGATCGGGCCTCACGCCGTCTTCAAGAAGTCCGTCAGGGCCGTGTGGCGGGCACGGGTTGTCTCGGTGAGCGTGGCGACTGCCGCATCGTAGGCGGCCTGCTCCCCCGCCGGGACCCGCGCTCGGATGACGGCGGCAGTCGACTGGTAGGTCGCCGCCAACTTGTCCGGGCTGAAGGTCGACTCGGCCGTCTTCTTGAGGAAGCCCTTGTACTTGTCGTAGTACACCTGCTGGTCCATCACGTAGCGAAGGAGCGGCCAATCGGCCGTGACTTCCTTCTTGTCGAAGCTCGTATTGCGGTTGCCGGGGCCGCCCCGGCCGCCGAAGCCACCCGCGACCTGCCCGCCGGCCGGAGGTTGCGCCCCGCCGACCGGCACCTGGACTCCACCGCCGCCGCCGAGGGCGCCGCCGGCCGACGCGCCGAGCACGAAGTTGTGGTCCCACGAAATCCAGGTGAGCTTCTTGGTCGAGGGGTCGTTGTAGAGGTAGTAGTTGTGGGTCATGGCGCCGTACGTGTCCCAGTGCTGAATCGTGGTCGCGATCGCCAGCCACTCCAGGAAGACATCCATGTTGAAGACCGATTCGAGGCCCTTGCGCCAGGCGGCCGCGTCCGTCGTCCGGTTCGCGGCGTGGACGGCGGTGTAGAGGGCGAGCACGTCCTTATGGTCGGCGTCGTCCCCGCCTTCGACCTCGAAGCTCGCCGCGATCTGGCCCTCGGTGCCGGCTGCGAAGCTCGCCGCGCGCCCGTCGGCCTCGTAGATGTTGCCCGTGGCGTCCTTAAAGACGCGGTCGACCACTGTGTCATCGATGACCTCGATCACCGTGTAGAGCCCGAGGCTCTGCTTGCCCTCCCCGCGGTCGAGCACGACCTCGTAGGCGGCCGTGTTCGCTGCGGCGAGTCCCACGGACTCGAAAAGGTCGTAGGCGACCGTCTCCCGCATGCCCGTCAGATCGCCGAAGTTGTTCGAGAGCGAGAGTTGCTTGAAGCCCCAGAAGCGCTGGTCCGCGATCTCTGGGTGGTCGCCTTCGAACTCGTCGAAGTCGAGCTTGAACGGGATCTTGTCGGAGCCGCTGCGCCACGAACTCATCAGAGACGAGTTGCCTTTGAAGCGGAGGCCGACGTTGGTCCAGGTCTTGCCTTCGAAGGCGATCGTCGCCGGGAACCAATCCGGGTTCGTCGAAGCGAAATTACCGGGACCACCGGCGCCACCACCGCCACCCGCGCCGCCTTGCGGTGGCTGCCCGCCGCCGAAGCCGGCGCCGCCCGTCGCGCCCTGGCCAGCCGTGCCCCGGGCACCGAGGATGGAGGTCGCGTTCGCCAGCATCGCTTCCCAGGTCTCCTTGGGCACGGAGATGTCGAGCGTGTTGACCTTGGCGGCCGGGAACACCCGCGCGAAGGCGGGCGTGGCGTCCTTCCCGTGCGAGCCCTCCGCCCAGCCGGCCGGGCGGCCGGCGACGGTCGCCACGGCGGTCGCGGAGGCGGCCACCGGCGGACTTGCGGCTGCCGTGGAGGATTGCGCCGCGGCGTTCGTGGCCGTCGCAGATTCACTGTTCGTGCCCTTTGGGGAACTGCTGCAGGCCGCAAGGAAGGCGGCCGCGCCGGCGGAGCCGCCGAGCGCCAGCACATGGCGTCGTCCCAGTTTGCGTGCAAAAAAACGGTCGAAGCTAGGCGTGCGAGACATGACGTGGGTCCCTCCAAATGGGTGGCGGATCAGGGTTCGAGGAGGTGGCGGCCAGCGGGCGTGTATTCGGAGCCGAGTCCCTGTTGGCGGAGGCCGCGGCGGCCACCGGGCGAGTCGTAGTACACCTTCAGTTCGACCACATCGCGCAAGAAGTCCGTGCGGCCGAACTCGATCCGGCTCGCGCTGATCCCTGTGCGCTGACGGATGTCCTCGCACAACGCCTCGTACTGGTCCGGCTTGATCAGGTCGATGCGGTCGTAGGTGATGCGGCGGCTGAGTTCGAAGGCGAAGCCCCATTCTCGCTCGAGCACATACAGGATCACCACCATCGCGACGTTGGCGATCAGGATCTTGTCCCAGGCATCACCCGTCGTCACGACCGAGTTCATCACCGGCAGTGCGATGATGATGAACAAGTAGGTCATCTCGCGGATCGGCATCTCCTCGGTCCGGTACCGGATGACGGAGAAGATGGCAAAGAGCCCGAAGCCGACGCCGATGCTGAGCTCGATGCTCGTCAGCATCGCCATCACGAAGTAAATGGCGGGGTTGAAGGCAAGGAACGTGAAGACGTAGCTCCGGTTCTGCGTCCACGGGTAGTAGATGAACCGGACGATGATGAGGACGCTCGCGAAGTTAAACAGCCCGCCAAGAATAAAGTCGTTGAGGTCGTTAGACATGCGAGTCGCTCCCCGCGAAGTGTGGCAGGCGCCGCAGATGCGCCTTGAACGCGTTCCTCTTGAGCTGGGGCTCAAGCAGAGCGAGGCCCGTGCAGTACTTGCTGAAGCCCGCCGGCCGCTGGGCGGCCGCCCGCAGCCGTGCGGCGACCCGCGACTCGCTCCCCGAGCCCTCGTCCTTGACCTCGACAATGGCGGCCCCCACCAGGTCGACCCGCTCGCCGCAGCGGAGGAACGAGATCGCCGCATCCACGGTCACCCGCTCGGGCCGGGCCGAACTGACGAGGGTGAGGCGCGTAAACCGGTTCGCGAGCTGTGGCGAGAACGAGCCCGAGAGTTGGCGATCGTCACGCAACCACTCCGCTTCATCAGCGGGGAGGGCCGGCTGCCAGCAACTGGCGATCCGGGACTTCACGGTCCGGCCCGCCGGAGTACGGCGCTTGACCTCAAGGAAGGCGACGCCCGAAGAGACGTACTCGCGCCGCCGCACTTTGAAGCGCGCGGGCTTGTCGCGGTGGTGGTCGAAGTACGACCCGAGTTCAGTCGTATCGAAGTAGAGCGTGCGGTAGCGCTGAGCGCGTTCACCGCAGACTTCGAGCGCGCGGTAGCTGGATTCGAGGCCCGCGAGCAGCTCCGGGAGTGCAGCCGCCGCGACGACGTACTTCCGGTCGCGCCGGTCCTGCAAGGCCGCACCCGCGGCATCGGTGAGCGAAATCGCATCGAAGCGGTCCGCCAATGCGGCCAACTGGCCAGAGCCCCAGGGGCTCCCCGCCGGGCGGCTGTGCGTCGAAGAATGCGTGCCGTTCATCGACCGTTAATCTAGGTTGGATTCATGAGAATCGGATGAAAGCGAACTCGCGGTTCTCGAAGCTGTCTTTCGGTCGCCTTGACCTGCGTCGTCCCGGCGGCGCACGACCGGCAACCAGCACTCGCCGCGGTCGGGGAGGTCGTGCGTGGAGGACGAGGCCCGCTCCCTATCGGGCGCGGTTCTGGGCGCCCAGCGCAGTGTGGGCTAGCCCGGGACTGGCTCCGCAAGAAACACCGGGATCGTGCGGCTCGTGCGCGCTTGGTAGTCGCGGTACGGAGGGAACGCGGCCTCGGCGAGCGCCCAGAGCCGCGCCCGCTCTTCAGCGTCCGTCACCTCGCGCACGCGCATATTCTGGATCACCGTCTCGTCCTGAAGCTGGACAACCGGGTCCTCGCGCAGGTTGTAGACCCAAACAGGGTTCTTCGGCGCCCCGCCCATCGAGGCCACGAGCACGTAGTTCTCGCCATCCTTGACTCGCATCAGCGGCGTCTTGCGGATGGCGCCGCTCTTGTTACCCGCATTGGTCACGACAATCACCGGCAGGCCCGTGTCACGGAGGGTGGTGCCTTCGCGGCCACCGGAGCCTTCATACAGTTCGACCTGGTTGCGGACCCACTCGAACGGGCTGGGGATGTACTCGGGCAAGGGTCGCCTCCTCATTGGCTGCCTTCGCGGCGGAGACTACCAGAGCCTGTGGCGGCGGGCACGACGCTGGACGAGCCTCAGTCCATCCAGCGCTCGGGCCGCAAGACCAGCAAGAGCATGCTCTCATGAGCGTTGGAGGCCGTAACTTGCGCAGCGACCTCCGCATCGCGGTACCGGGTCCACATCGCGACGCGCTCCTCACGGGTCACCTTCTCGAACGTCACGGGCCCTTCGACGGTCACATATGCCATCGCGTCGGGGTTTCGCTCGTCGACGCAGAGGCTCGCCCGCGGATTGGCGTGGAGGTTCCGCACCTTCACGCTCGCGGGGTCCGTGATCATGCGAAAAGCGCCGTCTGCATACCGGTACCAGATCGGCACCGAGTGGACACGCCCGGCGGGCGTGAGCGTCGACAGGATGGCGATTCGCGGGGCGGTGACGAAGGCTTCGCGCTCAGTTGGAGTCATGCCCTCCAGTCTAGCGAAATGCCCTGGACACGGGACACCCAGTGGACCAAACGGACCCCGGCGATCCGCCGCCTGTGCCAATCGTTGCCCTGAGCGATGGGGCCCGATACCATTGAGGCAGATACCTCTGGAGCCAGAGACCGCAGGTCCCAATGCGAACGCCCGAGAGGGTGTGGGGCAAAGCCGAAAGGCGCCTGCCGAGGCAGCGGAAGTACGACGATAGACTCATGTGTCTCTCTTCGTCCCTGCCTTGGCGGCAGGGATTTTTCGTTTCCTGGCTCGGAATAGGAGTGCCCATGCCGACCCCACGGAAGGTCGAAATGCTGGCCGAGATGAAGGACGCCATGCAGCGCGCCAACATCGCGGTGAGCGCCGACTATCGTGGATTGACCGTGGCCCAACTGACCGACCTGCGGCGCGCCCTGCGGCCCGCCAACGTCGAAGTGAAGGTCGTCAAAAACACGCTCGCCGCCATGGCGGCGGAACAAGCGGGCCGTCCAGAGATGGCCCAGATCGTCTCCGGCCCGACGGCTATCGCCTTTGGCTATGGTGACCCGGTGCAGCCCGTGAAGCTCATGACCGAGCACTTCCGGCAGCGCCGCATGCAGATCACCATCCACGGCGGTTGGATCGAAGGCCAGGTGGTGGACCGCGCGGGCGTCGAAAGCATCGCCACGCTGCCATCGAAGGAGCAGCTGCTCGCCGACCTGATCGGCAAGCTCCAGTCGCCGCTCTACAACTTCGCCGGACTCATGCAGGCCACGATGCGCAACTTCGCCGGCCTTGTGGATGCCCGCGCCAACCAGCTCGAAGGTGCGGCGTAACCCGGCGCGCCGGCCCGCCCCACACCAGCCCGTTCGAAAGGAACCACAGACATGTCAAAAGTTGATGACGCCCTCTCCCTGATCGAGACGATGACGATCCTTGAACTCCGCGACCTGAACAAGGCGATCGAGGAGAAGTTCGGGATCACCGCCGCCGCGCCGATGATGATGGCCGCTGGCCCGGCCGGCCCGGCTGCCGCCGCCGCGGAGCCCGAGGAAGAGAAGACCGAGTTCAACGTCGTGCTCAAGAGCTTCGGCGAGAACAAGATCAATGTGATCAAGGCCATCCGCGAAGTGATCAGCGGACTCGGCCTCAAGGAAGCCAAGGACCTCGTCGAAGCCGCCCCCACGAAGGTGAAGGAAGGCGTCAACAAGGACGAGGCCGCAACGATCCAGAAGAAGCTCCAGGAAGCCGGCGCAACCGTCGAAGTCGAGTAACTTCGGTTAGTCGCGGAACCGATAACGAGGGGCCTGGCGTTTAGCGCCCGGCCCGTGGGTCGTT
>JBJXFX010000139.1:0-12000 GCA_046152925.1 Dehalococcoidia bacterium
AGCCATCGCCAATCTCGCCCGTGCCGCCGGAGCCGCCGTTCTGCTTGCAGGGCAAGAAGCCGCCGTTGCAGGAACTGGCCCCGATCGTGCCCGCGTTCTCCTTGCAGGCCTCGTAGCCGTTGCAGGAGTCGTCACCGATCGTGCCCGTGTTGCCGTCGCACGCATCGAAACCGTTGCAGGAGTTGGCGCCGATCGTGCCGGTGTTGCTGTCGCAGGCCGTACCGCCCGTGCAGGAGGCAGCCCCGAAGACGCCGTCGGCCGCGCGGGCGTCATCCGTGACGACGCCCCCGCCGAAGAAGGCGGCCAGGGCGAAGAGCGTAGCGAGCGGCAGCAGCCGCAGGAGGGTCAGGCGACGGAAGGGGCGCACGGGGACTCGCTTGGGCCAAGTGGGCGTGGGCCGAAGCATACGCACTCGACCTGGCTCAAGCGAACGGCGCCGTACCGTGTCTCGCTGCCACAGCCCGGCCCAGGAAGTGCAAGCGGCCTCGCCTCTACCGCAGCGACGAAGTCACTCGCGCCGTGCATGGCGCGGAGACGTTCCCGGCGCGGTCGACGGCGCGGCCGGTGAAAGTGAACGTCTTACCGATTGCGCCCTTCAGCGTCCACGTCCCCGGTGAGACATCCGGCAGGGCCGGGCCTCCCGCCTCGGGCGCGGGGCTGATCGAGACGATCTTCAGCTCGCCCGGCGCCACGCCGGCTCCGCCCTGATCGCTCGCCGTGACCGTCGCGGTCACGGGGGTTGGCGTCCCGTCGCGCTTGATCCGCGTCAGCGAAAGGACGACGGTGCAGCGCGGGGCGATGCGGTCGATCAAGACGCTCAGCGGGAACCCCAGCGGCGGGTCCGCGACGTTCCCGGCCGCGTCGATGCACGTCCAGCGCGGGTCGAGGTCCAAGGACTGTGTCCGTGCTAGCTCCAAAGACGGTGGGTAGGTGTTGCCCTTGACCGACGGCGAGGTGTCGTTGTGCGCCGAGTTCGGCGGGATGCCGGATCCGCCAGCCTCGTCAGCGCAAGTGAAGAAGACCCGGACGGGCCCGCGGGTCGGTGCGCCGGGGACGTCCGGCCGGCCCGTCGCGCCATCAATGACGCTGACCGTGACGACGGGCTTGGTCGTGTCGCCCGTGTCGCAGGCGTCTCCCACCGAATCGCCGTCCGCGTCCGTCTGGGTTGGGTTCGGGACGACGGGGCAGTTGTCGGTGGTGTCGGGGATGGTGTCGTTGTCGTCGTCGCTATCGCAGGCGTCGCCTTGGGCATCGGTGTCGTTGTTCGTTTGAGCCGTGTTCGCCACCACCGGGCAGTTGTCCGTGGTGTCGGCGACGGTGTCGTTGTCGTCGTCGGGATCACAGGCGTCACCGTCGCCGTCGCCGTCGTTGTCCTCCTGTCCGTGGTTCGCCACCACGGGGCAGTTGTCGAAGGCGTAGAGCACCGTGTCAAGGTCGAAGTCGAGGCACCCGTTGGCCGGGTCGACCGCGTTCGCCCCTGGCAGTTCGAGCGGGCAGCCGTCGCCGCTGTCCGGGAGGCCGTCATTGTCGTCGTCCGGGTCGCAGGCGTCGCCAGCGGCGTCGCCCTCGTTGTCGAGTTGGTCGCTGTTCGCCACCACGGGGCAGTTGTCGGAGGCGTAGAACACGGTGTCGAGGTCGAAGTCGAGGCACCCGTTGGCGGGGTCGACGGTGTTCGCCCCTGGCAGTTCGAGCGGGCAGCTATCGCCGCCGTCCGAGACCCCGTCGTTGTCGTCGTCGGCGTCACATGCGTCGCCCTCAGAATCGTTGTCTCGGTTGAGTTGGTCGCTATTCGGGACGAGAGGGCAGTTATCCAGCGGGTCGAGGACAGTGTCGTTGTCCTCGTCAGGGTCGCACGGGGCTCCGATGGTGTCTGGCATCGAGACACTAGGATTGGTCGGGCAGCCGTCCACTCCGTCCGGGACGCCGTCGTTATCGTCGTCGCTATCGCAGGCGTCGCCTTCGGTGTCGCCGTCCGTGTTGAGTTGGTCGCTGTTCAATACCAGCGGGCAGTTGTCGAGCAAGGTGACGATGGTGTCGCTGTCCGGATCTTCGCATTCGGCTGGTACGGACCCGGAGAGGTTCTCCGTGCAGTCTCCGACGCCCGGCGGGGACGCCGTGGTTGATTGTGGACACTGGTCGTCGCCGTTGCAGGAGTAATCTCCGACCGTGCCGACGCCGAGTTTTCCGTTGAATGCGCACGCGTTGGTACCGATGCACGAGCCATCGCCGACCGTACCATTCCCCTGCTGTCCGTTCTGATGGCAGGCCGTTTCGCCAATACAAGAGTTGGATCCGATTGTACCGGTGCCAAAGTGGCCGTTGTACTCGCAGGCTGCGAAGCCGGTGCAGGAGCCGTTGCCGATCGTGCCGGAGTTGAAGTAGCACGCGTAGTTGCCGTTGCAGGAGTTGTTGCCGATCGTGCCCTTATTCCCGTAGCAGGCGAGGTCGCCAGTGCAGGAGTTGGCCCCGATCGTGCCGGTGTTGAATTCACAGGCATCAAAGCCGGGGTTGCAGGAGCCGCTCCCATGCACGCCGCTGGCGGCGCTTGCGTCATGCGTCGAGACATCCGCGCCGAGGAAGGCGGCCAGGGCGAAGAGCGCGGCGAGCGGCAGCAGCCGCAGGAGGGTCAGGCGACGGAAGGGGCGCACGGGGACTCGCTTGGGCCAAGTGGGGCGATGGCGGGATGGTACGTGCTCGGGCCGTGTGGGGCGAACGGCGCCGTACCGAGTTTCCCTTCGTGGCGTCTCCGTCGCTTACAGCCGGACCTGCCGAAAGATGGCGTCCATGTCGAGTGTCACGCCCGGGAGCGAAGCCAGCACAAGGCGGCCGCGCCGATGGTGTGATGTCTGATAGCCGCCATCCGGCTGCCGGACATGGCGCCGGATGGTCTGGTCGCGGAGGTCAACAAACCAGATCTCGCGGTCGCCGCGGGCCATGTAGCCCGGGACCTTCGATTCGGCGTCGTACTCGCCGGTGGAGGGCGACCACACCTCCGCGACGAACGGCACGGCCGGCTCATACGCTTCGAGCCCCGTGGAATCCCAACCTCGCGCGTCTTTCGCGGCGATCGGGATAACGACAACATCCGGGATGTAGTGACTACCGTCGGGGACGCGCACTCGGGCCATGTTCGCGGCCACGTCCCAATCATCCCGAGGGAGTTGGTCAGTCAGGGCGAGGTGCATCAGTCGCGAGACCGTGTTGTGGCGCATGGTCATCCCCGGCTTCCTCCTCAATTGTCCGCAGACGAGTTCCCAGTTGCCTTCGGGATCTTCCAGGGCGACGCGTTCGTAGGTCTCCACCGTGACAGGCATCGTGACCGCCTCCGCTGATCACTATAGGAGCTACTCTTGCCCCTTGGCACCCACCTGAGACCCTTACCCGTCATGCAAGACACTGCCGTTACTGTGCGAGTCCCGGCGACGAGCGCCAATCTCGGCTGCGGTTTCGATTCGCTGGGCCTTGCCCTCGACCTCTTCGCCTCGGTCACGGTCACGTTCACGTCCCACGAGCTGCCACAGACGGACGACGTCGGCGAGCGCATGGTGATCACGGCGGCGCGCCAGGCCTACGCCAAGATGGGTCGTGCGCTCCCGCCGGGCATCCGTGTGCAGTTCGGCGTCTCGATCCCGCTCGGGCGGGGGCTTGGATCGAGCGCGGTGGCGCGCGTCGCAGGCGCGCTCGCGGCGAACGAGTTCGAGGGCTCGCCGCTGACTGAGGAAGAATGCGTCGCGGTCGCTGCGGAGCTCGAAGGGCATGGGGATAACGCTTGCCCGGCGTATTTCGGCGGCGTCCAGGTCTGCGTGCACGCGGGCCAGCGGTTCTTGCACGCACCGGTCGACTACCCGAAGGGCCTTGCGGTCGCGATCCTCATCCCCGAGCACGCGATGCCCACCAAGGAGGCGCGGAAGGCGCTGCCCGAGAGCTACAGCCGCGCCGACGCCGTGCACAATCTCGGGCGGGCCGCGCTGTTCGTGGCGGCGCTCCACTCCGGGAGGCTCGAGCTCCTGGACGAGGCGACCAACGATGTCATCCATCAACCACAGCGTCAGGCGATCTTCCCGCCGATGTTCGACCTCTTCGCTGCCGCGAAATCGGCCGGCGCTCACGCGGCCTGGTTGAGTGGCGCGGGCAGCAGCATCGCGGCCCTCTGCCCCGAAGACGCGGGCCGTGCCGTGGCGACGGCGATGTTCGACGCGCTGTACGCACGGGGCTACCCCGGCCGCTCGCTCGTCACCCGGATCAGCCCAGCCGGGGCCCAGGTCGCGCGCATCGAACTGGTCGACGGCCAACGATGAGCGTCCGCCCAGCGACCGAGGCCGACCTCGACACGATCATCGAACTGATCCACGCACTCGCCGAGTACGAACGCGAGCCCGACGCGGTCGAGGTCGTGCGCGCTGAGCTGCGCGAGCACCTCTTCGGCCCCCGGCCCTACGCCGAGGTGTTGATCGCCGAGACCGCGGCCGGCGGGAACGCGGGCTTCGCGCTGTTCTTTCATAACTACAGCACCTGGAAAGGGAAGCCCGGCATCTGGCTTGAGGACCTTTTCGTGCGACCCGAGCTGCGGGGACAGGGCTACGGCAAAGCGCTGCTCGCGGCTGTCGCCAAGCTTGCCGTCGAGCGCGGCTGCGGACGGTACGAGTGGTCCGTGCTCGACTGGAATGAGCCGTCGATCCGCTTCTATCGCGCGCTCGGCGCCGAAGCGATGGACGAATGGACGACCTACCGGGTGAGCGGTGAGGCGCTGGTGGCGCTCGCCGGGCTCGCCTAACGCGGGCGCTTTCTCGCCTCTTTCCCCGGAGGGCGCGAGAACGGGCGTCTGGCCGTCCCCTGAAACCCGCCCAGTGCTATTCTCCCTTGATACGAGCGCTACCGGGTGTGCGCCAAGTGCACCCGCGCATCTTCGCCCCGAGGAATCCGCCGCATGTCCAACCGCCAGGCCCGCCGCGAGCAATCCCGCGCGTCGCGCAATCTCCGCACCAACCAGCGCCCGCGGACGCCGTCCGGCCGCCCGGCCGGCGGCCCCGTCCCGCCCCGCCGTGGGGGGGACTCGATGATGAGCTGGCTCGCCAGCCCGTTCACCTGGATCGTCGGTGTCCTGGTGTTGGCCGGCGTGGGCGCGCTTGCGCTCGTCATCGCCCTCGACGATGGCGGCGGCGCGACCACGAACAAGCTCGTCGAGCAGCTCGAAGACGCTGAGGACAAGTTCCCCTACGACATGGCCAAGGGGAACAAGGTCGGCAGCGACGACGCGCCAATCAAGCTCACCCAATTCGAAGACTTCCAGTGCCCGTTCTGCCTCCAATACACAGCAGAGCAGGAGCCCCTGATCATCGAAGAGTATGTGAAGACCGGGAAGGTCCAGATCATCTACGAGAACCTCGCGGCGCTGGGGATCGAGTCGACTCGCGCGGCCCGCGGAGGCGAGTGCGCCGCCGAGCAGGACAAGTTCTGGCAGTTCCACAACCGCCTCTTCGTGGAGCAGGCGAAGGCGGGGCAGCGGACGAACGAACGCCTAAATGTCGGCCGCTTCAGCGATGAAAACCTGGTGAAGTTTGCGAAAGAGGCTGGCGCTGACGAGAAGACCTTCGAGATCTGCCTTGAAGGCGATGGCTCACTTCGGAACGTGCAAGAGGACAACCGGATCGCGAGCCAGTTCGGCATTCGCGCGACCCCGGGTTTCCTGATTAACAATGTGCCGTTCGGAAGCGGGGCGCCGAGTTCGGCCGAGGCGTGGCGCAAGATCCTCGACGACGCCATCGCCAACCCGCCGGGCTCGGCGCCGAGCCCGACAGCGACCGCCAGCGCGTCCCCCGGGACGGCGACGGCGACGGCGACCGCATCCCCCGCCACGGCGACCGCCACCCCGGCGACGGCGACCGCGACGAGCTCGCCGACGGCGGCGCCAACGGCCACCCCGACGAGGACGCCGTGAGTAGCCAGGCGGCGAAGCAGGCGAGCGCGCCACCTCCGCCGCCAGCGGGCCGGCCGTCGTTGGTTTCGCTGCTCTTCGGGCCCTGGGGGCTGGCTGGGCTGCTGCTGATCGCTGCTGTCGTCTTCGGGCTGCTGTACGCGCTGAAAGACGGCAGCGCGACCGAAGTCGTCCACAACATCGTGGGCTGCGACCCGGTGAAGGACCCAGTGAACTGCAAGCCGCGCACGCCGATCCATGAACACGCGAACTTTGCGCTCTTTATCCGCGGCCAGAAGTTCGACTTCAACAAGGCGCAGTTCATTTCCACCGGGGACAAGGAGATCGGCTCCATCGCCCATATCCACCCGCCCAGGTTCGGCGTAGTCCACACGCACATGAGCAACACCACCTGGAGCGAGTTCTTCGCGGCGATCGGGTTCGAACTGACCGACCCATCGCTGGTGGCTGGCACGCCCGACCGCCTCACCTGCCTCAAGCTCCCCGACGGGCAAAATCTGTGCGGGACGGGGAACGAGAAGCTCCGCTTCATGGTCAACGGCGTCAAGGTGCAGGGCGTCGCGAAGCTGGTGATTTCGGACCTCGACCGCGTCGTGATCGCATACGGTACGGAGACGGACGAGCAACTGCTCGCGCTCTATGTCCAAGTCGGCGATGACGCCTGCGTCGTTTCCGAAAGCTGCCCCTGGCGCATCGACCCGAACGAAGAGAAGGAGATTTGCCAGGGCCAAGTCGTTGGGTGCGCGAAGTAGGGCGGGATGAGTAGCGTTTTCACGCTCCCCGAGGTCGCTCGCCTCGTCGGCAACACGCCGCTGGTCGAACTCCAGTCGCTCTCCCCGGAGCCGGGAGTGCGCCTCTTCGCGAAGCTCGAGGGCCAGAACCCGACGGGCAGCATCAAAGACCGCGTCGTCTGGCGCATTCTGACGGAGGCGAAGCGCGGCGGGGCGCTCGCGCCGGGCCAGCGGATCATCGAGGCATCGACCGGCAACACAGGCGTGGCGCTTGCGATGGCGGGCCGCCTGCTTGGCCACGAAGTAGACGTCTGCGTCCCCGAGAGCGTCTACCCCGAAATAGAGCAACTATTGGCGGCCTATGGCGCGAACATCGTCCGAGTGCCGCGCCAGGCGGGGATTAAGAGCGCCGTCGAGGTCGCGCAACGCATGGCGGCCGAGTCTGGCGCGTTCCTTCTGAACCAGTTCGGTTCGCCCGCCAACGTGATGGCCCACTACGAACAGACCGGGGCCGAAGTGCTCGCCGACTTGCCCGATGTCGCCGTGTTCATCGCGGGGATGGGCACCGGTGGGACGATCACCGGGGCCGGCCGGCGCCTCAAGGAGGCCCATCCTGGCTGCAAGGTGTTCGGCGTCGAACCCCGGCTTGGCGTCCACGTCCAGGGGCTGAAGTCGTTGGACGACGGCTTCATCCCGCCCGTGCTCGATGAGTCCGTGCTGGACGGCAAGATCATCGTGGGCAACCGGCACGCGTTTTCGCACGCGCGCCGCGCGATGCTCGCTGAGGGGATTTTCGGCGGGATCAGCAGCGGCGCTGTGCTGCACGCGGCGATGCGCGTGGCCGGCCGCCTGAAACGCGGCAACGTCGTGATGATCTTCGCCGACGCGGGCTGGAAGTACCTCGGCACCGACCTCTGGACGGCCGGCCACGACGACGAGACGATCGATGCTCGCGAAGACCCGCTCGACGACATCCTCTGGTGGTAGGCGCCCGCTGGAGCGCTTGCGCCCCGCCGTGCTACGCTAACAAGCGCTGTCGCGCTGGGGACTCGTCTAATGGTAGGACAGCAGATTCTGGATCTGTATGTGGGGGTTCGACTCCTCCGTCCCCAGCCATCGCCACCGACACTGCTCCCACCTTTCCCCAAGTTGTTCGTCTCTAGCGAAGTATCGGCCTCACCCGTATGATGCCGCCTCATTGACTACCCGGCCGCCCGATCGGCCGGTTTGGGGCGAAACATGACCGCGACCGCCACCTCTTCTGCGACCGAAGCCCGCGTCTCCGTCTCGGACCGCGCGATCCGCTATCTCAAGGCCGGCAGCGGCGCGCCGCTCGTCGTCCTCCACCAATCGTCCGGCAGCCTCGGGATGACGCCCGCGCTGGAGTCGCTCTCGAAGAGCGCAACCGTCTACCTCTTCGATATGCCCGGCTACGGCCAGTCCGAGCGCCCGGAGTGGGCGCGCGAGCCCCGCGACATCGCGGTGTTGATGAACGCCGCTTTGGAGGGGCTCGGCTTGGACAAGGTGCACCTCCTGGGCCTCGGTTTCGGGGGCTTCATCGCCGCGGAGATGGCGACGATGGACCCGAGCCGGCTTCGCTCGCTGATCCTCGTCGGCGCGGCGGGTTTGAAACCCCGCGAAGGCGAAATCATGGACGAGATGTTGATGGACCACACCGAGTTCATCGAGCGCGGCTTCCGCTCGAAGGAGTCGTTCGAGGCGTTCTTCGGCGGCCAACCGGACAAGAGCGTGAAAGAGCTCTGGGACTTCAGCCGCGAGATGACGGCCCGCATCTCCTGGAAGCCGTTCATGTTCAGCAACAAGCTTCCACATCACCTGAAGAACGTGGCGACGCCCTCGCTCCTGATCTGGGGGAGCGCGGACGAGGCCGTCCCGACCGTGTGCGCGCAGCAATACCACGAGGTCTTGAGCAACTCACGGGTCGAGTTGGTGGCTGGCGCCGGGCACTTCGTGGAGTACGAGGAGCCGGAGAAGTTCGCCGCGCTCGTCTCAGGGTTCATCGCCGGCAAGTAGGGATGGTCGAGCTGCGCCCGCGCGTTTGACTCCGCCGAGCCGCACCGTATGCTTCGCGCCCGAGCGGACGGAGGCAGTTCCCTTGGCCGTACTTGCCCGACCCTACCGCGGGGCCCCGTTGGCCCGCGTCCTGCTCGTGGTTGCCATCGCCGGGATCGGCGCGTGGTTGGGCCGCGATTCCGTTGGCGCGCACTCGGACGGCGCCTATTCGCACGATTCGACTACCGGGGCGACCCATACGGACTGGATGGCGACGGTGCCCAGCAGCACGCTGCTGAGCGAAATGTCCATCCCCGGGCGGGTTCCGTTCGCGTCTCCTGACGGCCAATGAGATGTCGCCTTCGAGGCGTGCGGATCGGATGGAGGTTGTTGCCGCGATCTCCCTATGGCTTTCCGGTCGGCCGGATCTTCGCAACGGACCGGAGGTAGGGACCGTTCGAGCTGAAGACATCGATCTCGGCCTGGATAATCGGCAGCTCTTTGGACACCCATCCGAGGTGGCATTGGGCGGTCAGCACGGCGTCCACTCGTGTGCCCTGTGCAGCGCCGGCCGGACAGGGCGGGAACCCGGTGGTCGCGTCGTTGTTACACGGCACCGGCTGATAGCGAAACGCCGTCTGTAGCGTTTTGGGGTCCCGCGTCTCGATGGCTGCCAGCGCCCGATCGACGACCGGGACGCCGGTCCGCGTCCCCGGAGCGTAGAGGCCTGCGGGCGTCGTTGGGGTGGGCGCGGCTGCGGCGGGCGTGACGGTGGTTGGCGACGGCGTGGAGGGCGGAGGAGTGGGCGATACCTGGGCGGCCGTGGGAGTCCCTGCGGGAACAGGGGTCTGACGTTCGTCAGACCCCTGACCACAGGCACCCGTCACGAACGCAGCGGTTGCGAACAGACCAATTGCGATCGAGCGGCCGCGTCCGTTCATACGTTGCTCACTCCGTCCAAGTGCCGGAGCGGTTTTGCCAGTTGCCCACTGCGGACAGGTTGTACCCCGTGCCCGTGCCGGGTGCCGCGGGGGTAGACCCCCGTGTTGGCGAACCAGCCTGTCGACGTGCTGAGTTGGTGCAGATGCTGACCGAACCAGCTACAGCCGGCCCGCTCGCTGGTGGTTGTGTTCCCGACGCCCGTACGGGATGTAAAGGAGCCTCCGAGCGGCGGTGCTGCGTTGATGCTCCATTGCGTTCCTGCGATGGCGGTGGTGGCGTGGGTGTAGATCGCCTCGCCGCGCAGCGTCCCGTTGAAGCTGTTGATGCGCACGCTAAATCGGTAGCAGCCGGAAGCGCTGTTCGATCCCACAGTTGCAGTTCCAAGGCTGCCGGCGCCGGAGGATCGGAAGCCCCAGGAGCGCCACGTGATGCTCGAGCCACCTCCGTTGCCCCAGTCCAGCGCGTTGCCCCAGGTCCAGGGAGAGACGCAGGCGACGTGCCAGCCACAGGTAAGGCCGTTGAAGCGCCGCCCGGATTCACGTACACGCTGTAGTCCAGCGGCGCGCTGTTCGCGCCACGGACGTTCAGCAGACCTGCGGAGCCCGCAAGCACCGCGACGAACAGCGCAGCTACCCAGAAGTTCCGGCTCATCGGTAGAGTCCCTCTGCGATCTTGACGAGTTGTGCCTCCGTCAGCATGATGGCCTCAAGTGTCGTCTGGATCCCGTCGTCCCAGATGACCAGGTGAGCTTCGCCGAGGCCTTCTGCCAGCATCGGACCAGCCACAGCAGCCGGCCGGCCGGCGATGGTGACCGCGTGCCAACGCTCAGAGGGCAGACTGGACTGGAGCGCGGCGAACGGCTTCGACTCCCGCACGATCGTGAAGGCAGCGCCGTGCTTGACGTCGCCCCACGCTTTACCGTTGCGGAGCTTGTGTTCCGACTCGTGCTCGGGCGGAACGAAGTACCGGTTCGAAACCGCGATGACCGTCGCCCCACACGCGGAGGCGAGCGATTCTTCAAGCACGGCCCCCTTTGGCAGGAAGCTTGGCTTCAAGCCGACGGACGAGCGGTTGTCGTCGGTGGACGCGATTCGCGCCTCTCCTTCAGCCAGGCAGGGCTGCTGCTCAGGTTGAAGGACTGTGGGACCGATTGGGATCCCGTTCACCGTTTGGTCGTACCTGGGCTTCTGGTTCTCGGCGTTCTGGTACGGAACAAACCAGTAGGGCTTCGAGTAGTCGGGACGACTCCCAACTTCCGGTGTCACCTCGGGGCCAGGCATCTGCGGATCAGGCCCAAGGTCGGCCCGAGCGGCGCCACCATCGAACGCCCACTGCGCACCGAAGAAGCCCACGGCGCCGATCAGTGCAAGCGCCCCCAGGTTGCGCAGTCCGCGCAAGCGCGGAGCCGCACCTAACGATGGCATGTCATTTCTCCTTGGTGTGATCGGGATGTCCCGCCGTGGACTCTGCGCTTTCGACAACGAGGGTGGATAGGGCGGAACCTCCTTTCTTTCTGGAAATCTCATTCATGCCGGTTCAGTCATGGCCAATTTCGAGGGCGTGGTCGCCCGATCCTCTACCGGGACGATGTCAACGCTCCCCGGCCCGCGGACCGGCCTGTCCAGGAGCAGGAGGATGAGCTGGGTTCGCGAAGAGACGGCATGCCAGGTCAGGAGTTCCGAAACGTAGTTCTCGACCGTGTGCAGAGCCAAGCAAAGCTCATCCGCTATCTCACGGTTGCGCTTTCCCGCCAACAAGGCGCTCAGGGTTGCTTGCAAGTGTTGTGGGAGTGTGGGAGTTCGATGTGAGGCACGAAGGGGTTGCCCCTTGCTCGCGGCGGTCGCCACGGGCATGTTTGGGCTCGAGGTCTCGGAAATCGAACGCTCGTTCGAGGCTCAGCCGGTCCGGCGGCGGACGTGTTGACGACTGAGCTGCGCGTCCGGCGCGCCCCCTACTCCCCTTCGGCTAAACCAGCGTAGTGCGCGATGGCTATGGTTGTCCAGAGAATTATTTCGCGACTTTACGTTCGGGTGAGCTAGCCAGAGTCGGCGCAACCCGACGTTGCCGGAACCCCCTGATACACTCGTTCGACCACCACCCGCACCGCTGAGGAACACGCCCATGGCCGCGACGACGCCCGCCCGCAAGGAGCTCCCACCCGCCTACGAGCCCGCGAGCGTCGAGGACCGCATCTACGCGATGTGGGAAAAGGGTGGTTACTTCGCCCCCCGCCCCGTGTCGCCAGGCGAGCAGGCCTACTGCATCATCATGCCGCCGCCCAACGTCACCGGTGAGCTCCACCTCGGCCACGGCCTCGAGGACAGCATCACCGACATGCTGGTCCGCTGGCACCGGATGCAGGGCGAATCCGTGCTCTGG
>JBJXFX010000036.1:0-16095 GCA_046152925.1 Dehalococcoidia bacterium
ACGCTGCCCTGGGTCTCGATTGGCTTCCGTGGACCAGGCTTTTCGACCGTCTCACCAGATTTCGCCGCCCTCGACATGCTCTTCGACTTGCTCTTCGGCCCCACCTCGGAGGTCTACCAGGACCTCGTCGAACGGCGCCAAATCGTCGACCAGCTCGTCCCGCACGTCAGCGCCAACGCCGACCCAGAGCTGGCCACGATCTTCGCGCGCGTCAAGGACCCGGCAGACGCCGCGGCGGTCCGGGACACACTGGTGTCCGCGCTGCGCGGCGCCCTGCAAGCCCCGGTTACGGCCAGACGGCTCGAAGAGGCGAAATCCAACGCCCGTTATGGATTCGCCCGGACCCTCGACAATTCGGAGTCGATCGCGGCCACGCTGGCCCGCTTCGTTCGCTACTCGCGTGAGTTCGACACGATTAACGCGCTCTACCGGCAATACGACGCGCTCACGCCCGGCGACCTGCTCGCCGCCGCAAGGACCTACCTGCGCGACGACTCGCTTATCCTGACGACGCTCGCGGCCGCCACCCTCGACGCCTCATTTGCGACCCCGCCGGTGCTGGCACAGGCAACCGCGCCCATGGCCCTCAACGCGCCGTTCCTGCGCCTCGACGGGCCCTCAGCGCTCGTCCGTTTCAAGCTCTCGTTCGCCGCCGGCTCGGCCCACGACCCGGCGGGCAAGGAAGGGCTCACCGCGCTCACGGCTGCGATGGTCGCCGACGCCGGCAGCGCCGACCTCCGCACCGAAGAGGTCACGCGTGCCCTCTTTCCGATTGCGGGCTCGTTCGAGGCGCAGGTCGACAAAGAGGTGACCACCTTCACGGGCATCATCCACCGTGACAACCTCGACCCCTTCCTCGGGATCGTCCTCCCGCAGCTCACGCGGCCCGGCTTTCGCGAAGAAGACTTCGCCCGCCTGAAAGAGAACCAGCACAACGAACTCCTCCAAGACTTGCGCGCGAACAACGAGGAGGAACTGGGCAAGGAGCGCCTCCAAACGCTGATCTTCCGGGATGGCCCCTACGGCCACCCCACCCTCGGGACCGAGTCCGGGATCGCGGCCATCACGTTGGACGACGTCAAAGCCTGGGCAGCGACGGCGTTCACCCAGGCAAACCTCACGGTTGGCGGCGCCGGCAACCTCGGCGACGAAGGCTGGGCTGCCCTCACGAGCGCGCTCGCCGCGCTCCCAATGGGCGCCCCGGCGGCTCGCCCCGCCGTTAGGGCTCAAGCGCCGAGCGGCATCTCCGTCGAGATCATCGAGAAGGAGACGCGTTCGACGGCGATCTCCTTCGGCCATCCGATCGCCGTCGGGCGGGGCCACCCGGACTTCGCGGCCCTCTGGCTCGCGCGGGCCTGGCTCGGGGAGCATCGCGCCTCGAACGGCCGGCTCTTCCAGCGCCTGCGCGAAGTACGCGGTATGAACTACGGGAACTACGCCTACATCGAGGCCTTCCCCCGCGGGATGTACCAGTTCTTCCCCGATACCGGCATCCCGCGGCAACAGCAGCTCTTCGAGGTCTGGATCCGGCCGGTCGTCCCCGAACAAGCGGTCTTCGCCTTCAAGCTCGCGCTCTGGGAGGTCCGCAGGCTGATCAATGACGGGCTCAGCCACGAGGCGTTCGAGGCGACGCGGAGCTACCTCGCGAAGAACCTCTTCGTGATGACGAAAACGCAGGACCAGCAGCTTGGCTACGCGCTCGACTCACGCTGGTATGGCACGCCGGACTTCGTCGAGCACCTGCAGGGAGAGCTCGCCAAGCTCACGCCCGACGCGGTCAACGCCGCAGTCCGCCGCCACCTCTCGGGTAGCGACCTCACCGCCGTGTTCATCACCAAGGACGGTGCGGCGCTCCGGGCGCAACTCCTCTCGCCGGAGCAGACGACGATCGCCTACGAGTCGCCGAAGGACGCGGAAACCCTCGCCGAGGACGAGATCGCAGGTCGCCTCGACTTGGGTATCACGCCCGAGCGGATCGTCGTCACGCCCGTCGCCGAGGTCTTCGCTTAGCCGGTCACGCCGGGGATGAAGGCCTTGTACGGGTACGGGTCGGGCGGGCCGGCCTGGGCCTCGATCGCGATTTCGGTCACCTCGCCGTTGCCGTAGAGCGGTTCGATCCAGACCTTGCCCTTCGCTTGCGAGCCGGGCATCGCGCCCGGGTCGAACGTGATGACGAGCTGGCTCTTGTAGCCCCGCTGCGCGACCCGCGGCTTGCCGCCGCCAGCCGCTTGAGTGACGACCTCGGTGTCCCGTCCGATGGCGACGCCCCCGTCCAGCGTCCGCGAGCTCGACTCGTTCGGCTTGACCAGGATCCATGGGGCCGAGACGCGGATCCGGTACGGGCCGATCCCGCCGCCGAAGTTCTCGACCGTCAGCGCCGCGGACCCGGCTTTGCCGGCGGCGTTCGTTTCGAGCTCCAGCTTCCGCGGCCCCGAAACGGTCAGGACTGGCGAGCCGAGGAACTCGGCCGCGCGAGCGGGGTCGACGGGCGCCGTCGTGTCTTGATGCGGCAGGATGGGCTTGAGGGGGGTCGGCGGTGCGGTGGGGCTGACCGACGGCGTTGGCGTCCGCGTGGGCGTCGATGTTGGGCTGGCGGTCTCCGACGGCGTCGCTGTGGGCGTCGGAGTCGGCGTCGGCGTGACCGCCGGCTCCGGCTTCAGGATGGTGGTGGGGAAGTCCATCTTCGCGCAGGCGGCTTGGCTGCCATCGGCGCAGCCCCAGAAGTGCTCGGGCTCGAACGCTTCCGCAACACCTTTGAGCGAGAAGTCCGGCATGTTCACGTCTTGTGACGGCCAGAACGCGACCTTCGGGTTGCCCCCTGGGTTGCCAATCGGCCCACGTTTCGGCGGGTTCTTCACACACCCGTAGACGAGCTCGGTGTAGGTGTAGTCGGAGCGGTAGTACTGGCCGTAACCCTTCGCGCCCTCTTGATCGCAATGGTAGAGCGGCGGACGGAGCGCGGGCTTGTCGGGGTTCAGCGGGTGGTTGCTCCAGGCGAAGCCGTTGTAGCTCCAAATCGCGTAGTACCAGTCTTCGAGGTACACGGGGTTGCCGTCGCCAGCAATCGGCCGCGACCGTGGAGCCTGGTTCCACTTGTCCGCGAGGATCCGGACACCTTCGGAGAGGTTGAAGATGAAGTGCGTGCCCACGGCGGCCTGCTTCGCCGCCGGGTTGCCCGTCTGGTTCGCCATCCCGGTGGTGACCTGGGCAAGGCCGTAGCCACAGTCGAACGACCGGATGATCGGCCCGACCCCACCGTAGGGGACGGCGTCGACAGCGTTATTCCAGTGCGACTCAAGCCAGACGATCGACTTGAACAGCACCGGTGGGATGCGCGCGTCCGTGTTTAACACCGAACTCCGCGCGGAGCGAGGCCCTTTCGCGACACCCTGGTAGCGCAGATCGACCTGTTCGCCGTCGATCACGAGCGGCTGCGTCACGGCTTTGCCCGCGGCCACAAGCTCGATCGCGGTGGCATACGTGCCGAGGTAGTCCTCCGCCTCGACCGTGTCGAAGTCGAACGGCCCCGCGGCCCCGCAGGCGAGGACGGGCGCGGGCTCGCGTTCGTAGGCGAACACCGCCGCGCCGGCCGTGACCAACGCAAGGGTTGCGGCGAGCCGCCCTAACGCCCGGACCATCCCACGAACCTCATTGCACCCTCCAAAGCCACTCGGCCCGAGGCCGTGATGAACCCGAGGTCTGCGTCTTTGCGCTGGGCGAACGACCCTCCGGACCAGGCCTCAACGGCGAGGACTTGCCCGTCGGGAGAATAGGCGATCGGGATATCGAACCCGTCCTTGCGCGATGCGGCGGCCGCGGCCTGCGAGCCAGCCGTGCCGGGGTCGAACCCGAACGTCGGGGCCGCACCGCCGGGCCGCCAGGCGACGCCCAGCTGTTGCCCCGGGACATCGACCGCAGCAGCGGCACTTGCGAGGCCGTCAAGCGGCTGGATGCGCGCCTTGAACACGAGTCCATCGTCATGGGAATCCTCAATGTAGGCCAGCACAGACCCGTCCGGGCTGAGCTCCCAGTCGCGCGTCACGCCCTGGGCGAGCTCCCACGATGCGCCGTCCTCACGCACCAACGTCGACCCGCGCCCGTCGATCAAGACGACGAGCAGCCGCCCGCCGGCGTCAAAGCCCACCGGGTAGGCGCCGAGGATGTCTTCGAAGCGGGCCCGGACCTGCCCAGGGCGGCCATCGACCGGCACTTCGTGGAGGGTAACCGTCCCATCCTCAGTTGGGAGGGCCCGGACAATGACAGCCGCACCGTCTGGCCGCCAGACCGGCGTCGAGAGCGGGTCGACCGAGATCATGGCGGTGCTGATTTCGCCTTCCGGGAGCGTCACGAGCTTGAGCGTCCCGACGGGGCGGGAAACCGAACCCCCATCTGGCGCAACGACGGCGACCATCGCGCCGAGTGGCGACACCGCTGCGCGGACCGCGTGGTCGGGGAGATGCGGGACTTGGGCGACAACGCGTTCGTTCCCGTCGCTCAGCCGCCGCAAGACGAGCACGTCCGTTTCACGTTCGTGGCGCGCGATGACGGCGGAAAGGCCAGTTGGCGCGCCCGCGAGCGTCGTCGGTGCGCTCCCCGCGCCCTCCATGCTCGCGAAGGCGATCGGCAGGCCGGCAGCGACGAGCGCAAACGTCGCGGCGATGCCGAGCCAAAGCGCTGGCTGGCGCTGCGGGGACCAGCGGAGGATCGCCCCCAACCAGCCCGTTTGGCGGCCGCGCGGGCGGCTAACGGAGGTCACGCACGAACCCCAGGAAGAAGGCACCGGGCTCCCGCGAAAGCGGGACCCGGTAGTCGGCATGGATCACTTCGAGCGTCGCTGGCGCGCCCTCGGCTGCGCCGGTTACGCCAGCCACGAGCGCGCCCCCATCGCCACTCCATGCGAGCGGGATAATGGTCCCAGCGCCGGTCTGCTCGACGAGGCGGAGGGTGCCGCCAGGCCCCCCGAACTCCGGCACGCCCGCGCCCGGCCGCCAGACGGCGCCGAGCTGGTCGGATTCACCTTGAGCGCGCAGCACTTCGCCCGTGGCCAGGACGAAGGTCCGGCCCGCGAACGCCTGCCCCCCGCCAACAGCCAGCCGGTCGATGTAAGCCAGCCGCGCGCCGTCGGGGCTCAGCGCCCATTGCAGCGTTGGGCCGGGCGAAAGGAGGCCAACGCGGTCGCGACTCGTTGCGGACCAACGCCAGAGCGTCGACCCAGCCGCGTCGACGACGACCACAAAGACGGCCGAGCCGTCGCCGGTGTAGCCGATCGGAGCGACTTCGAGCGCCCCGGGAAAGCTATGGTCGCGCAGGCGGTTGCCGTCGGCGGCATCGACCACGACGAGCGAGGTGCGGTCCTCGCCGACCGCGGCAAGCTGCAAGCCGTCCGGCGCCCAGGCGATGCGACCGGCGTAGCTGAACGTGCCCTCCGCATCGACATCCATCCCGTCGGGGAGAGAAACCAACGTCAAGCGCCCGTGCGATCGTTCGCCCGTGGCACGCAAGACCGCGATCTGGTCGCCCCGTGGCGAAGCGAAGCCACGGAGATGGACTCCGAACGGCGCCGGGAACGCCACCACCGGCGACGGGTCGCCGCCGGCCAACGGGCGCACCATGATCCAGTCCATGCCGTCGCGCTGCTCTGCATATGCGACCGAAGGCAGCGCGGGCGCGGGCGCGGCCCCCGAGTGGGAAGGCGCTGCCTCGTCGCCCGTCGGGCGCGCGGCAAACGCGGCCCAAACGGCGACCGGCACACAGGTCAAGATCGTTGCGAGTCCGAGCGTCCCGAGCCAACCCGGGACCGTGACAGGTCGCTGCGTCCGTGGTGCGAACACACGGCTACCTCACGCTGGGCCGCGTGAGCCTGAAAGGGCTCGCGGCGGCGGATGCTGCCGGCCCGGGCTGACACCCCGGGGCCAGGCTGCTTGCGAACGGCACCGGTACCCCCGCTGTACCGATCGGTGGAACAGCCTCCACGCTCGCCGCACCGTACCAATGCGGGCATGGCCGAGTCAACGGCCGTGTAAGCAGACTTTGCCCAACGGTCTCACAAAATGACGAAAGGATGAGAACGCGCGAGGCCTCGAAAAGGTTACTTCCATTACCCTGATCATCCTTGTGCTACCCTGACACGCGATGCTCATCGGCGTGTTCGACCAGTTTCAGGACAACCCACCCGCGCTCATCGCTTATCTCGCCGCATTCATGGTGGCACTCGTGATCGGCCTCGCCTTCCACGAATTCTCCCACGCCTGGTCCGCCAACGAGCTCGGCGACCCGACGGCGCGCCTGGCCGGACGGCTGACCCTGAACCCGCTGAAACACCTCGACCCGATGGGGACGATCCTCATGCTCGTGGTCGGCTTTGGATTCGCGAAGCCGACTCCCGTGAACCCGAATCGCTTGAAAAACGGCCCGGTCATCGGCCGGGCGATGGTCGCCGGTGCTGGCCCTCTCTCGAACTTCTTCATCGCGGCCCTGGCCGCATTGCCGCTCAAGGCGGGCTGGATCGATACCGTCGCGAACTTCGATGACATCTCCGAGGCCTCAGGCATCGAGATCCTCGGCCTCTTCCTCGTGTTCGTCGTCTTCTTCAACGTGCTGCTTGGCGTCTTCAACCTGATCCCAATCCCGCCGCTCGACGGGTTCGACGTCCTGCTCGGCGTGGTGCCGGCGCCGCTTCGCCGCACACTCGACCAGGTCCGCCCATGGGGGATCGGCATCCTGATGACGTTGTTCATCGTCTCGTTCGCGACAAACGGCCGGTTCAACCCGCTGGGCGACATCATCGGCTTCATCTCCGACAAGATCTTCCCGATCATCACGTGATCCCGCGACGCATCGAGCAATTTATCGCTGCGACAAAGCTCCCGGCGCCCGCCGACGACGCGCTCGCCGCGCGCTTCTTGGACGGGGCGCTGCTCGACCTCTTCCGCAATCAGCACCCGCGAGACATCGTCCACAGTGCAGCGACCGCCCGGTGGCTTGTCGACCGTGGCCACCAGGACCTCGCGCTCATCCAGGCGGCATTGCTCCACGACGTCGGGAAAGGCATGCAACGCCGGGGAGACCGCGCGGCCTGGGTGGTCGCCAAGCGGGCGGGGCTCGGCGCCCACCTGGCAAGCGAACGATCGCGCTTCGAGCTGCGGCGCGCCCTGGCTCGCACCGCCTCGCATAGCCAGACCAGTGCCGCCGCGATGCGCCATGCTGGCGCGGAGCCGCCCGCCGTCCAGCTCACCCTGCTCCACCACACACGGCAGGCGTCTGACCCTATGCTAACCTTGCTTCAAGCGGCGGACGCCGCCAGCTAGTGGGTGGGGACACGATGCCAACAACGCGCGCACGAATTGCAATCATTGGGACGGGCTTGATCGGGACCTCGCTTGGCCTCGGACTCGCGGCCCGTAAAGACCGCCAATACGAGATTGTCGGGGCGGACCGCGACGGCGGAAACATCCGCGAAGCCAAGAAGCTCGGCGCCATCGACCGCGATGTGCGGTCGGTCGAAGAAGCCGTCGAGTCGGCCGGCCTGGTCATCCTCGCCGTACCTGTCCAAGCCGCCAGGCGCATCCTCGAGGAAGGCAGCAAGTTCTTCGCCGAGGGCGCGGTCGTCACCGACACCTGCAGCACAAAGGCCGACATCATGCGCTGGGCGGCCGACTTCTTGCCCGAGAACGTGCACTTCGTCGGCGGCCACCCCATGGCCGGCAAGGAGAAGAGCGGCCCTGCGGGAGCGACCGCCGAACTCTTCCGCGGGGCCACCTGGGCGATCGCCCCATCGCCGCGCGCGAACGAAGCCTCCGTCAGCACCGTCCTGGGCATGGTCGAGTCACTTGGCGCCAACGCGCTCTATATCGACCCCAACGAGCACGACACCTACGCGGCCGCCGTCAGCCATCTTCCGATCCTGCTCTCGGTCGCGCTTTTCCGCATGGTCCGCGACTCCAAGGGGTGGGACGATGCCGGCATCCTCGCCGGACCGGCCTTTCGCGACCTCACGCGGCTCGCGAGCGGCGACCCAACGATGTCCCGCGACATCATGGCCACGAACCGCGAAGCCGTGTTGCACTGGATGGACCGCTTCCAAGAGGAGCTTGGGACGATTCGGGTCGCGCTCGAAGAAGGGGGACAGGCCGCCACAGACCTCTTCGCGAGCACCCAATTCGACCGCGACACCTTCATCCTCAACCCGCCGGTCCGGCGTCCCCCAGAAGGGCCGGAGGCGCCTTCGTCGCAGGACGCGATTGGCAGGCTCTTCGTCGGCGGGCTTTATGACAAACTCAAGGAGGCCCAAAAGCGGACCTCCACGGCCCAGCCCACCGACGACAAGGAACTCCGAAGGAAGCTGGGCGAACTCGATCGGTGAGCGCGGCCGATCCTGGTCCACCGCCGGGCTATCCCAATGGGCCCTACCATCGGCTCGAGTCCCCAACGCAAACGCCTGCGGACGCCGCCGAGCAGGAGCGGTCAGCCGAACTCTGGGGGCGGATCCCGTGGGGCAGCGACACGCCCGCGGTCAAGGCCTACCCTGGCCGCCTACCGTCCGAAGCGCGAGGCATCCAATTCTGGACGAAGTCGCCCCACTACACACACCCGCAGGTGCCTCCTACGGTACGCTGGTTGCACTCAGATGACGATGTCCGGCTGCGCGACGATTTTGTCGTGATTCGAGTTGCGATCGTGAGGAATACGCAAACATGACGAAAGTAGCCGCCCCGTTGTGCCGTTGGCCCTCAGGTGATTACTGGATGGTTGCGATGGTTCGCGCGCCGATCGAAGCCATAGGCGAGTCACTCGATATCTCTTTTGAACCCGACATCGACGATCTGGGAGCGATCCGCCGAGGCGTTACCTTCGACGAGCGACTTGGGCTGATCGCCTTCGTCTGGCGCCACGAGCTCGCCCACCTTGGGGTGGAGGTCGATGTCGATATGGCGGTATCGAGCGTGGACGCGATTGACTGGCTGAAGCTGCATCTGGGCCTGGTCGACAGCGACTTCACCTGGCGGGAGGAGCGAGAACACGACTTGCGGTGCGCCGAGCAACGGAGCCCCCTCGTCCTCATCATCCACGGGCCCGCCGGGACGGGAAAAGACGCGCTCGCTGACCGTCTCATCGCGTCCGGCGCGTTCCAGAAGGCCGTCAGCACCACGAGCCGCCCTCCGCGTAAGAATGAACGCGAGGGTCTCCATTACTACTTCGTCGATGGCGACGCCGCGTTCCAGGCCAAGATCGACGAGGGCGCCTTCATTGAATGGGCGTGGGTCCACGGCCAAGGCAAGGGCTTGTACCGCGCGGAAGCCCATCGCCTCCTCGCATCCGGCGACGACTTCGTGATCAAGACGGACGTCAACGGCGCCCGGCATTGGCGAAACGCCCTCATCGGAGCAATCGACATCCTCGTCCTGCCAGCTGAGCCAGACGATGGCATCGACTACCACCTCGCCATCCTTGAGGCACGGATCCGCGAGCGAGAGCCCCTGATCCAGCCGGCCGACCTTGCGCAGCGCCTCGCCGACGCCCGAGCCGAAATCGAAGACGCCCCGAACGCCGACTACGTCGTCGTCAACCGCAATGGCGCGCTCGAAGAAGCCGAACGCGCGCTCGCCGCGATCGTGGAGCGCGAGCGCCACAACCCGCGGCGCCCGCGTCCCGAACTGCGCGCCTAAACGACGATGTTCAGCAATCGCCCGGGCACATAGACCACGCGCCTCGGGGTCGCCCCAGCCGTGTGCTGCGCCACCCGGGGCGATGCGAGCGCCGCCGCGAGCGCTTCCGCCTCCGTCGCTCCGGGCGCCAGCAAGACCTTGTCCCGCGGCTTGCCGTTCACCTGGACAACCACTTCGACCGTGTCTTCCCTCACCGCATCGGCGTCAAACACCGGCCAGGCCTGCTGGTGCACGCTGTAGGCCCCTCCGAGCCGGGACCAAAGCTCCTCGGCGGCATGGGGCGCCACCGGGGCGGCCATGAGCAACAACGCGCGGATAGCCTCGTCCCAGGCCGGGCTGCCCTGACACCGCTCGCGCATCCGGTAGAGGGCGTTCGTGTACTCCATGAGCGCCGCGACGATCGTGTTGAACTCGAAGTCGTTGAAGTCCTCAGTCACCTTCGCGATCGTCTGGTGGGTCGCGCGGCGGAGCGCCCGCGTGTCCGGCTCGGATGGCGAGCCAGCGGGGCCTGGCTCCACGACGAGGCCCCAGACGCGGAACAACCAACGGACCACGCCCTGGATGTTCTCCGTGTTCCATGGCCCGCCGTCAGCCCAGCGATAGCCGAACATCAGGTAAGCCCGCACCGTGTCCGCGCCGTAGCGGCGGACCTGCTCGTCGGGGTCGATCACGTTGCCGCGGCTCTTGCTCATCCGCTGGCCGTCTGGCCCAAGGATCTGGCCCTGGTTGCGAAGCTGGAGCATCGGCTCGGGGCCGACCGTCAGTTCCATGGTCGTGCACGCCTTGTGGAAAAAGCGCGTGTAGATGAGGTGCATCGTGGCGTGCTCGGCGCCGCCCGTATACGTGTCGACGGGCATCCAGTAGTCGTACTCGCGCGGGTCGAACGGGCCCTCGCTGTAGTGCGGGCTCAGGTACCGCAGGTGGTACCACGACGAGCACATGAAGGTGTCCATCGTGTCGGTGTCCCGCTCCGCGCGGCCGCCACACTTGGGACAGGTCGTCTCTTTCCAGGTCGGGTGCAGCTTCAGCGGGCTCTCGCCAGTCGGGAGCCATTCGACGTCCTCCGGGAGCTCCACCGGGAGCTCCGCGCCGGACACCGGCTGCACACCGTCGACCGGGCAGTAGACCATCGGGATGGGCGAGCCCCAGTAGCGCTGACGGCTGATCAGCCAATCCCGCAACCGATAGGTCACCGCCTTCTTGCCGGTCCCCCGCCCCTCGAGATGCGCGATCGCGGCCCTCACGCTCTGTCCGTCGCCCTTGCCCGCCCGGAGACCGTCGAGCGGCCCCGAGTTCACCATCGTCCCGTCGCCGGCCCATGACTCCGTGAGCACCGCTGCGTCGGTGATTTCCGAGCCAGCAGGCTGGACGACGAGCACGATCTCCAGGCCGTACTGCTTCGCGAAGGCGAAGTCCCGCTCGTCGTGCGCCGGGACGGCCATGATCGCGCCCGTGCCGTAGGTCATCAGGACGTAGTCCGCGACCCAGATCGGCACCCGGGCGCCGTTCACCGGGTTCGTTGCGTAGCTTCCCGTGAAGACGCCGGTCTTTTCCTTCTCCGTCGACTCACGCTGGATGTCGGTCTGCCGCGTCGCCTCGGCCACGTAGGCTTCGACGGCTGCCCGGCGGTCCGGCGTCGTCAGCGCGCCAAGCAACGGGTGTTCCGGCGCGATCACCATGAAGGTGGCGCCCCAGAGCGTGTCCGGCCTCGTGGTGAACACCTCCAACGGCCCGTGCTCGGTCGCGAAGGTGACGTGCGCCCCTCCGCTGCGGCCGATCCAGTTGGTCTGCATGTCCTGGACCATGGAGGGCCAATCGATGCCCTCGAAGTCGAGCAGTTCGTCCGCGTAGCGCGTCGTCCGGAAGTACCACTGGTCGAGGTTCTTCTTGATCACCGGGGTCTTGCAGCGTTCGCAGTGCCGGTCGTCGCCCCAAACCTGCTCACGGGCGAGCGTCGTGTTGCATTGTGGGCACCAGTCGACGGGCGAGAGTTTCTTGTAGGCGAGGCCGTGCTCGTAGAGCTTCAGGAAGAACCACTGCGTCCAGCGGTAGTACTCCGGGTCGCTCGAGACCATCTCGCGGTCCCAATCGAACATCGCGCCCATCGACCGGAGCTGTTCGCGCATCTTGGCGATGTTGTCGTAGGTCCGGACCATCGGATGGATGCCGTCCTTAATGGCCGCGTTCTCAGCGGGCAACCCGAAGGCATCGAAGCCCATCGGGAAAAGGACGTTGAAGCCGCGCATCCGCATCCAGCGGGCGCGGGCGTCCGAGGGCGTCATCGCATACCAGTGGCCGATGTGCAGGTTGCCGCTTGGGTACGGGAGCATCGTGAGCGCGTAATGCTTGGGACGGCTCGGGTCGATCTCCGCGCGATACAGGTGGTCGCTCTCCCAGCGTTCTTGCCACTTGGGCTCGATGACATGCGGTTCGTAACGATCGGGCACGATCGGGGACCTCCAGAGAAAACAGGGCCAGATGGATGGGAGGGGCCCAACCGTGGGCTGGGCCGCGCAACGGAGGCGCCCCGCCGGCTACGCGCCGCGGGGCGGGAGAAGGGAGAGCGTCGCGCGAGATGCGTACATGTGGCGGACATCGTACCAAATTCGAGCGAAGATCGCGGCCGTTCGCTACACTCCATAGCTCACGTCCGCAGCCCAAACACCACAGGAGCCAACCGTGACCGACTGGATCGCCGACGAACGCCACTACCTCTTCCAGAACTACGGGCGCCAGCCCATCGTCCTGGAGCGTGGCGAGGGGACGCGTGTCTGGGACACGGATGGCAACGAGTACCTCGATTTCGTCGGCGGCCTCGCCGTCAACGTCCTCGGACACGCCCACCCAGTCGTCGCCAAGGCCCTCGCCGGCCAAGCCGCAACGCTGATCCACACCTCGAACCTCTACTACACCAAACCGATGATCGAGCTCGCGAAGATCCTCATCGAGAACTCGTGCCTCGACCGGGCCTTCTTCTGCAACTCGGGAGCTGAGGCCATCGAAGCCGCGATCAAGCTCGCCCGCCGCTGGGGCAAAGACACCAAGGACGGCGCCTTCGAGATCATCGCCTTCCAGGACGGCTTCCACGGCCGCACGACTGGCGCCTTGGCCGCGACCGGCACCGCGCGCTACCGGGAACCGTTCGAGCCGCTCCCCCTGGGCTTCAGCCACCTGCCCTGGAACGACCTCGATGCGGTCAAAGCGGCGACGACCCCGAAAACGGTCGCCATCCTCGCCGAACCGATTCAGGGCGAGGGCGGCGTCAACCTGCCGGCGCCGGGCTTCCTCCAAGGCCTCCGCGATTGGTGCAACGAGAAGGGCCTGCTCCTCATCTTCGACGAGATCCAGACGGGCAACGGCCGCACCGGCACACTCTTCGCCTATGAACAGGAAGGCGTCGAACCCGACATCCTCTGCCTCGCGAAGGGCCTGGCCGGCGGCGTGCCGATCGGCGCTGTCCTGGCGCGCGAAGCCATCGCCCTCCATCTCGTCCCCGGCGACCACGGCACCACCTTCGGGGCCAACCCGCTGGCCACGGCGGCCGGCGTCGCGACGATGAACTACATCCTCGAAAACAAGCTCCCGGCTCGCGCTGCCCAAGCCGCGGAGCGGCTCATCGGACGGCTCCGCTCGTTCGAGGACCGGTCGCCCAACGTCACCGAGGTCCGCGGCCGCGGCCTGCTCATCGCCGTCGGCCTTTCCGCGGACGTTTCGGCCGACGTCGTCGCCGCCTGCCGCGCGCGCGGCCTGCTCGTCAACAACGTGCGGCCCAACGCGATCCGCCTGATGCCGCCGCTCACCGTCTCTGACGATGAAATCGACCGCTCCGTCGCGATCATCGAAGAGGCGGTCACCGCTGTCTTCGCCGCGAGGAAGTAAGTGCAACCAGGGCTAGTAATCCTCCTCCTGGTGTTGTTGGTCGGCGGAGCCGCGGCCTCGTCCGTTGGGCTGCTGGGCTTGCTCGGCCGGCTCAAGCCCAATCGCTGGGCGGGCATCCGCACGGGCTTCACCATGGCAAGCGACGAACACTGGTACGCCGCACACCGGGCGGCGGGCCCGATCATGCTCCTCGGGAGCCTCCCCGTGGCGGCCGCGAGCCTCGCGTTCCTCCCCTTCGTCCTGCTCGACAAGATCGACGGGGCGATCATCATCGGGCTCGCCGCCGGGTCGGCCCTCCTCATCCTGACGACCACGCTTGTGGGCGCTTGGTATGGCATCGCGCTGGCCAAGGCAAAGTAGCCCGCCCACGTCCGGCCGGCCGTTCCCCGGTTGGCGCGGGCACGCGATACTGCGAAAACTCCGTCCGCTCTGGACTGCCCTAGGAAACCACACCGTGCCAAAGCTCGTCCTCGCCTATTCCGGCGGACTCGACACCACAACCGCGATTAAGTACCTCTCGGTCGAACACGGCTGGGAGGTAGTCGCCCTCAACATTGATGTCGGCATGAGCCGCGAGCAGCCCGTCATCGAGGAGCGCGGCTTCGCCGCTGGCGCCGCCAAAGTCCGCGTGATCGACGCGAAGGACGACTTCATCCGCTACTTCGCCTTCCCAGCGCTCGCCGCTGGCGCCATCTATCAGGACGCCTACCCGCTCGCCACCGCCCTCGCCCGGCCGTTGATGGCCAAGCTCCTTGTCGACGTCGCCCACGAAGAGGGCGCCGCCGCGGTCGCCCACGGCTGCACGGGCAAGGGCAACGACCAGGTGCGCTTCGATGTCGGCGTCAAGACGCTCGACCCGGACCTCCAAATCGTCGCCCCAACGCGCGAATACGCGATGGCCCGCGAAGTCCAAATCGACTACCTGAAGGAACACGGGATCGACATCCCGTGGGGCGCCAAGGGGCCGTTCAGCATCGACGAGAACCTCTGGGGGCGCAGCGCCGAAGCCGGCGTGCTCGAAGACCCCTGGCAGGAGCCGCCCGCCGAAGCCTACGAGTGGACCCGCTCTCCCGAGGATGCGCCCTCGACGCCCGCCTACGTGGAGATCGGCTACGAATCGGGCATGCCGATCACCCTCGACGGCAACCCGATTGAGCCCGTCGCCCTGGTTGAGCGGTTGAACGAGCTTGGCGGCCTGCACGGCGTCGGCCGGATCGATGCGATCGAAGACCGGCTCGTTGGCATTAAGAGCCGCGAAATCTATGAAGCGCCCGCGGGCGTCATCCTCCACGCCGCACATCGCGCCCTCGAAGCGATGACGCTGACCAAGCAACAGATCAAGCTCAAAAAGGCCGTCGCCCAGGAATACGCGGAGCTCATCTACAACGGCCTCTGGTTTAGCGCCCACCACCAAGACATCGCCGCGTATGTCGCGAGCACGCAGCGCCACGTCACCGGCACGATCCGCGTCCGCCTCCAACGGGGCCATGCGACCGTTGTTGGGCGCCGGGCGAAGGCCTCGCTCTACGACCGCGACCTCGCCACCTACGACAAGAGCAGCACCTACGACCAGGCCGCGGCGGTCGGCTTTATCACCATCTGGGGCTTGCAAAGCCGCGTCCAAGCGCGCAAGCAACTCCTGCCCCAAGCTGCCGACACGCTGAAGATCGCGATGCCAGGGAGTGACCCGTTATGAGCGCCGCTAGCGCAGAGACCGTCATCCGCTTCGAGGGCCTGACCGACGGCACCGACGTCTGGGCCGCCACCACCGCCAACTTCCTGATCCAGCGGCCAGGCCACCACGCCAAAGAGGCCTCCGTGATGCTCACGGATGCCGGCGCGGCCTACCTCGCCGCGCTGCTTTCTGTCCAGGACACGCCAGAGTTCCGGAAGCAGTCAGCGGAGCATGTCGGCCTCCTTTGGATGCAGCGCGTCGTGGAGCAAGGGCGCCCGATTGAATCGATCGTCCAACTCGCCCGCAATGTGCTGGAGCGCGAGCCCGCCTTCCTCGACCGAGTGCGCGCGCTCACCGCTCAGCCGGCACCCGCAGCCGAACACCCCGATGGCGAGCCAGCGCACGCGGCACACGACGCGTGAGGCCCCCAGAGGCCGCGGAGTGGTGGCGGACGGCCGTCTGTTACCAGATTTACCCGCGCAGCTTCCAGGATTCGAACGGCGACGGCATCGGCGACCTCCAAGGCATTATCGACCGACTGGACTACCTCAACGGCGCCCCGGACTCGCTTGGCGTCGACGCCATCTGGCTGAGCCCGACCTTCCCATCGCCGATGAAAGACTTCGGCTACGACGTCAGCGACTATTGCGCGGTCCACCCCGACTTCGGCGACCTCGCCGCGATGGACCAACTGGTCGCCGCCGCACACGCTCGCGGGATCCGAGTGCTCCTTGACCTCGTCCCCTGCCATTCCTCCGAAGAGCACCCCTGGTTCGTCGAATCGCGCGCCTCACGGAGTTCGTCGAAACGCGATTGGTACTACTGGCGCGACCCCAAGCCCGACGGGTCGCCACCGAACAACTGGCGCGCGATCTT
>JBJXFX010000145.1:0-10879 GCA_046152925.1 Dehalococcoidia bacterium
GACGTAAGCCGCGCCGGACGCCAAGGGTTTGCGAAGGTTTCCGGCGCGGGGCCGCGCGTCCCTCCTTCTCGCGCGACCGCGGATTACGCTGCCGTCGTGACCGACCGGCCTAACCCAGCCTTCGCCTACGGGCCGTACTTTCGGCTCGAGAGTCCGACCCAGACCGTCGCCGACGCAGCAGCGCAGGAGGCAACCGGAGAGCTCTGGGGGCGCGGCTCGTTCCAGAGCGACTTCCCCTGCGCGAAGGCCTACGCCGGACCATTACCGGATGGCGCCCGAGGCATCGAGTTCTGGACAGCGGTGCCGCCGAACGACCATCCTAAGACGCGGCCCTTCGCGCGCTGGGGCCGATTCGGCCGCCGCGACCCGGAAGAAGTCCAAGAGCGCGACGGATTCGCTATCATCAGGATTAGGGTCACGAAGAACACGCAGACGTGGGCAGGGTGAATGACGTGAAGTGGAAACAGACCGAGTTGCACGCATGGCCCTCTGGCGACTGGTGGGCGGTTGCTGCGCTGGGCATCTCACCTCAGGTGCTCGCAGACTCTTTGCCCGTACGCTTCGAACCGGGCCTCGACGACCTCGGGACCTACCAAGCGGCCGCGCTCGATGTAGAGCGATTAGGCCAAGTCGTGTTCGTCGCCCGCCCCGACGCCCCCCATTTGGGGATAGATGTCCTCGTCGATATGGCGATTCCGCGCACTCCCGTCGTCCGTTGGCTGGAGGCTGCGACTGGGTTAAGCCCTGACGCGTTCCTTTGGATAGAGGATCGCCTGCGCGACCCCCGGCCCGTGATCGAGCTCCAACGCGACCCCGCCGTCGGCGCCATCTTGGCGTCGGTCAGCGGCAAGCTCCCGGATGACGTGACGGCCGACCTGGGGTTAGTGTTGGCGTAGATGCTCGCCCTCAACGCCGACGAGATTGACACCTTCGACCGCCTGTTGAGAGGCCCGTACCTTGCTCACGCCTGGGGCATCCGCGAGGTCGCCTCTGCTGTCGCGGATCAGCCAAACCTCTCCGACGACCAGCGGGTCGATGTGCTGGCACGACTCCTGGAGTCTGCCGATGCGATTTTCGGGGAAATCCAGGACATCTCGACCGACGTGACCCTGGACCCGCGACGGTACCACGAGCTCATGGCCGTCCTCGCGAAGCACGCCCTCGCCGACCTGGCGGCGTAGATGGCCCATGTAGTGCCGAACACCTTACGCTACGCCCCGCGCAGCCTCACCCCAACCGGGCAGTGGTCCGAACCCATCACGTCGGCGCGGATGAACGCGTCATCGATCCGCGGGATCAGCATTTGGTCGACCCAGACGTAGTCGATCCGCCAGCCGATGTTCCGCGCGCGACGCTCGCGCCAAGGCTCCCAATATGAATAGGCCTCGCGCGCGTCCGGATGCAGCGAACGGAATGTATCGACGAAGCCCTCCCGCTCGAAGCGATCGAGCCAGGCTTGCTCCTCCGGGAGGAACCCCGTGCCCTTGATCGCCTCCGCGGGCCGCGCGACATCGATCTCCCGATGCGCGACGTTCAGGTCGCCCATGAACAAGACGCGGCGACCGCGCTCCCGGAGATCCGCCAGCAGCGTCAAGAAGGCCTCGTAGAACGCGAACTTGAACGGCAGCCGCGAGCCCTTGTTCCCGCCGTTCGGAAAGTACGCCGTCACCACTGTCAGGTCGCCGTAATCCGCCTGGATGACGCGGCCCTCGCTATCGAACTCCGGGAGACCGAGGCCCAGCCGGACCGCGTCCGGCTCCTCACGGAAGAGCAGGAGCGCGCCGCTATAGCCGGGCCGCTCGGCGGTGTGCCACGCCTCGCGATACCCGAGCTCCCGCCAGGCCGCCGGGTCGACCTGGTCCGGCGTCGCTTTGACCTCCTGCATCCCGACGACATCGGGCCCGCTGGCGGCGAGCCAGCCTTGCAAGTCGCCCGTCTTCAGCGTCGCCCGCAGGCCATTCACGTTCCAGGAGCAAATCGTTAGGTCGTGCACCGCCTCAGGATCGGGGTTCCCGGCCCAGGGGAGAAGGGCCTACGTCGTCAGGCGCGTCACGATCACCGCGCCCGACCCGGCGGCGGCGACGAGGAAGTACTCCGCCGCCGTCAGCCACTCGAGGTCGTGGTCGAGCAGGTGGTGGACCAACCCCGTCGCCAAGTAAAACCCGATGATCATCAGCGCGCCCGCCAACAGCCCGTCGAGCGGGCAGAAATAGAGCCCGAGCCGAAGCTCCGCGATCGAGACGCCGATCGCCAAGGCCACGAGCAAAGAGCTCGCCCCGAGCCTGCGCGTTTCGCGGAGCAGCTCCAGCGCCAGCAGGAAGGCCACACCGCCCGCAGCCGCGGCGCCCAGTGCACGGTCCAGGCCCGAGGTAAAGACCACCGAGAACGCGGCGAACGCGGTCACATAGGTCGCCACCGCGAGCAGGAGACGGGCTGTGCCATAGCCGAGCGCCCCAGAGTCCACCGACTGGTATTCGATAGCGGCGACCACGGCGGCAACCACGCCCGTGAGGGCCGCAACGCCCGCCCGGCTGTATCCGTCGATCGCCTCTTCGATGAAGTGGCCCGAAGCCAGCACCACGAGCGCCGGAAGCATCGCGTAGGCCAGCGACCCAACCGGGCGAGGGTCCTCCCAGCGAGGATGGCTGCGCACAAGCCCGTCGGTCGCCAGCGCCACCAGCCCACTGGTCAGCCAGAGGATCCAGAACTGCGTCGGCCGGATCCCGGCGAACGCCAACAAACCCACGACCGCGACGACGCCGAGGAGCGCGATCCGCGCACCCGCGCCGCTCGCGGCGGGGGCCGGGCTATTCAGCAGCGAAAGAGGGCTGCTCAAGGCCGTAAATCTCTGCTCCGTTGCGCCACCACATCCGCTCCTGGCCGTCGTCGTCGATCTCCAAGAGGTCGAAGATGGCGTGGAAGCGGTCCACGTGTTCTTGGATGTCGTCCATCCCGCAGTCACTGCCGAAGACGAGCTTCTCGACGCCGATCTCGGTGCCAATCAGCTTTCGCTCAACAGCGTGGCGTTCGATCGTCTCGCCGCCGCTCATGTCGAACCAGACGTTGTGACGCCAGCGCGCGACCGACGAGGCGAATTCGTAGTTGCCCTGGTTCCCCAGATGCGCGCCGATCACGCGCAGGTTCGGGAACCGGTTGGCGATCGTATCGAGGTGCAACGGGCTCATCCGGATGGCCGAGACGTTTCGCGGCCCGAACCGTCCCTGCATCGCCATCATCCGCTGATAGGTGGCGGCGGCCTTCGCGTCGCGCCGCGGGTGGGTGATCGAATAGTCGATCCCGCCGCCAATCACACCCATGTGATAGAGGACGGGCATCCCGAGTTCTTCGGCCTTGCCGTAGGTCGGCAAGTAGTCCGGGCAGTCGTAGTCGCGCGCCACACCGATCAGCTTGAGGCCCTTGTAACCCATATCCCAGAGGCGCTGGACGTAGGCGGCGTCGACCTCTTCCGGGTCGATCAGCGCCACCGGGATGAAGATCTCCGGGTATTTCTTCAGGATTTCGATGCCGCGCTCATAGGTCGGCCCGAAGCGCCCCCCGGTGAGCACACACCCCTTCCAAATCCCGACTTTCTGTGCGATCTCGGCGAGGCGGTCGACCATTGGCTCCGGGTCGGCGTCGGGCTTTTCCCAATCCCGCGGGAAGTGGATGTGGACATCAAAAATCTTCATGGGCGCGTACTTCTCCGCGCACGAGTGTAGGGGCAGCGGGGCGATGGGAGCGAGTCGGCCTCAGCGGGTCCAGCCAACAGAACGACACGCGCGCCTTCCATCGTCGCCCGCTACCCTTTGACACGGTGTTGTCCCGCCCGTTCATTGCGCTCTTTGTCTGCGTCTTCGTCGCGACCATGGGGATCTCCATGGTCAGCCCGCTGTTGCCGGTCTACGCCCGTGACTTGGGCGCGAGCGGCATCTGGCTCGGCCTCGGGTTCGCCGCCTTCGCCCCAGTCCAGGCGATCGTCGGCCCGTTTGTCGGCCGCTGGAGTGACCGCGTCGGGCGGAAGCCGTTCATCATCTGCGGGCTGCTCGTCTACCTGGTCGCCGCCATCGGCTACCTCACCGCCGAGTCCTTCTACCAAGTCATCGCCTTCCGCGCCTTCAGCGGCCTCGGGACGAGCATGATCTTCTCGGTCTCCCAGGCCTACCTCGGCGACATGACGCCCGCGGGCCATGAAGGGCGCTGGTTCGGCGTCTATGCCACCGCCGACATCGTCGGGTTCGCGACCGGCCCGCTGCTTGCCGGCGTGATGCGCGATGTCATCGGCTTCGACTCCGTCTTCATTGCGATGGCCGGCATGCTCGCCGCCTCGACTGCCATCGTCTTCTTCTGGCTTCCGGCCAAGCCGCCCGCACCCCCCGAGCGCCGCCATCGGACGGAGCCCGTCGTGAACGTCCCGTTCTTGCGAGCCATCCGGCACCGGCTCGTGTGGGCCCTGCTGCTCCAGAACTTCCTCGTTTCTGTGGGCTCGGGCGCGGCCTTCGCCTTCCTCAGCCTCCGCCTAGAAGAAGACCTCGGCCTCCGCGCCTGGATGATCGGCCTCGCGTTCACCGTGCAGGACCTCTCGGCCGGGATCGGCCAACCGTTCTTCGGGTGGCTTGCCGACACGCGAAGCCGCCGGCTGCTCGTCGTCGCCGGCATGCTTTGCTACGCCGCCATCCAGATGGGCCTCGCCCTCGCCGGCACCTACGCCGCCGTCGTCGTGCTGCTCCTCGGCCTGGGCGCCGCGAGCGGGCTTAGCGGCGTGGCCTCGAGCGCGATGCGGATCGTCGCCGGCCGCCGGATCGGGATGGGCACGATGCTCGGGATGAACTCCATGGCCAACGGCGCCGGCATCCTCTTCGGCGCGCTGGCCGGCGGCCTCATTGTTGACCTCCACGGCATCCCCGCCTCCTTCGTCTTCGCGGGCTCCGTCATTGGCATCGGCACGCTCGTCTTCGCCTTCGCCACCCGTGGCGTCGAGACGCGCGAGGCGCCCCTCCCGGTCGATCCACGGCCCGACCTCGCGACAGCCACCGGCGCGTAGCTGTCCCCGCCGACGGCGATCCGGCAGGATTGACCGATGGCCGACCTCGAAGCCGCTCCTGCGCACACCTTCGCGAGCTTCGTCTCCGTTGCCGTCAACACCGGCCAGCCGAGCCGCGAGCCTTTCACCTACGGCGTCCCCGCCGGCCTCGACCCCAGCCCCGGTCAGGCCGTCTTCGTCCCGTTCGGCCCGCGCGTCCTCCAGGGCATCGTCCTCGAACGCGCAGAGAGTTCGCCGATCGACGACGTCCGCCCCATCGCCTCGCTCGCGGACTCGGCGCCCGTGCTCGACACGACCCACCTCCAGCTCGCCCGCTGGGTCTCCGCGAGTTACCTCTCGCCGCTCTGGGACGCGGTCGCGGTCTGCTTGCCGCCCGGCTATGGCCAGCGGCCGGTGACGATCGTCTCCCCGGTCGAAATCCCTCCCCTCCTGCCCATTTACCCGCAAGACCAGAAGATCCTTCGCTACATCGCCGAACACGGGCGAGTCACCATCGATTCCCTCAAGGCGTCGATTGGGCCAGTCTCCCTCAGCCGCCTCCAGCGCCTCCAGCGCGACGGCCACCTCACCGTCGTCCAGGGGCTCGCGCCCCCTGGAGCGCGCCCGCGCTACGAAAGCCGCACACGGCTCCTGCGCCCAGCCTCAGCCGCCGCCGCGCAAGCCGCGACCCTAGAGGACCGCGTCAAGCGAAGCATCGCGGCCCGCGTCCTCCGCCTCTTGGTCGAACAGCCTGAGCGCCCCACCAAGGACCTCCGCCAAACGGGCGCCACCACCACCCAACTCGCCAAGCTCGCGGCCGACGGCTGGATCGACGAAGTCCGCGTCCAAGTGGAGCGCGACCCGCTCTCCGGGACGCACTTCGCCTCGCTCCCGCCACTCCAGCTGACCCTAGACCAGCAGGCGGCGGTCGATGCCCTCGAACCCGGGCGCACCCATCTCCTCCACGGCGTCACCGGTGCAGGCAAGACCGAGGTCTACCTTGAGCTCGTCGGCCGCGTCCTCAAGGAAGGACGCGGAGCCATCATCCTCGTCCCCGAGATCAGCCTTACGCCACAGGCCATCCGCCGCTACGGCGAACGCTTTGGCCGCGTGCTTGCCGTCCGCCACTCCCACCTTGGCACGGGCGAGCTCCACGACCAGTGGTGGCGCATCGCCCGCGGCGAAGCGCAGGTCGTGATCGGTTCGCGTAGCGCCCTCTTCGCGCCCGTCCGCGACCTCGGCATCGTCGTGCTCGATGAAGAACACGAATTCAGCTACAAGCAGGTGGAGCCAGCCCCGCGCTACCACGCCCGCGAAGCCGCCGCCGAGCTCTGCCGCCTGACCGGCGCCACGCTCGTCCTCGGCAGCGCGACGCCGGACATCGTCACCTACCACCGCTCCGAGGTCGGCCAGATCAAGCGCCTCGACTTGACGACCCGGGTCGTCGCCGATGCCGAAGGCAATCTCACCGAGGGGCGCTTCCCCCAAGTCAGCGTCGTCGACATGCGCGACGAGTTGCGGCTCGGCAACCGGGCCGTGTTCAGCCGGCCACTCCACCGTGCGATCCATCTCGCCCTCGAACGCGGCGAACAGTCGATCCTCTTCGTCAACCGGCGCGGCTCCGCGCGGTTCATGCTCTGCCGCAAGTGCGGCCACATCCCTCGCTGCCCGACCTGCGAAGTCTCGCTCAGCCTCGACATGGACGTCCCGGTCCATCCCCGCCTGCGCTGCCACCACTGCGGCCGCCAACGGCGCCTCGAAAGCGAGTGCCCCGAGTGTGGCAGCCGGACCTATCGGCCCTTTGGCGTCGGCACCCAGCGGATCGAACAGGAGGCGATCACGACCTTCCCCGGCGCCCGTGTCGCCCGCTGGGATAGCGATGTTGCCACCAAAAAAGGGAGCCACGCGCGGATCGTCCAAGCGCTCGAGCGCCGCGAGATCGACATCCTCGTGGGCACCCAGATGCTCGCGAAGGGGCTCGACCTCCCCTTCATGACGGTGGTCGGCGTGGTCGACGCCGATGTCGCCATGAGCCTCCCCGACTACCACGCCAGCGAGCGAGCCTTCCAATTGCTCTCCCAGGTGGCCGGCCGCGCCGGCCGCCGCGACCTCGACGGCTTCGTCTACATCCAGACCTACGAGCCCGAAGCGACGCCCATCCTCTGCGCCGCCAACCACGACTACCGCTCGTTCTTCGAAGCCGAGATCGCCCACCGGCGCCGGGCGGGGTACCCGCCCTTCAGCCGGATGGCCAAGCTCGTCTACCACCATCGCGACCAAGAAAAGGCCCTGGAGGAGGCGTCGCGCGTCGCGACGGAGTTGCGGACACGCCGCGACAGCGCCGGCCGCTCAGAGCCCGACATCAAAGGCCCGATGCCCGCGTTCATCCCCCGCTCGCGCGGTTACTACCGCTGGCAGATCTCGCTCCGCGGCCGCGACCCAGCCGCTCTCCTGCGCCCGCTTCGCCTGCCCGAAGGCTGGGTCGTCGATATCGACCCCATCAGCCTCCTCTGACAGAGGGGCAATCCATCAGGCCCTGAACGCCAGCGACTGGGTGCGATACCGCCGATTCTCGGGCCCCCGCCGCCAGCCATTCGAGTACGATGCTGCCCATCGCCAACCAATACAGCGCGATCATTGTCCCGGCCGAGGAAGGCGGATTCTGGGCCTATCGTCCCGAGCTTCCCGGCGCCCACGGCCAGGGCGAGACCGTCGAAGAAGTCCGCGAAGACCTCGCCGCCGCGATCGAGTTACTGCTGGAAGTCATCCGCGACGAGGCGGCCGCCGGCGCCTGAGCGCCGTCGTTCCAGGCTTAGACAGACAAACTCCCCTCTCCCGCGAAGTCGGGAGAGGGGCCGGAGGTGAGGGCGCGCGCACCACGTCCGCGGACCCACCCCGCGGATAGCGCGCCCGCCTCGTACCATCTCGTACGTGCCCGACACCACGCCCCTCACCCGCCTCCTCACGCTCTTCGACCTCGAACGGCTCGACCGCGACCTGTTCCTCGGCTCGCCCGGCCCCGGCAAGGGGCGCCTCTTCGGCGGCCTGATCGCTGCCCAGGCGGTCATGGCCGCCGGCCGGACGGTCGAGAACGGCGCCTACCTGCACTCGCTCCACGCCTACTTCCTTCGCCCCGGCAACCACAACGCGCCCATCCGCTACAGCGTCTACCGCATCCGCGACGGCCGTTCGTTCACCTCGCGCGATGTCGTCGCCTACCAGTCGGGCGAGGCGATCTTCAGCGTCTCCACCAGCTTCGTCACCCTCGACGACGGCGCTGACTTCCAGACGCCACCCCCCGTCTCCCGCCCCCCGGACGAGCTCCGCGACCTCGAAGCCGAATGGACCGAAAAGCACGGCGACGACGAGGACAAAGAGTGGCTCGCGAACTACCCCATCGAACAGCGCCACGAGCGGCTCGGCGGTGTGGGCGAAGACGGCGTCCGCCGGCGCAGCCTCTGGATGCGCCCGAAAGGCGCCATGCCAGACGAAACGCTCCTCCACACCGCCTTGCTCGCCTGGATCAGCGACGACGGCCTGATGTCGACCGTCTTCTCCTGGACGGAGCCAGAGGCGCGCCAGGGTATGCGGGCGAGCCTCGACCACGCCATGTGGTTCCACGAACCGCCCCGCTGGGATGACTGGCTAAACTACCGCAGCGAGAGCCACATCTCTCGCCACGCCCGGGCGTTGATCACCGGCGCGATGTACGCCCAGGACGGGCGCCGCGTCGTCACGGTCACGCAAGAGGCGCTGCTTCGGCCGCCAAAGCACAATAGCTCGTTAGCCCTCGATGTCTGACGTTACGCCTAGAACAGCCCTCCCGATGAGCGAATGCCTCAAAATCCAGGAATTGCCGACGCCGCGCACCAAGAACTGGCGATACGATCCATTGCCCAAGGCGCGGGGAAACCTCAACACTGGAGGAGCCATTCTGCTGATTTAGCTCAACTTGGAGGCAAGCTTGGCAACAATGACGGGGATCCTGGATAAGGCGGGGGAGGCGAAGGCGTCGTTCGCTGATAGATCCACTCCCAGGTATCAGCATTCTGAAGTCCCTGAAAGGTGTTTGGCCCCCAAGGATTCAGTTGAATCACCAGTAACCTGTCACTATTGCGACAGTACTTGATGAGCCTCGCCTGAACGTGCTCCAGTGTCTCAGCCGTATCAATCATCCACAGGTTATCCATCGGATGGATCCAGGTCGCCGAATGCGCCAGCTCCGCTGATATGTTCATCACAGCTGTTGGGTTAGGGGGAGTGAATTGATAAGATACCAAAAAAATCATTCGCTTCTCTCTTCGATCTGCACATGTGGAGAAAGCACAGGTGGTGCTGCGCTGGATGATGGAAGTACCACTGCAGGAAATGCGGTCTCAGGCCCTGCGGGACCAGGCGTCGACGGTATCGCCAATTCTTTTGATCTCGCTCTGCGCTGATCTGACCGACCGTACGCGACTTGAGATTGAGCTCGCGCCTGCTCCAGAAGAGCTCGCTCGTCGGAGCCATACAGTTGCTCGCCCATACCTGCTAATGCAACTTTTGCTAGAAGCCAAACTACGACCACGATCGTCGTTGACAGTACACAAATGATAACAACCAAGGGCCAGCCATCCAGCTTCCATATCGACGCCACGGCCATGCCGGCCAAGATCGTAAGCGCGACGCCGACAAGGCCGATAACGCTCTTCGGACGCGGTAAGCCGAAGTGCTCTTGGATGAACCCCACAATCGACTTAATGGCTTCCGTGACTAGCCTCCGACCGTGCAACAAAGATACGATGTAACTCTACACAGCCTAAGCGGACCTTACAATCACGTCGAGCCAAGCCCTGATGTCGGCGATGTGGTCCGGATAGTGCCCCCAGCTCGTGCCGCGCAGCAGCATCCAAGGCTCCCACTCCGCCGGCATCTCGCGAAACCGCGACGAATCGGCCAAGTCTGCTTCGTTACACGCCTCGATGGCCGCCAGCAGCTCCTCGTAGCAGCGCTCCGCGTCCGCGAGCACGACCTCAAGAGGCTCTTCGCGCGCCGCCGCCACCATCGCCGAGTTCCGCTCGGGCAGGGGAAGCTCCCAGAGTGGCGAACCGCGTAAGTGATGGTCGCGAAACACCAGCGCGATCTCGCGGTCGCTCCACGCGACATGCGCGACGATGTCCTTCACCGACCAGTCGCCCACCACTCCTGGCTCGATCATCCGCCCCACCGGGACGCGTGCCAGCGTCGCGAGCCACTCCGCCCGCGACGACCGCATCAACCTCAGGACCTCGTCCTTCGCCAGCGCCACCATCCCCAAAACCATACGCGCATCAGAGCCCTGAGCGACAGCGAGGGGTACGCGGGCCACATCTCCGACTCTGGTGTTATGGCTCCCTTACCGCGGTCGCCATTCGAGAGGGCCGGGAGCGTTCGCGACCCGGCCACGGCTGCACAACGCACTCCCATCCCCCGCGAAGTCGGGGGAAGGGCCGGGGTCGAGGGCCCCCCAACTGCTTCACCTCCCACAAACAATCGGACGCTCGCTCGTGTATGCTCCCCCGCCGGAGGGATGCACATGGATTTCGGGATGCTCTACGAGCTGCAGTCGCCCAAGCCTCACACCGAGGGCCACGAAGCGAGGACCTTCCACGAGGCGATGGAGCAGATCGTCTTCGCCGACGGCCACGGCTTCACCCACGTCTGGTTCGTCGAACACCACATGCTCGAGGAATGGTCCTACAGCTCGGCCCCCGAGATCTTCCTCGCCGCCCTCAGCCAGCGCACCACGTCGATCCGGCTGGGCCACGGCATCGCCCTCCTCCCCTTCAACTTCAACAACCCGATCCGCGTCGCCGAGCGCGCGGCGGCCCTCGACATCCT
>JBJXFX010000154.1:0-72745 GCA_046152925.1 Dehalococcoidia bacterium
CCCGCCGCAGTCGCCTGGACGGCCCTCGTCGTGAGGCCATGCTTCGCGGCGACCGTGTTCCACGCGGCCACCTCCACCATGATTTCGCCGAGCCGGCCCGGCTGCGGTTGCCACGCGGTGGTGCTCATCAGCGAACCGGGGGCTTGGCGCGCGGGGATGCCACCCTCGAAGCCCGGCAGGTCCTGGTTGACGCTGTTGGCGAGGAGGGTTGCGGAAGGGTTCGGCGCCCACAGCACTTCCTGGACAAACTGCTGCCACTGCGCGTCGGCCGCCTGTGCGTCGTTGAAGGCGCCGAGCGCTGCCATGTCGGGCAGGGCGATCAGGTAGGCCAGGCGGCCGGAGTTGGATCCGCCGTACATCGACTGGATGACGGAGACCTGGCCGCCGAGCCGTTCGTGGATCGCCTTGGCACGGACCATGTTTGCGAGCACGTCCGCGGTCCTGCCTGGGTTCACTTGCCATGTCGCGTTGGTAAAAACAGCCACTGGTGGACCACCTCCTGGGGGTCGCCGCGGACACTAACGGTACCGGATAGTTTGTCAAGTGACCCAGTTCACAGAACGATGGTTGTTGGGAGTCGGCTCTCCGCCAGGCCCGTGACGTGCGTCGCGGGCCTGGCGGAGAGCCTATCAAGAGCCCGGCTTTACGGGGCTTCGTTTGAGAAGATGATCGTGCCGCTCGCGCCGAACATGCCTCCGACCCCATGACTGACGCCAACTTTGACGTCCGGCACTTGGGCCGCCGCGGTGCCGCGCATCTGCCGGACGCTCTCTTGGAGCGCAAACATGCCGTACATCCCCGAGTGCGCGTAGCTGAGGCCGCCGCCGTTCGTGTTCAACGGCAGCTTGCCGCCAGGACGCGTGTGGCCCGCTTGGATGAAGGCCGGCGCTTCGCCGCGGCCGACGAAGCCGAGGTCTTCGAGGCCGTAGAGCGGGAGATGGGCGAAGGCGTCGTAAATCATCAGGTGGTCGACGTCGGCGTGGCTGATCCCGGCCTCGTCGAACGCCTTCTTGCCGGAGACGCGGAACGCCTTCGAACTCGTCAGGTCTTCCATTTGGCTGACCATCGGGGTTTCGACGCTCTCGCCGGTGCCGAGGATGTAGACGGGCTTCGTCGGGAAGTCCTTCGCACGCTCAGCCGAGGTGAGGATGAGGGCGCCGCCGCCGTCGCTCACCAGGCAGCACTCCAGCAAGTGGAAGGGCCAGGCGATCAGCCGCGAATTGAGCACGTCTTCGACGGTGATCGGGTCCTTCATCGCCGCGCGCGGGTTCCGGCTCGCCCATTCGCGCTGGACGACCGCAACGGTCGCAAGCTGTTCCTCGGTGACGCCGTACTGCTTCATGTAGCGGAGGACGGGGATCGTGAAGGTGCTCGGGGCGCCAAAGGGGCCGTATGGCGTCTCGAACTGGCCGGTAAGGGTCGAGGGGCCAGCGCCGAATCCGCCGCGGCCAATACCGGAGCGGCCACTCTCGCCGTGAGTGATGAGGACGGTGTTGCAGAGCCCCTCGTTGATCGCGGCGGCGGCATGGCGGACGTGGAGCATGAACGAGCAACCGCCGACAGAGGTGCCATCGACGTACGTCGGCGTGATCCCGAGGTACCAGGCGATCTCGGTCGGCGATTGGCCGGCGCAGGCGACGCCGTCGATGTCCTTGGGCGAAAGGCCGCAGTCGGCCATGGCGTTCAGGGCGGCATCGGCGTGCAAGCCCATCTGCGAAAGGCTGGGGATGACCCCGAGTTCGGTGGTCTCGGAAGCGCCGACGATGGCGACACTCTTGCGTTTCATCGGGCTATTTCCCCACCGGCTTGAAGGTTGGAAGGCTGATCTCGTCGTTGGCTGGCGTCGGCGAAAGCTCGACGGCCATATCGAGGACGAGGTTCTCGGGGGTCTGTTCCACGCCGACGATCGTCGTCATCAGGCGCGGCCCTTCGTCGAGGTCGACGATACAGATACCGTAGGGCGCTTCGAAGCCGGGGGCGGGGCGATGATTGATGACGTAGCTGGCGAGCTTGCCGCGGCCGGAGGCCTGGAACGAGCTCACGTCGCGGGAGCCGCAGCCGGGGCAGAACGGCCGCGGTGGGAAGTAGACCTTGCTGCTGCATTTCGCGTCGTTGCAGCGCTGAAGGATGAACTTGCCCTGCTTGACGCCGTCCCAGAACTCCTGGGTTTCGGGCGTCGCTTTGGGCGCGGGTTTGCGGACGTCTGGCACGCTATCCCTCGATCAGCGGAAGTCCGGGTCTTCCGAGGAAGGCCCGGCAGGTACCCTCTGTCTACGTGGGCGGGGTGTCAGGGGCAAGCGGAGAGCGCAGTCGAGCGCTCATCCATGACACCCAAGACGCTCCGGCATGTCCGCCGTGACGAGGTTGTGACCGCCTGTGTCCCGGCGCTACAGCGGTCGATTCTCCAGGTACGCTCCAACCCAACGGGAGAGAACCGCGCATGGTTTCTCGTGCACCGATCTCGACGCCTCGCCCGGAGTACGTCGACCCCACCCTGTTCGAAGAAGCCGGCCCCGGCGGGTTGCCTCGGCTGACACGCGGCGCGCTTTTGGCCCCGCTCAGCCGAGCCTTCGACCTGGCGGAAGGGCGCAAGCCCGGCCACGCCCAACGGGTCGCCTACATCGCCCTCGCCGTCGCCCAAAGCCTCAAGCTTCGGGACGCGCAGGTCGAAGAGGTGTACTTCGCCGCGCTGCTGCACGACATCGGCATGGCCTCGATGCCAGCCGCACCGACGCCGGCGCCAGGGCTTAGCGCGAACTTCCTGGCCGGTGGCCCGAGCTCCCGCACCATCCGGACGGCCCGGCCTTCCGGCGGCTGGGGCCAGCTCCTGGCGGCCTTGAACGTGCACTGCGAGAACGGCGCGACCATCGCGCGCCGGCTCTCGCTCTCCGAGGGCGTGGCCCAGGCCGTGCTCGCCCACCACGACACATGGGACCAGGCGACCGGCCGGAAGCCTTCCGTGATCGCGCGGATCGTCGCCGCCGCCGACCGAATGGAGTCGATGCTCGACGCCGACCTTTCACCGCTTGCCGTCCGCCGGCGCGGTCCGCAACTGATGCGCGAAATGTCGGGCTCGGAGCTCGACCCGGACATCGCCGACCGCCTCGCGAAACTTGCCTCGGCCGACCCCTTCTGGATCGGCTTCTACGACAACGACCTCACTTCCACGCTGATGACGATGAACATCGGCGCCCCGTTGGACCGCGAGAGCTTCCTTGATGTGCTGACGGTGGTCGCGGACGTGGTGGATGCCCGCAACGGGCGCGAGCGCGGTCGTGGGCGCCGCGTGGCGGAGATGGCACGCAAGATGGGCGCCGCCTGCGAGCTCAGCGACCGGCGCGCCGACCTGATCATGGCGGCAGCCCTCCTCCAGGACATCGGGACCTTGGGCGTTTCGACCCAAGTCCTCAGCAAGCCCGACATCTTGTCGATCGAAGAGCTCGGGCTCGTCCAGCAGCATCCAGTGCACGCTCGCGAGGTCCTGAGCGAGATTCCCGGCCTCGGCGCCGCCGCCTGGTGGGTCGGCTGTCACCACGAACGCGTCGACGGCAAGGGCTACCCGGGGATGCTCCAAGGCACGGAAGTGCCCATGGAGGCGCAAATCATCGGGATGGCCGAGGCCTACGACGCGCTGACGAGCGACCGGCCCTACCGCCGCGCGATGGACGCGACGGACGCCGTCGCCGTGATGCGCGGGCTTTCCGGCACGCGATTCGACGGCACGCTCGTCGAGCGGTTCATCGCGAAGGTCGACTTGCTCCAGCGCTAACCTGCACAAGCGCGACCGAACGGCTGGCGTACAATGAGCGCGCGCCGGGAGGTCACATGCATACCACGGTTATTTCGGTCACCCGCCAGGTCGGCACAGGCGGCGAAGAGGTCGCCCGCGAAGTCGCCGACCGGCTCGGCTTCCGCCTGGTCGACTACCAGGTGATCCAGGCGGCCGCCGAAGAAGCCGGCGTCTCGCCGGAAACGGTCAGCGAGGCCGAGCACACGCCATCCTTGATGACACGCATCCTTGAAGCCCTCGCTCGCACGCCGAGCATGCCGGTCGCCGCCTGGGCGGACCCGCTGCCCCTGACGACGAGCCCGCTCTTCACCTCGACGGACTACCGGAAGTTCGTGGAGGAGGTAACGCGGGACCGCGCCGACGCTGGCCAGTGCGTGGTCGTCGGGCACGCTTCAGGCGTCATCCTGAAGGACCGGATCGACACCCTGCGCGTGCTGATCACCGGTTCGCCACAAGTGCGCGCGCGCCGGATCATGGCCGGCATGGGCGTCGATGAGAAGACCGCGCTGCGGACCGTCGAGCGCACCGACGCCGAACGCGTCGAATACTTCCGTCGCTTCTACGACACGGGGTTCTTGACACCTTGCGCATACGATCTTTGCGTCAATTCCGACCATTTGAACGCCATCCAAGTCGCCAAGCTCATCGTGCAGGCGGCGGAGTTGCGCTAGGCCTCGTGCTCGCCGTCGCGCTCCTCGCCGGCTGTGGCGGTGACGACGACGAGCCTGTGGCTACGCCATCGCCGGGTGGAAGCCCACCAACGGCCTCCACCGGGACGCCCGCCGCGGCGCTGACGCCCGGTGGGATCCTGCCGACCATGGCGTCGTTCGGCTTCCGGCGCACGGAGCCGGAGAAGGTCGCCGCCCCCGGCGGCCTGGACATCGCGTTCAGCATCTACGAGCGGACGACCGAGCCGAAGGTGCAGGCGCGCGCCGAAGTCCGGGTCTACGCGAATGAGGCAGCCGCCAGGGCCGACTACCCAACCCAATCCGAAGGCTGGAAGACACCGCCGCCGGACGTGTTCAACACGGACCTCAAGAACGTCTCGGCGCCCGCCCTCGGGGGGATGGCGGAAGCGGTCGGGTATGTGGCGACGGCCGTGGACCAGGAACGGAATCGCGTCTGGACGGATGTCTACCGCATCGGGCGCGTGGTCGTCGTCCAACACGTGCTCGGACGGCAAGAGGCCGACACTAACCCTATCCGGCTGGAGCTTTCCTCGCAGATCAGGGCGCAGGTCCGCTAAGCACCCAAGGAGGCCTATGCATGGCCGTCGAACCAAGCGAGTCCCGAGTCAGGCGCCTGCCATTCGCCTTCAGCCAACTCGACCCGAGCGTGCGTCGCGAAATCGTCTACCTCGATGCGAGCGACGGCGCCCAAAGCAGCGGCGTCCTGTACGAGCCCGGCCGCGGCGAACCCAAGACGGCCGTCTACCTCATGCATCCGCGCGGCGAGTTTACGCGGCATTATGTCGTTCCCGGCCTGACAGCGGCAGGCTACGCTGTCTTCGGACAAAACAGCCGGTACCTGAACAACGACACGCACATGATCCACGAGCGACTGCTCCTCGACATCGCGGCTGGCATGCGGCATCTCCGTGAGCGCGGGTTCGAGCGCATCGTGTTGCTCGGGAACAGTGGCGGCGGGTCGTTGCTCGGGTTCTATCAGTCGCAGGCGAGCCGCCGGCCCGGCGAGCGGATCACCGCCGCGCCAGGCGGCGAGCCGGTCGCCCTCGGGGACGAAATCATGCCCGAAGGCGACCTCTACATCGCGGTGGCGGCGCACCTCGGCGAAGGGCGCTTCATGCTCAACGTCCTGGACCCGAGTGTGCCCGACGAATCTGACCCCGAGAGCCTCGACCCGGCCTGGGACATGTATAACCCGGCGAACGGCTACCGGACGTGGCCAGCGCCGAGCACCTACGACCGCGCCTGGCTCGCGGAGTACCGAACCCGCCAGCGTGAACGGAACCGGCGCCTCGACGCCATCGCCCGCGAATGGATCGACGAAGCGCAGCGGGCCCGGACGCAGCTCCGTTCCGATTGGTATGGCGCCGCCAGCCCGGAGGAGCAGTACCCGGTCGCCCGGCGGGCAAGGCTCGGCCGTTACCTGGTCATCTATCGCACGCTCGCGAATCCAGCCTACCTCGACCCAAGCATCGAGCCGAACCGCCGGCCACTCGGCTCCATCTTCTCACCGGCGGACCCGATCATCGGGAACTACGCGCACGGCGGGCTCGCCCGGCTGATGACGCCCGGCGCCTGGCTCAGCACCTGGAGCGGCCTGAGCAGCCAGGCGGACCTCCCGGACACGATTGCTCATGTCACGATCCCAACGCTGATCGTCTACGCGGACGGCGACTCGGACATCTTCCCGTCGGAACAGCGTGAGATCTTTGAAAAGAGCGGCGCGTCAGACAAGCAGCTCTGGGACCTTCCCTGGGCAGACCATTACCTCAACCCCGTGGGCGCGGAAGGCCCGCAACTGAAGGACCCACGCGACCGCCTGATCGAGATGATCGTGCCCTGGATGCAAGACCGGGGGGCTGACGGCCTAACTTAATCGCCATAACAACACATTGCCCTGTGAATTGTGGACGTAAGGGCTTCCCGTGGTTGACGAAATGCGTATACTTCGTGGCGATTCCGAACCGCGTTCGAGTCCTGAAAGCTGGAGAAACGCTGTGGCCCCCAACGGCGTGCAACCCACCAATTTCAGGAGTTGTCTGTTGCTGGCCCCACGGCAAAGCGCGACACTCCCGTTCATCCGAACCCTCCACAGCGCTGGCTTTGCCGTGCTGGAGCGGTCTATCGACCAAGCGACGGTCGCGCTTGCCGCAAGCGGCGAGTTCGAACTGGTCGCCTGGTTCGCCACTGGCAGCGCTGCCGAGGCGACGGCGTTCCGTCGTGTCCATGCGGCCGGCCAGCCACTCGTCGTGCTCTTCGAAGATGCGACGGCGGCCCTCGTGGCCGACGCCTTGGTCAACGGCGCCGACGCCTGCCTCCAGGTCGACGCCGATGCCCGTGTGGTCGTCGCGCAGCTGCACGCCGTCTTGCGGCGGCATCGCCCTACGGGGGCGGCCGAGCGCAACGGGATCCTCGAAGTCGGCGACTTGCGCCTCGACCTCGACCGCTGCGAGCTCGAACGCGCGGGCCAACCGGTCTCCCTCACCGCGAGCGAATTCCGGATCCTCGAGTACATGGCGCGGAACGCTGGCCGCGTGCTGAAGCCACACGAGGTGCTCAACGCCGTCACGGGCGAATACGAGTACACCGCGCGAGAGGCGCAAGAAGTGTTCAAAGTCTACGTGCGCCGGATCCGCCGGAAGCTCGAGCCTTCATTCGAGGAGCCGCAGTACCTCGTCACCGCGCGCGGCTTTGGCTATCGCCTTGAAGGCGCTCCGCGCTTGGCCGGGCAGCGTGCCGTGGCCACCGCGTAAGTCGTCCCCTCGGGTTGGGCGGTGGCCGTCACCTCTCCCAGACGGCCACCGCGCAGCCACCTCGCAACGCCCTGTCCACCGAACCTCAACTGCTGTCACCTAACGTCCTCCCGAGTGGTGGACCTCCATGCCGGATCGTGACCCCGAGGAAGAAGCCCTCCTGCGCCGCCTGAACGCGACCGCCGGCGGCGAGCTTCCGTTCGAGCAGCTCCGCCGGCGCTACGACGCCCTCAGAGACGACTACCTCGGCCTCTTGCTGCGCCTCGAACAGGTCGAGGCGCAGGCGGCGGAACGCAGTCCGCGACCTCGGATGGTCGATCTCCTGCTGGAACCGCTGACGCTGCTCCGCGACGAATACGCCTCTGCGGCCGGGGCGATCCAGCACGTGGTCGATGGCCTCGAACGGCTCGCGAGCGCAACCCTGCGAGCACAGCGGCCGGCTGCCGCTCTCGCGGATCAGCCTTCGGACGCGCGGGTCCAGGTCGATGTCCGCGGGCCGGAGGTCGGCACGATGCTGCACTTTCGCGAAGAGCTTGAAGCGCTCCCCGGCGTGCGCCGCGTGACCATCACGGCGGCCGACCACGAACGCGCGACGTTCTTGGTCGACCTTTGACCGCCGCTTGACGGCCAAGCCCAGAGGGGAAGAATCCTCCGCAGCAGGAGGTCTCCCAGCAATGCAGACCGGATCGTTCCGCGGCTTTGATGTCACCGTCCACGACAGCGGCGTGGCGCTCATCACCTTCAACCGTCCTGAGAGGCTCAACGGCCTCGACCAGTGGATCAAGCGTGACCTGGTCGAGACGCTAACCCAAGCGCAAATGGACGACCGTGTCCGCGTCGTCGTGTTCACAGGCTCGGGGCGGGGCTTTTGCGCCGGCGACGACATCAGTGGCCGGCCGCGCGATGAAGGCGCGACGCTCGTCCCGGACATCCCCGGCGGCCACCGCCAAGCGATGGGGACCTACGACGGACTCCGCATCCTCTCGCAGCCGATCGTCGGCGCCATCCGGGCGCTCGATAAGCTCAGCATCGCGGCGATCAACGGGGTCGCCATCCAGAGCGGCTTCTCGCTCGCCCTCGCGTGCGACTTCCGCCTTGCTTCGAGCGACGCCCGGCTGGGGAGCGCGACCCTGCGCTTCGGGCTCCTGCCCGATGAGGGCGGACAGTACCTTCTCGTCCAACACATGGGCGTCGCGCGGACGCTGGACTTCCTGATGCGGAAGCGCATCGTGGACGCCCAAGAAGCCTACGGGCTCGGCCTCGTCCACGAGGTGGTGGCCCCCGAGGCGCTCCAGGCGCGGGCACTCGCCTTCGCGGAAGAGCTCGCAGCCGGCCCTCAGGTCGCGATGCGGCTCTTGAAGCGCGCCATCTACAACGCGGCGGAGCTTTCGCTCGCCCAGGCGATGGACGACATCGCGACCAAGACGGCGATCAGCGACCATCATCCAGACGCGCGCGAAGGCACCGCCGCCTGGCGGGACAAGCGCCCGCCGCAGTTCAACCAATGGCTCGAGCGGCACTAGGAGAAGACAGCACATGGACCTTCACGACTACAACGCCCGATGGCTCAAGGCCTGGAGCACGAAGGACGTCGACGGCTTGATGACCTTCTACAGCGACGACGTGCTTTACAAGGACCCGCAGACCGCTGCCGGCCTCCTGGGAGGAGCGGCGCTCCGTGCGTATTTGACGGGCCTCTTCCAGGCGACGCCGCCAATCGAGTACGTGCCGGACGAAGTCTGGCCGCTTGCGGGCGGCGGGGGTTACGCGGGCCGCTGGATCGCAACGATGGACCTCGGCGAGGGAAAGCGTAAGCGGTTCCGGGGGTTCGACCTGGTGCTCATGGACGGCGACCGCATCACTCTCAACGAGGTCTATACGCACGACCTGGCCGAATAGGCCGGCGGGCTACTCGTCCGCGTTGAGGAAGGTGGGGTACTTGCAGGCCTCGACGTTGCCAGCCTTATCGGCCAGGCGCTTGCGGGGGCCGTCGGGCGGCACGGGCGGCTTCGAGGTCACGAGCACCGTCGGGTCCTCGCCCTTCACGGCGTCCTTGAGGTACTTGATGTACGCCTTGTGGAAGTCCGCGATGTCCGCGGGCGGGTTGACGGGCTCCATCGCCTTCACATAGGTCGTCACCGCCTCGGAGATGCCCTCGACCGTCTTACTGTTGAGGAGCGCCTCTTGGAAGCCGGTGATGCCGGCGCAGAAGACCCGCAGGTAGTCCTCATCGCTCACAATATCTCCTTGCGGGACGGGCTCATCGTCGGCGTCGTCCGAACAAGCGACGGCGAGGAACGGCAGGCACAGCAGTGGGAGCAGCAGGAGGCGGCGCATCGGGAGACATGCTACGACGGCGCATGGATAGAGGCCGGAAAACGCGCCCCGTCGCGAATCGGGCTACTGCGCACACCTAGGGCGCCTGCTAACCTGGCCGGGCGATGGCCCTCCCCTCGTTCACGGTTGCGCAGCTAAAGGCGTTCGCGCCAGGCCCCGAGGCCGCGGTCACGATCGGCGTGCTCGACGGCGTCCATCGCGGCCATCAGGCGCTGATCGCGCGGCTTCGCGACGAAGCCCGGAAACGCGCCCTCAGCCCTGGCGTCGTCACGCTCCATCCTCACCCGATGACTGTGCTCAAGCCTGAGATCGCACCGAGCTACCTAACCTCGCTCGACGACCGCATGGCGCTGATGCGGGCGGCGGGCGCCGATTGGGTGCTCCCGCTGACCTTCACCTCCGAGGTTTCCGAGGTCTCGGCCGAAGAGCTCGCGGCCGGGTTCTACGACCTCTTGCGAATGCGTCTGCTGCTGCTTGGCCCCGACGCTGCCTTCGGCCGTGGCGCCCCCAAGGACACCCCGGAGCGCATGGCCGCGCTCGGCAAGTCGCTCGGCTTCGAAGTCGTCCAGATTGAGCCGTTGATGCACGACCACGAGCGCTTTAGTTCGACGGCAGTGCGGCGAGCGTTGGCCGACGGGGACATGGAGCGGGTCACCGCGTTGCTCGGCCGGCCGTATCACCTGACGGGGCCGGTCGTGCACGGCTTCGAGCGGGGCCGGACGATCGGGTTCCCCACCGCGAACCTCTCCGTCGCCGCCGACCGCGCGATGCCCGCCCTCGGCGTTTACGCGACGGTCGCGCGTGTCGCGGGCCGGCGCCTGATCGGCGCGACGAACATCGGACGCCGCCCGACCTTCGATGCCGGCCATGTTTCGATCGAGACACACCTGATCGACTTCGAAGGCGACATCTACGGCGAGCGCATGGAGCTCGAAGTGGTGCGCCGGATCCGGGGCGAGCAGAAGTTCGACGGCGTGGACGCGCTGGTCGCGCAAATCGCGGCCGATGTCGCCGAGGCGCGGAGGCTGCTCGCATGAGTCCTTCGTCCTGCACGCGCCCGGCCGCCCGCTACGTGTAGGGGCCTCGCACGGCCCCCGCACTCCGCACACCGATCCGACGTTCCCAGTACTTGAAGGCAGGTGCACCGATGGCGACTCCGCGGGCCATGGCTCCCGTTGAAGAACAGCTGCTCGTCTTGATGAGCGGCGTCGATTATGGCGACGACCGCCTCCGGCGCGAAATGGAGCGCGAACTGCGCGCGCTCATCGAGCTGGACCGGCCGCTCCGCGTCTATCTCGGGATCGACCCGACCGCGACATCGCTCACGCTCGGCCACACCGTGCCCCTGCGCAAGCTGCGGCAGTTCCAGGACTTTGGGCACCACTGCATCTTCCTGATCGGCGACTACACGGCGCTGATCGGCGACCCGAGCGACAAGAACAAGCTCCGGCCGATGCTCACTTCGGAGGACATCGCCCAGAACGAGGCGACCTACTTCGACCAGGCGGCACGCGTCCTGGACGCGACGAAAACCGAGCTGCGGCACAACTCCGAGTGGCTGGGCAAGCTCACGTTTCCCGACGTCATCAGCCTGATGTCGAAGTTCACGGCCGCTGAAATGCTCCGCCGCGACAACTTCCGGAAACGCTGGGACGATGGCGACGCCGTCTACCTGCACGAGTTCCTTTACGCTCTGATGCAGGGTTATGACGCGTACGCACTGGAGTGCGACGTCCAGGTCGGGGGCACGGAGCAGCTCTTCAACCTGATGGCGGGTCGCAAAATCCAGCAGGACGCCGGCCAGAAGCCGCACGTCCCCGTCACCCTGCCGATCCTCGTCGGCCTCGATGGCAAGGAGCGGATGTCGAAGTCCAAGGGCAACCACATCGGCGTGGGCGACACTGCGACCGAGCAGTTCGGCAAGGCGATGTCGATCCCCGACGACGCCGTGATGGACTTTTACGTCCTGGCGACCAACGTGCCGCGCGGCGAGCTCGATGGACGCCGGGCCGAGCTCCATCGCGACCCGATGGCCGCCAAGAAGCGGCTCGCCTGGACGATTGCAGCCGAATTCTGGGGCACCGCCGCGGCGGACGACGCGCAAGGCGCGTTCGAGCGCACTGTCCAGCGAAAAGAGGCGCCCGACGGCATCCCCGAGGCCGCCGTCGCCGCTGGCCAACTGTTGATCGACGTGCTCATGGCGGCGGGTCTGGCGCCGTCGAGGCGCGAGGCTCGACGCCTCTTCGACCAGAACGCGGTCTCGGTCGACGGCGTGAGCGCCAGCGCGGAAGCCGAAGCCATCGTGGGGAGCGTCGTCCAGGTAGGAAAGCGCCGCTGGCTGCGGCTGGTCGAAGCCTAAGACTCGACGGACGCGAGTTGGCGGGCGAGAAAGCGCTTCTCGGCGTCGTTCGCGGCAAGGTCGAGCGCCCGGCGGTACGCCTCCGCCGCCCGTCCGTGCTCGCCCGCGCGGCGAAGGAGGTCGGCGCGGGCCGCGTGATAGAGGTGATAGCTCTCAAGCGCTTCTTCCAGCGCCGGCGCATCCAGCAGCGCGAGGCCAGCCGCAGGCCCCTCAGCCATCGCGATCGCAACCGCGCGATTGAGGTCGACGACCGGCGACGGGGCGATGGTGCGGAGCACGCCATAGAGCGCCGCAACCTCGCGCCAGTCCGTGTCCAGTGCGGAGGGCGCTTGGGCGTGCACGGCGGCGATGGCGGCCTGGACCTGGTAGGGCCCGACACTCCGCATGCGCAGCGCGCGTTCCACGAGGTTGGCCCCGCGCGCTATCGCGTCCCGGTCCCAAAGCGACCGGTCCTGCTGGTCGAGCAGGATGAGGTCGCCGTGGGCATCGACGCGGGCCCGGTGGCGGGCATGGTGCAAGGTTATGAGCGAAAGGAGGCCGACCGCCTCCGGCTCATCCGGCATGAGCACGGCGAGCACTTCGGCGAGCCGGATGGCCTCGACGCAGAGGTCGAGGCGAAGGTGGTCAGGCCCGGCTGTCGCGGCGTAGCCCTCGTTGAAGATGAGATAGAGCACCGCGAGGACGCCGCTGAGGCGCTCCGGCAGGAGATGGTCGGCGGGCACGCGGTATGGGATGCCCGCGTCCCGAATTTTCCGCTTGGCGCGCACGATGCGCTGCGCCAGTGTCGGTTCCGGCACGAGAAAGGCGCGAGCGATTTCCGGAGTGGTCACGCCGCCAAGCGTGCGCAAGGTCAGCGCGACGCGGGCGTCCATGGGGAGTGCCGGGTGGCAGCAGGTGAAGATCAGCCGCAGCCGTTCGTCGGCGATCGATGAGTCTTCCACGGGCACGGCGGCCTCCTGTCGCTCCAGCTCGGCGAGTACGGCGAGCTCTGCCCGCTTCTGGACGTGGAGCGTCTGGCGTCGGAGCCGGTCGATCGCGCGCCGGCGTGCGGCGGTGAGCAACCAGGCCGCCGGATTCGCGGGCACGCCGTCGACCGCCCAGTGCACGACGGCCGATTCGAAGCCCTCCTGGAGGACGTCCTCGGCGAGGTCAAAATCGCCGCACCATCGGATCAGGTTCGCGAGCAGCCGGCCGCGCTCGGCGCGGAAGACCGTTTCGATCGACTCCTCGACGTTCATGGACCCGCCATCCCGGGCAGGGGACGGACCTCCACGGCGCCGTGGAGGGCGCCTGGAATCATGGCGGCGATCGCTTCGGCCTGCGCAAGTGTGGCGTCGCGAAGGACAAAGAACCCGCTGAGCTGTTCCTTCGTCTCGATAAAGGGCCCATCGGTCACAACAGTGCGCCCGCCGCGGACTAGGACAGTGCGCGTTGCGGAAACGGGCGCCAGCGGCTCCGCGCTTTCGAGGATCCCGAGACTGCTGGCGGCGTCCATGGCGGCCTGGTAGCCCGCCATCATATTGAGAAACTCTGGCGAGCCCGGCGGGAGCCGGTCGACGGCTTCATCGGTCTGGATCAGGAGGATGTATCTCATGATGCAACCTCCACCCGTCTGCGAGCCGCGGCTTCGACGGCCGGGGTGATCTCCCAGATCGGGCGCACTTCGACGGTGCCCCAGGCGGCGTCGGGGATACGGGCGGCGTAAGCGATTGCTTGGTCAAGGTCGGCGCAGTCGACGATGTATGCCCCTGCGAGCTGCTCCTTCGTTTCGGCGAAGGGGCCGTCGGAAGGCACCACCGTCTTGCCGTTGCGACGGACGGACGTCGCGGCGAGGACCGGCTGCAGCGCGTGTGCGCCGACGTAGGCGCCGCCGCGGATCATGTCCTCGATCAGGCGCTCGTGTTCGGCGAGCATCCCGGCCATGGCCTCGTCTCCGGCGGGACGTGCGGCCTCGTCAGCGTAGATCAGCAGCATGTAGCGCACGCTATCCCATCTCCATGATGGGCCGTACTTCGATCGACCCGAGTTTCGCGCCCGGAATCTTGGCTGCGTAGGCCACCGCCTCGTCGATGTCCTTGCAGTTCAGGATGTAGAAGCCCCCGAGCTGTTCGGCCGTCTCGGCAAACGGCCCAGCCATGACCAGCGGCTCGCCGTCGCGGACGCGGACGGTCTTTGCAGTCGCGACCGGCTGGAGCGGGTCGCCGTTGTCGAACATGCCGTTGCCCCGGACCTCGGCGGTAAATGCGCCGTAGCCAGCCATCATCTCGCCGAACGCGGCGCTCCCCGGGTCCGGGTCGAGCTTCTCGGGCGTGTAGATCAAGAGCATGAATCGCATGTCGTGCGGCCTCCCAGCTAGCGTTCTACCATGGTGACGGACGGGAGCCAGCGAGATCGACAAGCTGACTGCCCGTTTCGTGGAGGATCGGATGGATGAGGAGCCGGCACGCCTGCGCGCAGCCGTGGACCGCAATGCGGCGGCCGTGGTCGCAGGAAACTTCCCACAGTTAATGGCGGACATCACGCCCGAGGCCTTGGCGCAGCTGATGGCGTTGGCGCCCCAGGGCGGCGGCCTCAGCCTGACCTCCATGCCGAACATCTCGGGCCACGAAGTGACGCCGATCAGGGCGGACGGCGACTCGTTCGTCTACCACGTCGCGTTCCAGTCCGACGCCGGGACCGCGACCATCGCAGCGACCTGGCGCGAAGTGCTGGGGCAATGGAAGGTCGTCGCGCTGGCCCTCGTCGCCATCCAGCCGAAGGCGTAACTCAGTGGAGATCTGTCTCGTCCGCCACGCCATCGCCGAGGAGCGGGGGGCCCGATTTCCGGACGACTCGCTGCGGCCGCTGACCGGCGCGGGAGCCGTGAAGATGCGCGTCGCCGCCCAAGGCCTCCAGACGCTGGTCGTACCGGAGATCATCCTGACGAGCCCGTACGTCCGCGCCCGTCAGACCGCGGAAATCCTGGGTGAGTACATGAGCGTGGCGGTGCAGGTCGAAGCGACACTCGCCAGCCCAGACTATGCCGGGACGTTCGAGGCCGCACTTCGGACGAAAGCGGGCCGCGTCCTCTGCGTGGGGCATGAGCCATGGCTGTCCGGCCTCCTTTCCTGGCTTCTGGCTGGCGAGGAAGGGCTTGAGGTGACCTTCCGGAAGGGCGCCGCGGCGCTCGTCACGGTCGCCCGAACCCCAGCCTCGGGCGTGTTGGAGTGGTTGCTCCAGCCATCGCAACTTCGGGCGTTGGCCGGCCGTTAGGGGCTATCGTCGACCACGAGCCGGACCGGTACTTCGAGCGCGGCGGCCAGGGCGCGCTGTTTCATCTCGAAGGCGTAGACCTCTGCGTCCAGGGGCGCCGACCCACGCAGGACGACCACGATCCCTGTTGTCCCGACGCGAACGTCGTAATCCAAGACGGGCGACGGAGTGCGCCGCCGGACGGCGCGAGCGGTCCCGAGCAAGGCCGAGAGGACTTCGACCCGTCGCTCGTCGCCGGGCGACAGGACCCGCGCGTACTCGCTGAGCGAGAACCCTCCGCCCTCCGCACCGCGGACCAGCGCCCCGAGCAGCACGATCTCGCGGTGGGTGAAGCCGTGCAGGTCGCCACTGTGGACGAGGTACTCGGCGTGGCGGTCGCGGCTGTAGTAGTCGACATGCATGCCGATCCCAGCCAGCCGCGCGCCCGAAAGGAGCAGGTCGAGCTCGGGCGCACCGTAGCCGTGGATCCCTTGGGTTGCGGCGAACAACCGCGCTGCGACACCTACGACGGGCTCAGCACCGAACACGGGGACACCGTTCGCTTCGGCGAGGCCCGCGATGGAGGCGCCTCGCACGTCAGGGAGGATCGGGTGGCCTCCGCGAAGCTCCTGCCAAACGAGCCCCTCGCGGAGGCCCTGACCCGAGACCATGAACTCCGGAGCGCCGCTCACGTCGAGCACCTCATCGAGCACCACCGCCGCCGCATGGAGGCTATCGACGCGATTGGCGCTCAACCCGGCGATCCGGCGGCGCCCGTCGGCGTCGGTGCGAGTGAGCGAGGCCGCCAAGCGATGGAGGTCGCGGCGGGGAAGGGCGAGGCCATGGAGGCGGCGGAGGGGATACCGGACTTTCAGCCGCTGGATCCGCGCGAGGTTCCGGACGGCGCCACCGACGCCGACGACCGGCCCGCGCCGCGGCATCGGCCCGACCGCCTGCCGGACGGCTTTGCGAAGCGCCCGGACGTCCTTCGGCGACGGCGGGTCGGACTTGAACCGCTCGGCCGCATACAGCGCGCCGAAGGGGACGGACTTGGAGCGGACGAGGGCGCGGCCTTCGACCGTGATGATTTCGAGCGACCCGCCGCCGATGTCGACGATGTACCCATCGCGGAGGTCGGTGCTGTTCACGGCTCCGAGAAAGCTGGCGTACGCCTCTTCCTCGGCTGTGAGGATCCGGACGCGGACGCCGGTCTCCTGGAAGACCGCTTCCGTAAACACGCCGGCGTTGGGAGCGCGACGCAAGGCCTCGGTGCCGGCGGCGATCATCGTTGACGGCCCGTATGAGGCCGCCACCTCGGTGCAGATCCGGAGGGCGCGGACGCCCCGCCCGATCCCGGCGTCGCTGAGGTAGCCGTCGGCGGCCTGACCCATGCCCAGCCGCGCCGGAAAGCGCTCCTCGTCGACCACCTCGAACGCGGAGTCACTGAGTTGGCGAGCGACCAAGAGCCGGACCGAGTTGGACCCAACATCGACGACGGCGACGATCCGTTGGAGGGGAGCCATATGGGGCAGTATCCCCAGGTCAGCGCCTTGCGGGCCAGCCGCCGGAAACTGCCGTCGTTAGCGCGAGCCACGAAGGCGCGGGTCGAGCACATCGCGGAGCGCGTCGCCCAGCATGTTGAAGCCGAAGACGGCAAAGAAGATCGCGAGACCTGGGAACAGCGGAAGGTACAGGTGCTTCTCCGCGTGGAGCCGGACCTGCCCCGAGAGCATCTGCCCCCAGGTCGGGAAGTTCGTAATCCCCACGCCGAGGAAGCTGATGGTCGCCTCAGCGAGGATCGCGGTCCCCAGCTGGAGCGTCGCCAAGACGATCACCGTCGCCATGATGTTAGGCAAAATGTGGCGGATGATGATGCGGATCGGGGTCGCACCGATCACGGTCGCCGCTTCGACGTAGGGGTTCGCCTTGGTCGAAAACACAGCGCCGCGGACGACGCGCGATGCGCCGCCGGCGAGCACCATGCCGAGGGCGAGGATGACGATGGTCGTCCTCGGGAACGTGTTCCAGAACCACTCGCCGTTGTTTGGGTCCGGGCCGAAGGTTGGCCCGCGCCCAAGCCCAAAGAACCCCTCCGTCCCGCCCTTCACGTTGAGGACCGCGAGGAGCGTGAGGATGAGGAAGATGGCCGGGAAGCTGAGCCAGATATCGACCAAGCGCTGGACGAGGAAGTCGACCTTCCCGCCGAAGTAGCCGCTGGTGACGCCGACTAACAGGGAGAGGATCGTGACGAGGATCACCGTGCCGACGCCCACGAGGGCGGTCACTTGGCAGCCGTAGACGATACGGGAGTAGAGGTCGCGGCCGCTTTCGTCGGTGCCGAACCAGTGGTCGGCGCTCGGGCCTTGGAGGATCGCCTCTTTGTCCTGGGCGACGAGCTCATGGGTGGCGAGCACGGGCGAAAAGATGGCGACGAGGAAGATCAGGATCAGGACCGCGCCGCCGAACGCGCCCATCGGCTTCGTGCGGGCGAACCGCGCGAGGGACGCGGCGAAGCGGACGGCAAATGGCTTGTCGGGGCGGAAGTATTGGCCGCCGAACTGGACAGACTCTGCGATGGTGTTCGCCACAGTGACGCCCCCTATGCCAGCCGGATTCGCGGGTCGAGCACTGCGTAGGTGAGGTCGACCGCGAGGTTCGAAAAGACGATGACGACGGCGATGAGCATGTTCACCGCGATGATCACCGGGAAATCGCGGTTCGCAATTGCCGCGAAGAGGTAGGACGCGACACCGGGGATGGCGAAGATCTGCTCAAGAACGAGCGACCCGCCGACCAGCACCGGCACCTGGAGGCCGACAATCGTGACCACAGGAATAAGGGCGTTGCGGACGCCGTGACGGATGACGACCCGGTTCGGGGCAAGACCCTTGGAGCGAGCTGTCCGCATGTAGTCCTGACGCATCACTTCCAGCATCTGTGCGCGGGTGAGCCGCATGATCGTGCCTGAAAGCCCGATCCCCAAGATGACGGCTGGGACCCAAAGCTGTTCGAGATTCTGTCCCGGGTCATCGAAGAATTTCGCGTAGAACAGCGGGAAAGAGTAGTCGAACCAGCGGGCGGCAAGCGCGATCACGATCGTTGCGAGGAAGAACGAGGGGACGGCGAGCATCCCGATCGCGCCGCCGCGAGCGAGGTAGTCGATCGGCCCATCCTGCTTGACGGCCGAGATAACCCCGACCGGGAGGGCGATGCAGAGCGAGACGATCATGCCGATCAGGCCGAGTTCGATGCTCGTGGGGATTCGCTCGCGGAGCTCCGGCCCGATGGGCCGGCCACCGCTCAGCGTGACGCCCAAGTCGCCTTGGAGGGCGTTCCAGACCCAGGACCACCACTGTTCGATGTAGTTCTTATCGAGGCCGAGGCGGGAGCGAATCTCGTCCTTGTAAGCCGTCCGCGAAAAGACGTTCTTGGCTTCCTGTTTCTGAGCGTCCGTTGCCTTCGTAGGGTCAACGCCGTCGCGCCGAAGTTGCTCGGCGACGATCTGTTCTTCGATTGGCTTGCGGTCGGGGAAGCCGGCGGTGGCCGGATCCTTGCCTTCAGCGACCAGGCGCTTGTTGATCTCGGCCTTGAAGATCTCGTCGGCGCCTTGGATCTCGTTGTTCGCCGTCAGAATGTCGACAGCGTCGCCAGGAAGCATGCGGACGAAGGCGGTCACGAGCAGCGAAACGCCGAGCAAGGTCGGGATCATCAGCAAGATGCGACGAATGATGTACTGCGTCATCGGAGCCCCCAGACGATGGCAGGCTGCGAAAAGGGGCGGCGCGCGACGCGGCCGCCCCTTCTGCACGGTGGGAGGAGATTAGCCCTTGGCGACGCGTTCCTTGGTGAACGACGCCTTCATGAGGCCGTCTGGCATGTACCCGTAGCCGGACTTGTAAAAGAAGTTCTGGATGCTCGGCGAATTGTACAAATGGCCCGCAGACGCATGGTAGGGGACGACCAGCATCGACTCGGCCATCTTGCGCTGCAACTCGTGGATGAACGCGATGCGCTCGCTGCGGTCCAGAATCGTCCGTTGTTTCTCGATATCCGCGTCGATGGATGCCTGTTCGGCGATTGGCGTCCCTCCCCAATTGTGCCGGACCGACTTCGACCAATAGTTCGTGACAAAGATATCGTCCGGGTCCGCCGGTGAACCGATGAGCGGACCGACGGCGAAGGTGTTCGGGTCCATCTTGCCGAGGAAGGTGGTCTGAATATACGTCGCTCCCTCCTGGAAAACGAGCTCGTGGTTGAAGCCGGCGGCCTTGAGATCGTTGGAGAACAGCTCCCAAGACTGCCTCGCCTCAGGGCCGTAGCGGTCAACATTGCCGACCAACCTGATGCCCTGGAGGGCATCGGCGCCAGCGGCGCTGAGGAGAGCCTTGGCCTCCGCCCAGTTTTTCTGGAAGTACTTCGCGTTCGGGCCGAACTTCGCGTCTTTGGGTGAGAGGTAGTAAGGAGCCATGGCTGGCGAGAGGTGCGAGTTCCAGTCTCCTTTACCGGTGCCGTCCTGGACCCTGAGGTAGCCATCGCGGTCGAGGATGTGGCTGATCGCCTGGCGAACACGCCTGTCGTTGAATGGCTTGTTATCGAAATTGAAGTAGATGGCGCCAATGACACCCGTCGGGATGAACCAATCCTGGCCCTTCGGGTCAAGTTCAGAGCGAGACGCCTTGTAGATGACGCCATTAAGTTGCGACATGTCTAGGTCGCCCGACTTAAGGGCGGCAACGATACGCTGCGCATCATTCGAAAGGCCCGCCTCGACCTTGGCGAAGTAGGGGTACGGCGCATCATAGTAGTCCGGGTTCCGATCCCACTTGATCGAGATGCCGGCGTTCCACTCGCTAAAGGTGAAGGGCCCTGTACCAATCGGGTCCTGCTTGGCCTGTCCCGAGTCGATCGTCTCGGCCGGGATGAACCAAACGCCTTCAGTCGACGCCGCCATCGACGTGAGGAATGGAGCGAATGGCGACTTCAGTTTGGCCACCAGAGTCTTCTCGTCCGGTGCAGTGAGCGAGTCAATTACAGCGGAGAACTTCGCCTGGTTCTGCGAGGTCTTGAGGAAGGCATTGTAGGTGGTGACGAAGTCGTGGGCGGTGGCAGCCTTGCCGTTCAAAGGCGCCTTATTCTGCCACTTCACGTTCGGCTTCCACGCAAAGCGGTACGTGACGGGGTCCATCTGTTCCCACTGCGCGACGACATCACCTTCGAGGACGGTCTTGTCCTCCACGGCGATATCCTTGTTCGACTGACTTCGCAGGAGGCGGCTGTAGTGATACGCCGCCGGCGTCTGCGCCAGGTAGGTGAGGTTCTCGAACGGGAAGATCGTAGCGGGCTGACCGGAGGACACGCCCGAGACCGGCAAACGCAGCGTCCCGCCGGGGTTGGCCGCCGCGGCAGCCTGCGTGGCGCTCGCGGTAGCGAGCTCATCGTCGTCATCGTCGCCGCAGCCGACGATCGCGAGCGCGGCAGCTCCGGCGCCAAGCACACCTGCGCCGCCGAGAACCCCGCGGCGCGTCATCCGCGATCCTTGGAACCTCGACCAGTATTCACTTTCCATGGCTTCCCCCTGGGTTTGGGCGTCCGTTCCCAAACGATACGTCCCGCGCCAGCTAGAAGTTTGGTGGATTCGATCGTGCAAGCGACAGCGGGTCTCCACGTGGAACCCCCCGGGTCCCAAACGGCGAGTGGATGGCGGAGGTGTGGCGGGAGTTGTCGCAGACGGCCTGGATTCGCGATAGTATTCTCGACACGGAGGTGACCCGATGCCGAAGCGCTTGCAGATCGCGGTCGCCCTTGGGGCGCCATTCGTAGTCGCGACTCTGCCACTCCTTGCATTCTTGCCGTTCGGGACGGCCGAGAGCCCCGCCGTCGACCTCAACGGCGACGGGATGGTCGCCGCGGTGGAGTCGTTACCGGTCAGCCAGCCCGTTGCCTATGGGATCGGAGTGGATTGCCCGCTGAGTGACAGCCACAGCGCTGAAGGCTAGGCCAGCGAAGGAGGCTCAAGCGATGACCTCCACAACGGGCGAGATCCAACCACTCAGCGAGACGCCCGACGGCTACCCGCTGCCCCGCGGCCGGTTGCTCGCCATGTACCGGACGATGCGCCTTTCCCGCACGCTGAGCGAGCGGATGCTGACGTTAAACCGGCAGGGGCGGGCTCCCTTCGTCATCGCGGGCGTCGGCCAGGAAGCAGCCCAGGTCGGCGCGGGATTCGCCCTCCAGCCAGGCGTCGACTACCTCGCACCCTATTACCGCGACTTGGCGCTCAACCTCACGTTCGGGATGACCGCGCGAGAGGCGATGGTCAACCTGCTCGCGAAGCGGGATGACCCGAACAGCCACGGACGCCAGATGCCGGCCCATTGGGGCAACCGCGGCCGCCACGTCGTCACCCAGTCGAGCGTGGTAGCCACGCAGCTCGTGCATGCCGCGGGGATCGGGCTGGCGGCCAAGCTCAGCGGCGACCCCGTCGTGGTCCTCACCTGCTGCGGCGAAGGCAGCACAGCGCGCGGAGACTTCCACGAAGCACTGAACTTTAGCGCCATCCACAAGCTTCCCGTGATCTTCTTTATTCAGAACAACGGGTACGCAATCACCCAGCGCAACGAGAAAGAGATGCCGCTCGTCCACGTCGCCGACCGAGGACGCGGGTACGGCGTCCCGCGGGCGGTGGTCGACGGATTGGACGCGATCGCCGTGTACCAGACGGTGAAACCAGCCGTAGACCAAGCACGGGCTGGACACGGCCCCGTCCTGATCGAAGCGAAGTGCTACCGCCTGTGGCCACACTCCAGCGACGACGACGACACCCGCTACCGGCCCAAGGCCGAGCTCGCGGAATGGGCGGCCAAGGACCCGCTGACAACCTTTCGTGACCGTCTGGCGGAGGATTCCGTCTTCGGCGAGGCCGAGCTGACTGCGACCGACGAGGCCGTCACCGAAGAGGTGCGCGAGGCCACCCAGTGGGCCCTGATGCAGCCCGACCCGCAGCCAGAAGATGCGCTCGGCTTTGTTTACAAGGAGGGCGTTCCGTGGCCGAAGTGACCGTGATCGAGGCCATCCGCGAAACGCTCGACGAGATCCTCGCCGAGGACCCGAAGGCATTCCTGCTCGGCGAGGACATCGAAGCGGGCGGCGTGTTCCGCGCGACCGACGGCTTGGCCGCCAAACACCCCGGTCGCCTGATCGACACGCCGCTCGCGGAAGCGTCGATCGTCGGGCTCGCGATCGGCGCTGCGCACTACGGGATGCGGCCGATCGCCGAGATCCAGTTCGCGGACTTCATTCACGCGGGCTTTGACCAGCTCTGCAGCGAAGCCTCGCGCTGGTGTTACCGGACGAAGGGGGACGCATGGCTGCCCATGGTGGTCCGCACGCCCTGGGGCGGCGCCGTACATGGCGGCCAGCACCACTCGCAGAGCATCGAGGCCTACTACGCGCACATGCCTGGTATCAAAGTCGTCGCGCCATCGTTCCCCGCGGACTACCGTTCGTTACTGCGCGCCGCCGTCGCCGACCCCAACCCGGTTCTCTTCCTTGAACACAAGCGCACCTACCGCCTGATCAAACAGGAGCTGGTGGGCGCGCCAGCGGAGATAACGATCGGGCGTTCACGCATCGCCCGCCGGGGCGCCGACATCACCGTGTACGCCTATGGGTTGATGCTCCACGAGGCGCTCGCCGCCGCCGAGGAAGTACGCGGCGACGGCATCGACTGCCAGATCGTCGACCTCCTGACGCTCAACCCGCTCGATGTCGAAACGATCCTCGAGGCGGCAAAAGCGACGGGGAAGTGTCTGATCGTGCATGAAGACACGTTGACCGGGGGCCTCGGTGGGGAAATCGCCGCGCTGATCGCGGAGCACGCTTTTGAGTGGCTCGACGCGCCTGTCCGCCGCCTTGCCGGCCCGGACATCCCGCCGATGCCCTTCCACCATGCGATGGAGGCGTTCTTCATGGTCGACCGCCACAAGATCGCCGCGGCGATCCGCGACCTCGCCGCCTACTGAGAGGTGCCCATGGCGACCATCACGATGCCCCAACTTGGCGAAAGTGTCACCGAAGGGACCATTCTTCGTTGGATGAAGCAACCCGGCGACCCGGTGGCGCTCGACGAACCGCTTTGCGAAATCGAGACGGAGAAGGTCACTGCCGAACTCCCCTCCCCCCATGAGGGCGTCATGGGGCGGATCATCGCCGCTGAGGGCGCCACCGTGCCCGTCGGCAGCGCGCTTTGCGAGGTCGAGGAGTCCGCTGTTTCCAGCCCGCCGCCCGCCCCTGCTCCGGCGGCCCAGGGCGGCTGGACCGGCGGGCCGATGGCCATCCCACCCGAGCGGCCGACGCACGCTGCGCCGGTCCCAGCCGCGGCCGTCGCCGCGCCCGCGCGGCCGCCGGAGCAGCCCGCGGAGGCGAGCAGCCGCGGTGGCTTCATCTCGCCGGCCGTGGCGCGCATCGCCCACGAGCGCGGCGTCGACCCCGCGCAGGTGACCGGCACGGGGCTCGGAGGTCGCGTCACCCGCCGCGATGTCGAACGCTGGGCGGCGCCCCAGGCTCCACCCCGCGCCGCGATCGCGGAGCGCGTCACGCCAACCCCATCGCGGGAAACCGCTGGCCGGACGTTGGTGACGCTGAGCCCGACCCGCCGGACGATCGCGGCCAACCTCACGCGCTCATCCCAGGAGATCCCGCAGGCCTGGACGATGGTCGAGGTGGACGTGACTGCGCTCGTGGCCCGCCGCCAGGCCGAACGCGCCGCATTCGAAGCCGAACACGGCGTTCCGCTGACCCTGCTGCCGTATTTCATTGCGGCGGTGTGCGGGGCGTTGCAGGCGGAGCCAGGGCTCAACGCGCGCTGGGAAGGCGGAGAGCTCTACCGTTATCACACCGTGCATGCGGGCGTCGCCGTGGCCGCCGAAAACGGCCTCGTCGTGCCGGTCATCCGGGATGCTGGGGACTTGACCGTCGGTGGTCTCGCGAAAGCGCTGGCTGGCCTGATCGAACGCGCACGCACGCGCCGGCTTCGTGTCGAGGACATTGAAGGTGGCACGATCACGATGAACAACACCGGAGCCTTTGGCTCGATCGCTTCCCGGCCGCTGGTAAACCCGCCGCAGGTGGGCATCGTGACGATGGAGCGCGCCGTCCGGCGGGTCGTGGTGCGAGACGATGGCAGTTTCGCTATACGCTCCATGATGAATGTCTGCCTGAGCTTCGACCACCGGGCGTTCGATGGGGCAGAGGCTGGCGCGTTCCTGGCCGCGCTCAAGGATGGGCTGGAGGGGACGGGCGTTGGGCCGCATGATGCGCCCTGACTTATGTTGGGTTATCTTTCCCGAGTGCAGCGGCGTATGACGCCTTGGGGCGTCACGTTTCTTCACACGTTAACTGGCCCAAAACCATGGATCCGGAGCAGCCAGCCTGCCTATCATGGCCCCCGCTCTCGAACCCCATTCCATCACTATTCTGCGCCCGAGGTGAGGCTCGCCTATGGACGAGTATGTCGCCCAATTCCTAAATTTCCTTGCCGTTGAGAAGAACGCCTCGGCCAACACCATTGCGGCCTACCGCAATGACCTGTCCCAGTTCCAAGCCCACAGCGGGATCGTCACAGGAGACGACGCTGCCTGGAAGGCCGTCACCGGCGACCAGGTCGTGGGTTACATGGAAGCGCTGCGCGCGCGCGATTACAAAGCCGCGACCGTCGCCCGCAAGATCGCGGCGGTCAAATCGTTCTTTGGCTTCCTGACGGCCGAAGGCTTGGTTGATCGGGACCCAACCGAAGCGCTTAAGTCGCCACAGGTCGGGAAGACGCTCCCCCGCGCGCTGACCGCCGACGAAGTCGACGAACTGTTGGAACAGCCAGCCCGGCGCAACACACCGGAGGCGCGCCGCGACAAAGCGATGCTCGAGCTGCTCTACGCGACCGGGGTGCGGGTGACCGAGTTGGTCTCGCTGGACCTCGGCGATGTGGCGCTGGAGGCGGCGCCCGTCACCGTCAGATGTGTCGGCAAAGGTGAGCGCGAGCGCGTCCTGCCGCTCAACCAGCGCCCGGTGGATGAACTGCGGCAATACATCTTCCACGTGCGGCCGAGGCTCGTGCGGAACCGGAAGGAGACGGCGCTCTTCGTCAACCGGCGTGGCGAGCGGCTCACCCGGCAGGGCTTCTGGCTGATCCTGAAGAACTACGCGAAGGAGGCGAAGCTGGACAAGGCGATTACGCCCCACACGCTGCGCCACACGTTCGCGACGCACATGCTTCGAGGCGGGATGCCCCTCCGCAACGTCCAGGATGCCCTCGGCCACGCGAGCATCTCGACCACCCAGATCTACACGCAGCTCACCGACAGCCAAAAGCGCGTCGAGTACGACAAGGCCCATCCCCGTGCTTGAGGTGACGCGATGAGCGCCGCAGCCGAACTGATGGACGGGCTCCGCTCGCCGGAGCCGGTCGCGGCGATCCGGGAGTTCGACCGGATGGGGTCGCTCACGACCTGGATCCCGGAGCTCGAAGCCGGTCGCGGCTTCAAGCAGCCCGAGAAGCACTACTACGACGTGATGCAGCACAACATCGCCGCCCTCCAGGCCTTTGAAGACGCAACCGGCGACAACGAGCACGCCCGTGAGCTTCGGGAAGTCCTGGGCTGGTTAGACTTCGACGACTCGTTGGAGCGCGAGATCGACGGGCTGAGCGTGCGAAACCTGATCCGGCTGGCTTGCCTCCTCCACGACGTCTCGAAGCCCGAGACGGCGACGATCGTCGAAGGCGAGCTCAAATTCCCCCGTCACGGCCCGACCGGGGCGGCCCGCATGCACGAACGGCTGCCCGACCTCGGGTTTACCTTCAACCAGACCGACTTCGTCGCCAGGATGATCCGGTACCACTTGCGGCCTGGCGAGCTGATCAAGGCCTGGCCGCCCACCGACCACGCGATGCGCCGGTTCGTGGCCGACCTCGATGGCCACGTGCTGCCGGTCATGCTCGTGAACCTTTCGGATGGGTGGGCGACGCGGGGGCCAGGATATAGCCATCAGAACTACCGGATTCACTGTGGCCTAGTGAATTATGTCACTGCCAGGGCGTGGGCCGTCTCCCAAGAAGGCGAGCCACCATTCGTGACGGGTGAAGACCTTATCGAGCGCTTCGACCTCGAAAGTGGACGCCTGTTAGGGGCCGTCCTAACATCGGTGCGTCAGGCGCAGCTCGCAGGGAGCATCCGGGACAAGGAACAGGGAGTTGCCCTGGCACGTGAGATCCTGGAGGACCTCCGGCGCCGGCAGGGGTAAGTTCCGCCGCTGGGAGTACCCACCATGGCAGTCATGTGGAGCGTCATCTTTTACACCGTTGCGGCGGTGGCGGCATTCTACTTCATCCTCCTTCGACCGGTGTTGCAGTCGCAAAAGCAGCAACGTGCTGCGGTCCGCGCACTCGCCGTGGGCGATGAAGTGGTTACGACAGGCGGGCTGATCGGCGAAGTCGTCGACATCATCCAGCCTGCCGACGGTCCGACGGAGATCATCCTCGAGCTTGCACCGAGCGTCCGCGTACGGGCGGTGACCGAGGGGATTTCGCGCCGGCTTACGACCTTGGAAGAGGTCCCCGACCATCCTGTCCAGGAGGCCTCGCAACAGCGTGCGTAGCACCAGCACCGTCACCCTTTTCTTCATCGTCCTCTTACTGACGACACTATCCGTCATCGTTGTCTGGCCGAGCGAGCCCGACCGCTATCTGCCTGGCAGCTTCTGGCCCAAGGGCCAAGGGCTGAGCATCGGCAGCTTCGACCGGTCGACCATGCGGCTCGGCCTCGACCTCCGGGGCGGCTGCTACCTCGCGCTTCAGGCGACCCCAGCCGACGACTACACCGGCGACATCGGCGAGGCCGTCGACGGCGCGCTCCGCGTCATCGAACGGCGCGTCAACAGCCTTGGCGTCAGTGAAGCCGAGATTCAAAAGTCGAGCGGCAACCGCGTCATCGTCCAGATCCCAGGTGTGGACTGCACCGAAGCGCAGAACCAGGTGGGCCGCACCGCCGCGCTCGAGTTCAAGGTGATCAGCGACGCGGGCGAAAAGGTGCCCGCAACCGGCGTCGTCAACGGGCAGGTCATCGCGATGACCGGCCAGCACTTGAAAAACAACACCGTCCCGCAGCGTGTAACCACCGGGAACCTCATCCAATTCGAGACCACCGGTACAGGCTCGAAGCTGCTCGAACAGATCACCTCGAACTCGCTGCGTTTCAACGAGACGGACCCGCGCCGGCTCCTGATCATCGACTTGGACAACACCGAGATTTCTCGCGCAGTCGTCCAGGCCGTCATCTCGGACAACGGCGTGATCACGGGCCAGGAAACCTTCGAGGCCTCTCGCGACCTTTCCGAGCTGTTGAACAGCGGCGCCCTGCCGGTGCCTCTGCGGACGATCCAGGCGAATGAAGTCTCCGCAACCCTCGGCGAAGATTCGGTCCTCGATTCCGTGAAAGCGGGCGAGATTGGGTTGCTCGCGGTCGCCCTCTTCATGATCCTCTACTACCGGCTCCCGGGCGTCCTTGCGGCGCTCGCGCTTGGCGTCTACACCGCGCTGACGTTGTTCGTCTTCAAGGTGTGGCCGGTCACGCTCACCCTTTCCGGTATCGCCGCGTTCGTCCTGTCGGTCGGTATGGCGGTCGACGCGAACATCCTCATCTTCGAACGAATGAAAGAGGAGTTACGCCGGGGCCGGACACTGAACAGCGCGATCGACATCGGCTTCCGCCGGGCGTTCACCTCTATCCGCGACTCGAACGTCTCCACGTTGATCACCTGCTTCATCCTCTACTTCTTCGGCGACCAGTTTGGGGCGTCGCTGGTGAAGGGCTTCTCGCTCACGCTGGCCATCGGCGTGTTGATCAGCATGTTCTCCGCCATCACCGTGACCCGGACCTTCCTCAAGATGGTGGTGGGGACGCCGCTCGCGAAGAATCACTGGCTCTTCAACGCCGAAGAGAAGAAGCGACTCAGCCCGCGCAGCGAGAAGGTTGCTGAGCCGGGAGGGAGCAATCAATGATCGACTTTGCTGGACACCGCTGGATAGCGCTGACGATTTCCTTCGTCATCTTCCTCATCGCTGCCGCCGCCCTCGCGATTTGGCAGCTCAAGCCGGGGATCGAGTTCACTTCCGGCTCGTCGTTCACGCTCGAGTTCACTGAGCAAACGGTGGAGCAAGCGGCGCTTCGTTCGGCCCTGGCCGATCTCGGTCACGAAGAGGCGCGCGTCCAGGGGGCCAGCGACAACAGCTTCCTCATCCGGACGCGGGAGCTCCAAGGCGCACCCCCGGTAACCTCGCCCACGACCGCTGGCCCGGTCGAAACGTCCCAGGGCGAGATCGATACGCTGCAGAATGCCCTCTGCCAACGTTTCGGCGTTGTCGGAGCCGACGGGACCTGCACGGGCGTAAACCGCAAGGACTACTCGACGGTCAGTGAGGCCGTGTCTAAGGAGATCGCCTGGAAGGCAACCGCGGCCGTCCTGGCCGCCTCCGTCGCGATCCTCTTCTACGTGACGATCGCCTTTCGGCGGCTGCCAAAGCCCTTCCTTTATGGGAGCGCGGCGATCGTCGCCGTCCTCCACGACGCGTTCATCGTCTTGGGGCTGTTCGCTGTCCTGGGCGAATTCGACAACCGCGAAGTCGATACAGCGTTTATCACGGCAATCCTCACCGTCATCGGTTTCTCGGTGCACGACACGATCGTCGTGTTCGACCGCATCCGGGAGCGGCTCCTGGCGGACCCATACGTGCCACTCGCCGAGGCCGTGAACGCAAGCATGACGGAGACGCTGGCGCGCTCGATCAACACGTCGCTCGTGGTCGTCTTGACCGTCGTCGCAATGTTGCTGCTCGGTGGCGAGTCCATCCAGAACTTCCTGATCGTGTTGCTCGTCGGGATCGTGTCGGGGACGTACAGCAGCATCGCGGTGGCGAGCCAGCTCGTGGTCTCGTGGGAAAGCGGCGACTTCGGCCGGTTCTTCCGGAGGCTCTTCGGCCGGAAGCCGGCCGACGCGGTCGCGGCGCCAGCAGCCTAACCCGGGAGGGACAGCCGTGGACCCAACGTTCGCCAACCTGTTTTCACTCGACGGGAAGGTCGCGGTGGTGACCGGCGCCTCCAGCGGGATCGGTGTCGCGCTCGCGCGGGGCCTCGCGCGAGCGGGTGCGGACGTCGTCGTCACCGCCCGCCGCCAGGAGATGATCGACGAAACAGCCGCCATGTGCCGGAGCTTCGGGGGCCGCGCCTCGGCTTGGACCGCCGACATCACCGATGAGGCGCAGTTCGAGGGGCTCTTCACGAAGACCGTGGAGGAGTACGGCCGTCTCGACATTTTGGTGAACAACGCTGGATTCACCGACCGGACCGCCCTCCGCCACGACCAGAACTCCATGCGGAAGTTCCGCGCGATCGTCGAGCTCGACCTGCTCGCGACGATGAACGGCTGCCGCCTGGCAGCGAGGCAGATGCTCGCGCAGGACCCGGCGGGCGGCGTGATCATCAACATCAGCTCGATCCTCGGGAAGTCGGCGAGTGAGTTCCGCGCGTCGGCGTATCACGCCGCCAAGGCCGGGGTCGACGGGCTCAGCCGGATCCTCGCCTATGAGTACGCCCGTGAGGGCATCCGGGTGAACAGCATCGCCCCGTCGTACTTCGAAGGCACCGAGATGATGGACCAGGTGTTCGACGCCGCTCCCCAGACGAAGGTCCACACCATCGAACGGACGCCCATGGGCCGTCTCGGCCGACCTGAGGACCTGGAGGGCGCCATCGCGTTCCTCTGCTCGGATGCCGGGCGCTTCATTACGGGGCACACACTCTACGTCGACGGCGGCTGGTCCATTGGTGGCGGTTTCCACCAGAAGCCGGCGCTGTGGGAGTCCGAGCTTGGCCGCCAGGACCCCAACTGGGGACGCCGCTAACCCTTCTGGCAACCCTCGGGCAACCGTCCCTCAACCGATGCTGACTACCATGCCCGCACCAAACGAGCGCGATGGAGGTCGGGCGGACGGTGGACGGCAAACTCTTGGGGCTTGGATCGCTGGCCGGAGCCGGGGCCGCGCTCGCATTGCACCGCCTGTTGGTTCAACGGCTCTGGCTCGACGTCGCTGCGCGGGGCCTGCGCCGCTACCTGGCTGATTCGGCCAGGGGCGAGATCCGTCCGGCGGACTTGGTGCTCGACATCGGCGGGGGCGACCGGCCCCACATCCGCGCCGACGTCGTCTGCGACCGCTACGAAGTGAGTTGGGAGCGCAGCGCCCCGCTGCTCCGCGACCGGCCGCTGGTCATCGGCGACATCAACCACTTGCCGTTCAAGCGCGCAGCGTTCGACTACGTGATCAGCCAACACCTGATGGAACACCTCCCGGAACCCGAGACGGCTTGCCGGGAACTGGCCCGCATCGGCCGTCGCGGCCTGATCCGGACGCCGAGTCCCTTGGCCGAAAAGCTCATCTCACGCGATGTCCACCGCTGGTACGTCTCGAGCGAGGCCGGCCAGCTCGTCTTTCGCCAGAAGGAGGCAGCCTTCTTCGACGAGGGTCTCACGCGCGGCCTCTGGTCCGACGCCAGCTTCTGGCACTGGTTTGGGACACGCGTCGACGCGATGGAGACGGTGCACCGGTGGAGCGGCGAAATCCAGCACCGGGTCGAACGCCGTCGTTCGGCTTCCTGGGACGGCGAGCCGTTCCTCAAAGACGACGACCCGGAAGAGGCCAAACGCGGGCCGGGCGTCCGGCATAAGCTGCGCGGGATAGGGACGCGTTGGGCGGGCCGAGCCTACCGTCAGGGGCTGCTCCGTCGGCCGCGCGCGGTGGACCTCGAGGCGCTGCTCGCCTGCCCGCGGTGTGGCGGAGCGATCACGCTCGCGGCGACGTCGGCTTCCTGCGAAGGGGCCTGCAGCTCCGTGTACCCCGTGCGTCTCGGCGTGCCCATCATGCTGATCGAAGAAGCGACATCGACCCGCCAGCCAACACCGATCCGGACGTTCGCAGCGACTGGCGGGTAGCCCGCGCTACTTTGGCGAGGCCACGACCGGCCCACCCCAGGCCGTGAGGTCGTCCGCTTTGCCATAGGCCCAGGGAAGGAAGTCCCGCGCCGGCACGGTAGCGACGACTTCGGCCGTCGTGTGCGTTTCGCCGAGGCTGTAGCTCGCGCCTTCGACCTTGAGCACAGGGAGGTCGATCACCGGGTCGTGGCGCGACTCGCGGAAGGTGATCGTCGCGGCACCGCGCGCGAGCTTGTGGGTGCGGCCGCGATGCGTCACGCAGACGAGCTGCGGGTCGCCAGCGAGGCCCTGACCGTCGGCCGCCGGAAGGTACTTGTAGTAGTAGTGCTTCGAAACGCCGGCAGCCGTGCTCGGCGCCATCGGCTCCTCGAAGGTCCCGTCGAGCTGGACATAGGTGACCCCATGGCGAGTCACCGTCCCGCGCACGAAGCGGTCGCGAATATCGAGTTGGCAATCGGCAAGCTTCTTGGGCTCGGCGTAAAGTTCGCGGCCGAAAACGATCGCCGTGTCGGTGCTCATCGGCATCGTGAGGCAGTAGAGCCCGGGCTCGCCGCGATACGTGCAGGCGAGGTTGATCGACGCCCCGTTGAACGCGCCGACACAGTTCGAGGCGCCGACCGTGTAGACCGAGACGCTGACTCGCGGCTCGGCGGCGGCCTCGAGCAGCGGTGGCAGCAGTTCAGCGACCACCTCGGGTTCCGTGAGGAAGGTGACGGCGAGCGATGTCGCCTCCAGGAACGACGGTGTCGCGTAGATCGCCTGCAATTGGCGGACCTGGTCGGGCGTCTTGACGTAGCGAGTCCTCATAGCGCGCCTCCGAGGGGCATGCGCGCCATTCTACGCAGTTCAGCGCCGGATTCGAATCACGGGGCCTTCCGTGAAGATATCGTGGCTGTGGATGCCCATGCGGTCGTACAAGGTCGCGGGGATGCCGAGGTCCGCGAGGTAGAGCTCGCCGACGTGCTCCCGGCTCGCGGCCTCGATGACGCCGCGCTTGGGGAGGTCCAAGGCAATCGTCGTACACGCCTTGATCGCGGGTGTATAGACCTGGCCGCTGGTCGCGCTCACGCCGGTTGGGACATCCAGGGCGAGGATCGGGCGCTTGGAGCTGCAGGCGAGGTCGACCGCCGCCGCCGCCGCCCCGGCGGGCGGCCCTTCGAGACCGTAGCCAGCCACGGCATCGATCACGAGGTCGGCACTCGCGAGGTGCTCCTCGACGGTAATCTCCGAGTTCGCCTGGTCAGCGGGCTCGACGATCCCAGCGTGGCGGAGGATTTCGACCTGACGGCGAGCCGCGAACGACATCTCCTCTTCGAGGCCGGCGAATACGGGCTCCACGGTGAAGCCCCAGTTCACGAGGTGACGGACAGCGCAGAGCCCCGTCGCGCCCTTGTTGCCGCCACCGGCGAGTACGACGATCCGTTGGCCGCGCGCCCTCCCGCCGAGCATTGCGAGGGCGATCCGGGCCGCCGCCCGGCCGCCGTTCTCGTTGATCTGAAGGATGTCGATGCCGTACTCCTCCTGCGCGATGCGCTGGAGGTCTCGCATGAGGCCGGGGAGCACCGCCGGCACCTCGGCGAGCTTACGCTGGGGAAAGCCAGAAGGGTCGGGCTTGACGTGCACGCAGGAGCCTCCGGACAGAACCCGTCTCGCCCATGCTAGGGCGGGCCTCTGGTTGGGTCACGGGCTCGGGTGGTTGGCGGTGATCCGGGCCGAAATCCCCCCACGCACGTTCATCTCCGCCACGACCGTGCAACGTTTCGGGGCGATGGCGGCGACGACATCTTCGAGCACCTGGTTTGCCAGGTCCTCGTAGAAGATGCCACGGTCGCGAAACGCGAAAAGGTAGAACTTGAAGCTCCGAAGCTCAATGCACCGCTCGCCGGGGACATAGCGGACCGTGAGCGAACCGAAGTCGGGCTGGCCCGTCATCGGACAGACGCTGGTCATCTCCGCGGTGTGGAACTCGACCTCGTAGTCACGCTGCCGGTGCTGGTTGGGAAAGCTATCGATCGTGCCGTCGGTTCGGAAGGTATTTTCGGACAAGCGCTGGCCCTGCCGGGAGAGGATGGATCGAGTATCAGGGCGTCGCTTCGCTAACGTCCAAACCGTAGGCGCGCGCGAGCAGCGTGTACGAGTGCTTCCGCGCCTCGAAGTCGTGGGTGATCGTGACGAGCACGTATTCGTCCACGCCGTAGGCCGCGCCCACGCGGTCGAGCTGGCCGCGGACCCGCTCTGGCGATCCATAAATCGACCGCGTCTTCATGTACTCGATGTACTCCCGTTCCGGCGGGGTGTAGGGAAAGGCCATCGCGTCTTCGGGCGAGGGGATGCCACGACGCTCGCCATGGTTCGCGGCAATCCGCCAGCACCAGCGGCTCCAGGAGAGGTACTCGGCCTGCTCATCCGTCTCGGCCACGGTTGCGGAGATGCCGATGCTCGCACGCGGCTCCTTGAGCGACGGCGACGGCTGAAAGCGGTCACGATACATCTGGACGGCGCGCTCGCCGCCCTCGGGGTTGATGAAGTGGGCGAAACAGAAGGCCCAGCCCAGCTCCGCCGCGTACTGCGCGCTCGCGAGCGACGAGCCAAGCACCCACAGCTCCGGCATGGTCGGCGTCTCCGGGATCGCCTTGATCCCCCGGAAGAGGTGACCCTCCGGGAGGTCGTCCGAAAGGTAGCCATAGAGGTCGAGCAGTTGGTCGGGGTAGGCATCGAGCGGGAGCTGGCCAGGTCCGTGCGCGAGTGCGCGGGCCGTCTTGGTGTCGCTCCCGGGCGCGCGGCCGACGCCGAGGTCAATCCGGCCGGGATGCAACGCCTCGAGCATGCGGAACTGCTCAGCGACCTTCAACGGACTGTAGTGCGTGAGCATGACGCCGCCGGAGCCGACGCGGATCCGCTCGGTGCGCATCGCGATCTCGGCGATCAGGATCTCGGGGGTCGCCGATGCGAGGCCGGAGGTGTTGTGGTGCTCGGAGAGCCAGTACCGGTGGTAGCCGAGGCGGTCGGTGTGTTGGGCGAGCTCGATCGTCTCGCGGAGGGCCTGTATCGGGGTCCCGCCGGCGCGGACGGGCGACTGGTCGAGCACGGAGAGCAGGGTCATGGAAGGAAGTGTATCCGGCCCCTGGTGAGACGGCCCAACGTCGCCGGACTCGAGCTATTGATACTAAATCTCACTAATGGCACACTGAGATCGAGCCATCGCGAAAAGGATCGAGCGGCGGCGGCAAGGATGGCCATGAAGAAGATTTATGTCGGCAACCTCGCGTGGGGCGTCTCGGATGACGAACTCCGCCGCGCGTTCGAACCCTTCGGGGCGGTCGCGTCCGCGCGTATCACCACCGACCGCGAGACCGGGCGGTCGCGCGGCTTCGGATTCGTGGAAATGGAGGACGCCGACGCCAATCAGGCGATCGCCTCGCTTCATGGAGCGATCCTGAACGGGCGCGCCCTCACGGTGAATGAAGCGATGCCGAGGGATCCGTCCGCGCCAGGCACCAGCTTCGCACCACGCCCGGCCCCTTCCGGCGGGTGGAGCGACCGCGGTCCGGCGGCAGGCAGCCGCGGCGGCTCTGGTGACCGGGGCGGCTACAGCGACCGCGGCCGGGGCCGCGGCGACCGCTACTAGGACCGGCGGCGCTCGCAGCTGCGATGTGATCATCGGACGACCACAAAGACGCGCGAACTCACCTGACCGGGGCCCCGCAGCCGGTTGGCCGCCCGACAGAAGCACCTCGAGCTGGGGGATGGGCCCATAGACGCTCCATCCATGGATCTTGGCATCACGGACCATGAAAACCAGAGCGAAACGCGTGTCCCCACGGATCCCGGAGACGACGACCTCGTGTTCGGCGACGCAGCGTTCGACCGTCGGGACCGGGTTGGCCGGGCATCCGACGGTGAAAAGGTCTGTCAGAGCCGCGGGACGGAGTGGGTTAAGGCCCGAACAGGTCGCGCGGCGTGACCGGCGGGCGGGCTTCGACCCCGAGCCGCTCGCGGAGCGAGCCGCCGGGGCGGTGGTCGGCGCGAAAATCTGGCGTCCGGACAACGACGGGCATGGGCAGGGCGTGGCCGAACGCGAGGGCCTGCTGGCGGCTTTCGAGCGTCGCGAGCACGGCGCGCAGGCCAGCGCGGCCCGCCATCCCGCCGACCAGCGCGTCGATATCCTGCTCGCTATCGAGCTGGAGGCAGAACTTCGTCCCAATCTGCGAAAGCACCTCGCTGTCGATCTGGCTCGGGCGCTGGTCGATGACGAAGAGGGTGACGTTGTACTTGCGCAGCTCCCGCGCAATCTGCCCGAAGATCGACTGTCCAGCGAGCGCCTTGTCGACGAACTTGTGCGCCTCTTCGATGACGATGACGAGCCGGTTCGGCTCCTTTTCGTGGACGCCCTGAGCACGGTCCATCGCCCGTTGGTACGCCTCCCAAATCCGGCGCGAGAGCATGTTCGCGACGAGCATGTAACTCGTGAGGTCGCTGCCGTAGCGCCCAAATTGGATGACCACGCTCATCCCGCCCTGCAGGTGTTGGACGATCTTCTCCAGGGTGTTTTCGAACTGGCCCGGGCCCTGCTCGATGAATTCCTTGCGGACGAGGTCGCGAAGCCGGCGCCGGAGGGCGTTCAAGGTGGTCGTCTGGTAGCCGAGGCGGGAAGCGACCGCGCCCCAATTCGCCTCGTCCGGTTGGTCGGCGCCGCGCCAGAGACGCCCGACGAGCGCGGGCGATGGCTCCTGCTCCAGCACTTCGTCGAGCCAGCCGCGGCCCACGCTTTCCTCCAGCTGTCGCGCGAGGGCGATCGCCTGTTCGCTGAAGTCCTTGAGGCTTTGGAGCACTTCCAGGTCATCGGGCGAGATGTCGCGCGTCCCAAGCCGGAGCGTGCCGTCTTGGCCATTGGGCGTCGGGTCCAGCGAAAAGACGGCGACGCTGCTCGGGTGAAGGCCCTTGAGGGAGCGCCGCTCGCCGCCTTCGAACTTCATCACACGGCCGTAGTCGTTGTGCATGTCGAAGACGAGCGCGACCGTCCGGTCGCGATTCGTCGGCGCGGCCGCGGACGACGCAACGACCGCGTCGAGGATCAGCACGGCGAGGACAGACTTGCCTGTGCCGCTCTTGCCAAAGATCCCCGCCGACCGTTCGAGGAGCCGCTCGAGGTCGAGGTGGGCGACCATCGTGTCCATGCCGAGCGGCGATCCCAGCTTCAGCGCTGGTGCGTCGTCGGGGACGGCGAACGCGGCGTCCAGCGTCGCTTGGTCGGCGCGGGAGACCGGTGCGAAGTGGCGCGGCAGGCGGCGCGCGCGTCCGCCCGCCTGCCCCGGCGTGACCTCCAAGTAGGGCGAGACTTCGGCGATCGTATAGACCGCCGTATCGAGCAATACCTCGCGGAGGAGCGAGGCCGCGGGGTCGGCGTCGTCGACGGGCGGCCACGACGTTGGCCCACTCTCGGCGCTCTTGAGCAGGATGTCCGTGACCATCCCGAGGAGTTGCGTGCCGTCTTCGAGCGGCGCCATCAGATAGTGGCCCATCGCGGCGGCTTTGCCGGGCCCGAGCCGGACTTCGAGCGACTTCGTCAGCGACCCTGCGACGACAGACCCAACCTGTTCGAGCTCGCCCATCAGATCGCCCCTCGCAGAATGGTGGTCAGCCGCGCCGGCTCAGCGCGGAGCAGTCGCGCCAACTCCTTACCGGCGTGGACGACGAAGGCCCGGCGATCTGCGGCGCCCTGGGCCGCGACCCGCAGCGCGGACGTCAAGACCGCGTCGTCGCAGAGCGGCGAGGCCACGAGCGGGGCGAGGAACCCGCCGTCCCCGGTCACCAGCGCCACCTCCTGGTCGTCGCAGCCTTCGACGGCGGCGAGCAACAGCGGCGGCGCCGGTGGCGGCCCGGCCACCACGCGGCCGCGCTCCGCGTGGGCGCAGCTGACGAGCGTGAGGCGCGTCCGCAGGAGGGGCCGGATGTGTGGGTGCTCCGCGAAGAGGTCGGCCGCCGAACCGCCACCTGGCTGCGCTTGGAGCGGGCGCGAGGGGTCTTCTGGGCCGCTCGCGGCGTCCGCGACCACGGCGTACGTCGTCCAGCGGCCTTCGCGGATCGCGACGAGTTGGCCGAGCGCAAAGGGCTCGCCGGTGTACTCCGGGTAGGCCGCGACAGAAGAACGGAGGCCGGCTTCAACGATGCGGGGCAGGCTCATACGGCGCGCCGCCGCTTGCTCGTCTGCTTGCCCGCGCCCGTCGGCGGGATCCCGAAGCGGAGAGCCTCACGTTCGAGGTGGTTTGCGAACTGGACGCGGTCGCGGCCGGTGATCACCGCCTGTTCGTGCGCCTCCTGCAGCGCGCGTGGGTAGCCCCCCCCACAGCGGGCGCACTGGTCGAGCAAGGTCGCGTGGAGGCGGTCCACCTCAGGCTCGCCACCGGCCCAGCCCGGCAGTTCGACGCGCGCGACATCGCCCCAGACCTTGAGGTAGAAGGCCCACACCTGATGGTTCTCAAACTGCTTTTCCACCTGCTCGCTCCGACCGCTGCCGCTGGCGAACAGTGCGGAGCGTTCGCCCTCGGCCAGGAGGCCGCCGAAAAACTGCCCGTCCGAAAGACCGAGCGGCGCGTTCCCCTGGGCGAGCACGCGGAGACTGGTCACGACCTCAGCGGACCGCGAGCCCGAAACGTAGGCGCCGAGGCTCAGTCGCGGGCCGAGCCAGCGGAGCGCATCGAGCGCATCGCGGGTGCGGCGGGCGAGGTCCTTGCGGACGGCGGCGGCAACGGCGCGAGAATCGAGGTCCCACGGCAGCAGCGTCCCATCGAGCAGCGCGACTACGGGGCCTGGCGGCTCGACCGCGGCGGCGAGGGTCTGGACCCACTCCAGTTCGCCCGTGTCGCGCGCCAGATTAACACCCATGCCGCGGCCTTCGACGCCATCGGAGCCGTCGTCCTCGCCGGCCACGATGGGCTCGCGCGGGCCGACGACGGCCTCAGACTGCATGACGACCGGCCCTGTCACGCCGTAGGGCAACGACACAAAACCGACGTTGACGACGTAGCACGAAACCGGCGCGAAACGGTCGGGCTCGATGCTGGAGCCGTCTGCCGCCACCACGGTCACGGGAGGGCGCGGCGGCGCGGCCTTCCGCAGGAGGGGCGACTCTTCGGTGGCCAAGGCGAAGGGCGCCGCGCTCTCCTTCATCCGCTCCTGGATACGCGCGTTCGCCTCCGCAGGGTCGGCCGCCCAGCGCCCAAGAGCCTCGCGGCCGCGCTCCACGGCGGCGGCAAGAGCGTCTTGCTGCGCCTTTGCGCGTTCGACCACGCCGGCCAGCTCGGCGACCACCTGCTCCATGCGCAGCGTCATCGCGGCCCTTCGCCTGTGACCCGGAAGACGCGGGCATCGCCGACCCGGCGCGTCGCCTTCAGGGCGTCGAGATGTTCGAGGAACGCCTGCGCGTACTTGCGGCTCGTGCCAAAGAGGTCGCGGACCTCCGCGAGCGTGATGCTGCCGGATTGCTCCGCGTGGGCCCGTGCCTTGGCGTGCATCTCCTCGAAGACCGTAGGGTCGAAGACGACGCCCGCGCCCGTATCGACGACGTCGCCGCGCTCGACAAGGAAGGCGAGCAGCGGCGCGTCCGGCAAGGCGTCGGTCGGGGGAGCATACCCGCCGGCCTGAAGGGCGCGTTTCAACCGGGCGACCTGGTCCTGCTGCTTGGGGCTGAGCTCGACGGTGTAGCCGAGTGGAGCGACGCCGCCCGCGACCGGTGGCGCGAGCCGCCCGCGGCGGACGCCTTCGGCGACCACCGTCTCGAGGTCGGCGGCCTCCACGCGAGCCGTGCTGCGGACGTGTTCGCGCGGCGCGGATGCCCGCAAGGGGTTCGCGGCTAGGAACGCAGTGGCCGCCTCGGCGACGCGGGCGGCGGCGGCATCGAGCCAGACTGTCGAGTAAAGGCGCGCGCCCGCCTTCGCAAGCTCACCGGCCGCCTCTGCCTCCGCAACCGCCGCCTCGAATGCCGGCGCCTCGACGGTGAGGCGCTTCGCGGCCGCGACGGCATCGAGCGGGGCGCTGAAGAGGAGGTCGACCAAGCGCTCACGCGGGGAGCCTTCCAGTTGGCGGTGGAGGGCCTCGATCGTCTCGATGTGGTTGCGTCGATGGCGCCGCGGGTTGACCGCGACGATGACGCCGCCAGCAACCGTGTCGTTCGACGTCCGGATGATGCAATGGTCGCCGCGGGCCACCGCGACGGAGGAATCCAGGACCACCTGGGCCCAGCACTCCTCGCCTGGCAAGAGGGCGTCGCGGTCGAGCAGCCGGAGCTTCGCCTCAGACTCCGCGGTCGCCGAGAGGAACGTGATCCCGGCGTCGTGGCTCAGAGGGTGGGCGAGCAGTTTGGTGGCGCGCAGCCGGACATCAACGGCGTGGACCTCGCTCAGGCCACCCGGCGGCGCGAGCACCATCCCGCGGGCGACGTCCTCCGCGTGGATGCCGGAGAGGTTGACGGCTGCGCGGGTCCCCGGCTCCAGGCGTTGCAGCTTCGTTTTATGTCGCTGCAGGCCGCGGACCCGCGCCTTCACGCGGCCCGGCTGGATTTCGACCTCTTGGCCGACCTCGAGGGAGCCATCGACGAGCGTCCCAGTGACCACCGTGCCGAAACCCTGGATGGTGAACGAGCGGTCGATCGGCAGCCGTGGCCGCCCGAGGTCGCGCTTCTGCGGCGTCGCTTCGAGCACCTGGTCGATGGTGCGAAGCAACTCCGGGAGGCCGAGCCCGGTTGTCGCTGCGGTGCGGACGACGGGAGCGCCCCGGAGGCGGCTGTCCCTGAGGACGTCCTCGACTTCCGCCTCGACGAGGTCGACGTAGTCCGGCTCCACCATGTCGCACTTCGTGATCACCACGATGCCATTCGGCACGTCGAGCAAGTCCAAGATCGCGAGGTGCTCGCGCGTCTGGGGCATAGGCCCTTCGTCGGCGGCGACGATCAGGAGGGCGACATCGACGCCCCCGGCGCCCGCGAGCATGTTCTTGATGAACCGCTCGTGGCCCGGGACATCGACGATCGACACCTCGCGGCCCGAGGGCAGCGTCAGCCAAGCAAAACCGAGGTCGATCGTGAGGCCGCGTTCCTTCTCTTCACGGAGGCGGTCTGGGTCGATGCCCGTCAGCGCGCGGACAAGGGTGCTCTTGCCGTGGTCGACGTGCCCTGAGGTGCCCACGACGTACATTTGTTCGTAGTGTACCGGCGGGCCGGGAATCGCGCTGGGGCCTGCCGCGGTTAGTTGCCGAACGCCTCGGCGACGCCGAACGCCGCGCGCTGCGCCTCGAAACGCGCAACTTCGTGACTCAACATGAGGAGGTCGTGCTTGGTGCCAGACCGATCCTTCACGTGGTCGCGGAGGAGCGCTTCCGGCCGGAAGCCGAGGCCTTCGAACACCGCGATCGCGCCCTTTTGGTCCAGCGTCATTTGGGCGATCATCTTCTCCACGCCAAGGGCCAGCGAGGTCGCGAAGGCTTCCTGCGTGAGTTGGCGGCCGAGCCCCGACCCGCGCATCTCGGGCGCCACCATGACGCGCAACTCGGCGACGTGCGAGGACCAGCGCATCGGGTTGCGGTGGACCGCGGCGTACCCGACGAAAGCATCAGCGCTGAGCGCGACAATCGTGGCGATTTCGCCGGCCGCAGCCGACTTCACCCACTCCTTCACCTCGCTCCGCTTGGTGATGTCACGCGCCAGAAAGAGCAAGTCGTGTTCAGGGAGCGACCGCGCGAGCGCGAGCATACGGTCTTCGTCGCCGGCAGCCATCAGCCGGATAGTGAGGTCCTTGGCGCCCAACCGGACCTGCCGGGGATACCGTTCGAGGCCTTCAATCGCTGTCATACCGAACGCTCCGCTAACCAAGCATTGAGTTGTGGCCAAAGCCGGAAAATGGCGTTGCCGCCCGCGACGAGCGACACGTGGCCGCCCTTTAACATCACTTCGCGCCTGTCTTCACTGCCGACGAGCTTCACGAAGTCGGCCGCTGCCTCGTAGGGCACGATGTGGTCGTGCTCGGCGACGACGTGGAGGAACGGGACCGTGATCGCGCCGAGGTCGACGCGGCGGCCACCCACCTCCAGCTCGCCTTTGACGAGCTTGTTCGCCCACATGATCTCCTTCGTGTTCTGACGGAAACACTCACCGGGAAACGGGATCTGGTCCGCCGCCCAGCGGTCGAACATCCGGAAGGACTTCACGAACTCGTCGTTCCACATGTTGTCCCAAAGCCGGATCTGCCCAGCCACGCGTGACGCCGGCCGGAGCATGTCGAACGATGCGTACATCATCTCCGGCGGCACGTTGCCGAGAGTATCGACGATCCGGTCGACATCGAAGTAGCGCGGGTCGCACCACTGCCGGAAGAGCGGCATGCCATCGGCGTTCACCGGGACGGCGAAGCAGGCGAAGTTCTTCGCCGGGCCCTCCGGATGCAGCGCGACGTACATCGATGAAAGCAATCCGCCCATGCAGTAGCCGACGATCGAGAGCTCATCCTCGCCGCTGTCCTCGAGCACACGGTCGACGCAATCGGGGATGAGGTCGAGGACGTAGTCTTCGAAACGGAGGCCCTTGTCTTGGTCACGGGGGATGCCCCAGTCGACCATGTAGACATCGAAGCCCTGCTTGAGCAGGTACTCGACGAGGCTTTGGCCGGGCGTGAGGTCGAGGATGTAGGGCTTGCTCACCAGCGACATGATGAGGAGTACGGGCACGCGATAGATCTCATCTGATTGCGCGCGGTAGCGGTAGAGCTTCAGGGTGCCGCGCGAGTAGATCGTGTCCTTTGGCGTAAGCCCGACGCCGGGGTCGCCCGTGGAGATGTAGGCGAGGCCTTTCACGGCCCGCTGGAGCATCCGGTCGACCTCGCTGCGGACGCGCCCCTCTATTTCGCTGGGGGGCGCGGGCGATGCTGGGCTGCTGCTCACGGATTCGGCCTCCGGGGGTGAAGCTCGTATTGTGGCCCCTTTGCCCGCGAGGCGGGAGGGCGCCGCGGATCAGTGCGTCGAAGCTTCTGACGGCGGGCGTTTCGTCCGCGGGGGACGCACCGCGGCGGCGGCTTCCGGCGCGGCCTGGCCGGTGTGGCCGTTGGCGGCGGCCATCGCGCGGATGGCCGTCTCAATGCCTCCCAGCCGCTCTTCGATCTCGGACAGGCGATTGCCGATCGAGAGGACATCCGTGCGCGTCGGGACGTTGATCGCGGAGAAGTAGCGGCCCATCGCGTCGTTCATGCTCTTCTGCATGGTCAGGTAGACGTCCATCATCTTGCCCATGCCCTGGCTGAACTGGTCGGTGGCCATCATCTCGTTCATGAAGCCGTTCCATTGGCGCTCTGACTGCGTGAGCCAGTCTCGCCACATGCCCAGCGGGTCGGTCGCAGCGTCTGCCATCGTTATTTCTCCTCGGAATCTGGGGTTTGGGGGCGAGCGGCGGTCCCGCTTGCCGGGCTCATGAAAGTCGCCCAGCCGGACATCGCCTGCTGAAGCACGTTCTGATAGTTCTGGAGGGCGTTAATCCACCCGGTGAGGAAGAGGTCGCCCGCGGCCGTAAGGGAGTACATGCGCCGTGCCGGGCCGCTTTCGGAGGTATCCCAGAACGACGAGACCAAACCCGACTTCTCCAGCTGGCGAAGCGTCCGGTAAATCGTGCCGTTGTCACACTCGGGCATCCCGGAGGCGGCGAGCTGCTGGGCGAGCTGGTAGCCGTAGGCGTTCCAGTTCTTGAGGAACGCCAACAAGCTGGTCGAGAGCATCTCGCCGTGGAGGCGCGGCTTGGGTTCCGCGACACTTGGGGACGAAGGGTCGGCCATATCGTAGGCACCTCGCTAGATGCAGTATGCAGCTATCGGCGGGTTGTTGACAAGCACTGCAGCTATGTGTAACTTGCACCTATCGACAGGCCGTGAGGGCCTTCGCACCAGTATCAAAGGAGACCCAATCCCCATGGCCAACGAAGCCGTCCAGAAGTATTTCGACACCCTGCTCGCCAGCTACGACATCCTCGTGGATGCCGTCGAAAAGGCGAACGACCGCGGCATGAAGGTGACCAAGGCCTTCGCCAGCGACATCACCCAGGGCCAGCGCGAGGCGATCGCCCTCGGCAAGCAGCTCGCCGGCGAGCCAAGCGATGTCTCGTCCTTCTACACCGCCATGCTCCAGTCGACGACCGAGGCCCAGGGCCGGATGCTGAGCTTCACGCAGCTCGCCTACCAGGAAGCGCTTGGCGCAGGCACCGACGCCCGCGAGACGGTCCAGGCGCTCGTCGAAGCCAACAAGGAGACCACGAAGGCCGCGATGGACGCTGCTCGCAGCTTCGCCGCCGCCAACCCGTGGGCCGACGTGATGCAGAAGGGCATGGCCGCCTTCACGCCGAAGGCCGCCGAGCCGAAGAAGGCAGCCGCCAAGGCGTAGCCCTGCCGGCCAGCGATGGCCGTCGAACCGTGTAGTCCTGAAAGCCCGCCGGCGATTCCGGCGGGCTTTCCCGTTTCCTTCGCGACGCACGAACGAGGGACGTTCGGGCCACACCGCACGCCAGGTCGGCCGTCGCCGCCCAGCCGGCGCCGGGTACCTTGGAGGGCGGGAGCTTTGCTCCCGCCCAGGCGACGGAGGGCGTTGATTGGAGTCCGAGCCGTACGTGTCTCCCATCTTGGCGTTGGCCGCGTTGGCGGTGGTCTTTGCCGCGCTCCTGCTCCACATGTTTCTCGAATTCCCGCCGGCCGCTCGATTGCGCGGCCTCGTCGAGGGCCACGCCCAGAAGCTCATGCTCGCCGTCGCCCTGACGGCGACCGTTGCGTCGCTCTACTACTCCGAGGTCGTGAGCTTTATCCCTTGTGAGTTCTGCTGGTACCAGCGGATCATGATGTACCCGCTGGCCGTCCTCCTCGTCGTCGGGGTCGCGACGCGGACGCGGCTGCAACCGCGGTTTCTCGTCGCGCTGGCCGGCATCGGACTCTGCCTCAGCATCTATCACTACCAGCTCCAGCTCTTCCCCGAACAGGCGCGGACCTGCGGCGAGAACGGGACCGTCTCCTGCACGGACCGGAACGTCGAAGAGTTTGTCGTCGTCTCGATCCCGTTCATGGCCGGTGCGGGGTTCTTTGCGGTGCTGCTCTTGCAACTCGCGGAATGGCGGGCGGCGCGGCTCGCCTCGCGTTGGGCAGCACCGGAGGGGGAGGGCCTGGACGATGTCTCGCAAAGGGGCCCTGCCCGGGCATAGCCTTCCGGCGGCGGTGTGGCGCGTCCCAGGTTGAACTAGCCGTGCAAGAGATAGCGGCCTGTAGAATAGGCGGGACGATCATGGCAATGCGCCTCCGGCAACGCACGTCAGCTTCCCTGTACCAAGTCCGGCTGTCGGGCCTCGGCCTCGACCCCTCCAAGTTGATCCCCGAGGAGCACCAGCATGACCGACCTCGACCTCGCCGATATCGGGGCAATGACCCCCGAGTCCCTCGAAGCCTTCTGCCGCGACGCCATCGCCAGCGCCGATGAGGCGCTCGCTGTCGTCGCGGCCTCGCCGCGCACCTTCGCCAACACCATCCTTGCGATGGACGAGGCGACGGATCCCGTCGCCCTCGCCTCGGGCGTCTACGCGTTCATGGCCTACGTCTCCCCGGATGACGCGCTTCGCGAAAAGGCCCGCGAGATGGACCAGGTCCTCGACAAGTACTTCGTCGGACTCTCCTTCCGAGAAGACCTCTATCGGGCCGTCAAGGAGTTCGCCGCGACACCGGAAGCCGCTGCGCTGACCGGCGAGGACGCCCGCGGGCTCGCGTTCGATCTGCGCGACTACCGCCGGAACGGCTTCGACCTCGCCGCCGAGCCGCGCGCCCGGCTCAAGGCCATCTTCGACGAGCTCATCGAAGTCGGGACGGCGTTCCGCAACGCTATCGACGATTGGGACGACGGGATCGAGGTGACGCGCGAGGACTTGGCCGGCCTCCCCGATGCGTACATCGGGAATCTCAAGTCACGTGAAGCCGATGGCCAGACCCTCTACCGGGTGTCGCTCGACTACCCAGAGCTCTTCCCGTTCCTCTCGAACGCGCACGCGGAGCCGTTGCGCCGCGAGCTCTTCTTCAAAGACCAGCGCAAAGGCGGGCCGGCGAACGTCCAGCGCCTGGAACGCGCGCTGGCGTTGCGGGCGGAGGCCGCGAGCCTCCTCGGCTACGACTCGTGGGCGTCGTATGTCGCGGAACCGCGGATGGCGAAGGCGCGCGAAACGGTCTCGACCTTCCTTGGCGACCTGCGCGGCCGCCTCGCCCAGAAGGGGGCCGCGGACCTCGACGCGATGGCGGCGCTCAAGGCGTCAACGGGCGAGAGCGGGCCCGTCAACATCTGGGACTGGCGGTACTACCACAACCGGATGCTCGAGACCGACTACGCGGTCGACCAGTTCAAGGTCGCCGAGTATTTCCCGCTCGACCGCGTCCTCGATGGGCTGTTTTCCGTGACGCAGTCGATGATGGGCGTGCGCTTTGAGGCGCGCCCGGATGCGCCGGTGTGGCACGTCGACGTGCGCGCCTTCGACGTGTACGAAGCGGATGGCGGGGACGAACCCTTCGCGCGCTTCTACATGGACCTCTTCCCCCGGCCGAACAAGTACGGCCACGCTGCCGCCTTCACCCTCCGCGGCGGGGAACGCCGTCCCGATGGCAGCTATCAGAAGCCGGTCAGTTCGATCGTCGCCAACTTCACCAAGCCGTCGGGCGACCGGCCCTCACTCCTGCGGCACAGCGAGGTCGAGACGCTCTTCCACGAATTCGGCCACATCCTCCATCAAGTGCTGACGCGGACGGAGCGGGGTCGCTTCAGCGGGACGCACACGGAGCGCGACTTCGTCGAGGCGCCGTCCCAGATGATGGAACGCTGGTGCTGGGAGCCCGAAGTGCTTCAGGGCTTCGCCAAGCACTTCGAGACCGATGAGCCGATCCCCGCGGACCTCGTCGCCCGGATGGTCGCCGCCAAGAACCTGAACAGCGGCATTACTTACCAGCGTCAGCTGTTTTTCGCGAGCTTGGACCTTGCCTACCACTCGCCGGGCTTCGCGGGCGACTCCACCAACGTCGTCGCGGAGCTGCACGGCCTGACGGGCTTCCCGTACACCCCGGAAACCCACTTCCAGTCTGGCTTCGGCCACCTTTTCGGCTATGACGCCGGGTACTACGGCTATCTCTGGTCCGAGGTCTTCGGCGAGGACATGTACACGCGGTTCGAAGCCGCGGGGCCGCTCGACCGGCCGACGGGGCTCGACTTCCGGCGAAAGGTGCTCGAACGGGGCGGCAGCGTCGACGGCGACGTCCTCGTCCGAGACTTCCTCGGCCGCGAACCGAACAACGCCGCCTTCTTGCGCGCGATCGGACTCGCCGGGTAGCAGGCCCCGGCGAGGGGACGGTCAATCGTCGCCGCTCCCACGCCTTCGAGATGCGACGAGGTCGAGCGGGAGTTCCTTGCGCGCGACCTTGTTCGTGGCCGTGCGGGGAAGCTTCTCCACGATCACCACGTAGCGCGGCACTTTGTAGCGGGCGAGCCGTTCGCGGCACCAGGCGCGGATGGCCGTCTCGTCGAGGTCGGCGTCCTCTGCCAGTTCGACGAACGCCGCGGGGACCTGACCACGGGCGTCGTCGGGGACGCCCGTGACCGAGCTATCAGCGACGCCCGGGCAGCCGTTGATGACCTCCTCCACCTCTCGCGGATAGACGTTCTCGCCAGCGACGATGATCAGGTCGCTGATCCGGCCTGTGAGGTAGAGGTTGCCCGCTTCGTCGAACATCCCGATATCGCCGGTCTTCAGGTAACCGTCGCGGTCGAAGGCCTTGGCGTTCGCCTCGGGCAACTTGAAGTAGCCCTTCATCACGTTCGGGCCTTTCACGCGCACCTCGCCGGCCTGCCCTGGAGGAAGGCGACGCCCCGCTTCGTCGACGATGATCTCGTCGACGCCGGGCAGCGGTTTGCCAACAGACTCTGGACGATGGTCTTGGGGCCGCAGCCAGTTGAGGACCGGGCCGGTCTCAGTGAGGCCGTAGCCCTGGGAGATCGTCCGACCAAAGCGCGATTCGAACTTCTCCTTGACACGCGGCGGCAAGGGCTCGCCGCCAGAGATGAGGAACCGGAACGAACTGAAGTCGTCGGCCGTTGCGCGCCGGTCGAGCAGGAAGGCGTTGTACATCGCGGGGACGCCGATGAAGCCGGTGGGGTGGTGCTTCCGCATGAGCTCTCGCAAGTTCGCCGTCTTGAACTCGGCGGTGTAAACGGCGAGCGAGCCCGTCGCCATCGGCAGGAGCGTCAAGACCGTGAGCCCGAAGGCGTGGAACTGTGGCAGCACGCCCAGGAACACATCCGCGCGCGTGACCTGTCCCCAGATCCGGCTCTGGATCACGTTCGCCGCGACCCCGCGATGGGTGAGTTCGACGCCTTTCGGCTTACCGGATGTGCCCGACGTGTAGAGCAGGATGGCCGTTTCAGCGGGCTTGAAGCGGACCCGGAAGCGCGGCCGCGGGATACCGCGACGCGGCATATCCTCGAGAAAGAGGGGCGTGACGCCCTCGGGCAGGTCACCGAAGCGTTCGAGCATCGGGCGCACGGTGATGACGGCGTCGAGCTCTGCATCGCGAATCACGTATTCCAGCTCGCTCGGCTTGAGCAGGTAATTGAGCGGGACGGGCGTGCGGCGCGCGAGCCAGACTCCCAGGAGCGCGACCGGGAACATCCCCGAGGTCGGCAGCATGATGCCGACGCGTTTGGCTTTGCTGCCGCGCCCAACCCACGAGGCCGCGAACCACGCCCCAACCAACACCGCGTAGGCTCGCCAAGTGCGTTGGTCGTCGACAACCGCGATGCGCCAGGGACGGCGGAGGAGACTCCGGACGACTTGCGGGACGAGGCTGTCGGGGATGCGGTGGCGGCGGATCGATGTCATCGCGCCCCATTCTCGCGGTTCGGCCGCCGATCCGTAAGTGCGGAGAGGCCGACGACACCGCGTGTCGCCGGCTCCCCTGCGCTGCACATGTTATGGCCGGACGGTGAACCGTCCGCTATCGCTCCGCCCAAAGACCTCCGGGAACTTGCTTTCCTCGGCGACGGCCGGTGGCACGAAGAAGTCGCCCGTCGTCGTCGCGCGTGCGTAGTAGACGTAGGTGTGGACGCCCTTCGGCAGTCGCTGTGCCTCCAAGACGACCCGGTCGTCCCGGATGCTCGCCTCGTTCCAGGGGCTCCAATACCACCAGAACCAGGGAGCGTAGTAACCGGGGTCCTCGTCCGGCCCTTCCGCTTTCCGGCGGTCGGCCTGGAGCTGCAAGGTGAGCGCCGGGTCCGAGATTTTGAGCGACGCGTCGATCGGTTCGAGGCCGGCCGGAAGGAAATCGTCGACTCTCACGAACTCGCGCTCAGCGCCAGTCACCACGGTGACAGTGACGCGGATGACCTCGCCGAGCGTCGCCGAATCGACCACCGTGGTGGCGTCTTCGAGCTTCGAATACTCGTGCGAGATCGCGAAGCCCCGGTTGAGCGCCTCTTCGCTCTTGGCCGGCACTTGGTACCGCAGGTTGACGGCGTAATAGAGGCGCCCCTTGGCGTTGAAGTCCCGAAGGATGGTGAGTGGCGTGACCTTGCCGAGCGCAACCTCGGAGAGGGGCACGTTGACCACCTTGGCCGCCGGGTCATCTCCCCTAGCGCGGCCTTCGAGCACCGTGCGGCTGCCAAGCCCCACTTCGAAGTCAAAGTCGCCGGTGAGCTCGCCGGTCTTGGCGGCGAACTCCGAGAGCGCACTCACGCCCTGGGCGGCATCGGGCCCGCCCCCCCAGCCGGGCGTCCCCCGAGCGACCATCAACCAGCGCACGGTCTCTTCGATCAGCGGGTGTGAAGGGTCGAGCCGCGTCAGCGCCTGCAGGACCGCCGAAGTCGAAGTGACCGCGTCGCTGTTCCAGTAGTAGCGCCAGTCGTCGCGGGCGCGGGGGATCCCTTCCCAGTGATTGCCGTTTGCGCTCGGAATGACGTTGATCGTCAGGTCGTTGAGCAGCGCGTTCACCTGCGAGTTGCCCTTTTCTTCGCCCACGGCCTGAAGGCCGAGCAGAAGCCAGGCACGGCCTTGGTCGTTGAGGCTCGCGCGTTGCTGCTCGAAGAGCGCCTTCAAGAGCGGGCGCGCCTCGTCCTTCGCCCCGGCTGCCGCCAGCGCGTAGAGCAAGAACGCGCGGTCGTTCGGGTTGCGAGGCGCGATCACGTCGCGCGCCTGGTCCCCATACTGATGCACGTAGCCGCGGGCGCGGAAGGGGATCAGGTCGTCCACCGACTCGCCGATCGCTTTCACCTCCGCGACCGCCAGCAGCGCCCATTGGGTCACCCAGGGGTCGCTCTCCGGGCAATAGATGGCGCACCATCGCCAGCCGCCGTCCGTGTTCTGGCGGAGGACGAGCGTGGCGAGGTCGCGGCGGAGCTCGGTCAGGTCCGGCTTGCGGCCGGCGCTGCGGTCCGCCTTGACGACGCCCGCCGTCGCGATCACGCGTGCGGCGATGCTGACGGTATCCTCCTTCTCCCGGCCGAGCGCAGGATGTTCGAACCACTTCAAGTCGGCCCGAAGGAGGCCCGTGAGCGTCGCCTGGACGCTCACCTCAAGGCGGCCCTGCGCCTGGAGGGCGAAGTCCGGGAGAAAGACCGGCTCGACGCGGACCGTGTCCTTGACGACGCCGCCGGTCGCCGTGGTCTCCGGCGTGACGTCGAGCCACATGGGCAGCTCCTGCGCGACGGCGTCGCTCAGGTCACCAGCCGAGGCCTTGAACGCGAGCTTGAGGCGCCCCTCCTGCGTCACCTTGGCCGGCCAAAGGACGAGCTTGGACTCGCCGGGCTCGATCCGGACGGTCTGGGCGCCGCCTTGGAGGGTGAGGCCGTCGGCGGACGCTGAGATGTTCGCGTCCGTCGCCTTGGCCGTCGCGTTCCGGACCAGCACGCGAAGGTCGAAGGTATCGCCGACGCGAAGGAAGCGCGGCAAGGCGGGCCGGAGCAGGAGCGGCTTGGTCGAAAGCAGGTCAAGGACGCCGTCGCCGACGAGCGTGTCGCCACTGATGGCCCGGACTTGGGTGCGCCAGGTGGTGAGGTTATCGGGCATCGTGACGGTGACGCTCGCGCGGCCGCTGTCGTCGGTGGTGACTTGGGGCGCCCAGAAGGCGGTGTTGCGGAAGTCCTTGCGGATCGCCTCGTCATCGAGGCCGCTCCCGCCCTTCCCGCCCTGCCGGGGCTCGGCGATCGTGTCGTTCGCGCGGTCCACCGAGACCGCGAGCGAGGACGCGGTCCGCACACCGAGGCCGCGCTCGAACCAGAACGCCTTGAGCCCGTCGGGGCCTGTGTCCTCGGCCAAGGAAAGGACGGCTTTGTCCACGACGGCGACCGAGAGCTCGGCCTTCACCGGACGGCCGGCGCTGTCCGTGACCTTCACCTGATACGTCACCTTCTGGCCGGGCTGTGCCTGCTCCGTATCCGCTTTCACCTCGACATTAAGGAGGCGCGTCTTCGTCGAAACAGGCAGGTAGGCGTAACCCACCTTGAAGCGGGGGATTGGGTCGGCGTCCGTCGGGGGACGATAGATGACCGTCGAGACGAAGACGTTCGGGACGGACTTCGCTTCCAGCAGGACTTCGACGACCGTGCTATTCGTTGGGAAGTCCTGGACGCGGGCAGAGTGGACCGCGCCACGCTCGACCGTGACCAGCCCGGTCGCCTGCCCGAACGGGGCCGGGACGAGGATCTTGGCGACATCGTCGACCTCGTACTTGTCCTTGTCGGCGACGAGCTGGAGCGAGTCGTCGTTGCTGAAATACCAGCTGACGAATTCGCCGCTGCTCACCCAGAGATAGGTCGCGGAGGTCGAGGTCCGGCCGCGGCTGTCGCGGGCCTCGGCGACGAGCCGGAGGCTCCCTGCCTTGGATGGCCGGACGGTGACGGTCGCCTCGCCGCGGGCGTCGGTGGTCGCGTTCAGGGTCTCGAGCAGCGTATCGACAGGTTCCGAGCGATAGCGCCTGCCGCCCTCGGGCGTCTGTTCCTTCGTGGTCACCCACTTGCGCTCGTAGACCTTGAGCGCGACGGCTTGGCTGGCGACACGCTTGCCAGCGAGGTCGACGCTGACGAGGGAGACCCGCGCCGATCCGCCGACCGTCGAGAAGTAGTCCTCCGCCCGCACGCCCGCATAGACGCTCGCCGGATGGACGGTCACGTTGGTGCTGGCCGCGACCGCTTGGCCGGTGGTGTCGGTGACGGTTGCCGAGATGGTGTATTGCTGCGGGCCCTCGTCGCCCCGGACCTCGGCTCGGACCGGGAAGGCAGCCTTGCCCGCTTCGTCGGTGACCAGCGTCCCGCGGGCGCGGACTGGGTCGCTCGCGGCGGTGCTGCGGCGCACTGGCTGGTAGTAGCGCCTGAAGTAGCTGTCGGGGTCGCCGAAGGTGTACTTCTCGAAACCTTCGAAGCGCGGCTGCTCCGACGTACTCACGGCGGCCCACTCAACCTTGGCGCCCGGGACGGCGCCACCGAAGAAGAACCCAGCGCTCAGGGACACGTCGATCGTGTCGCCCGAGGCGTAGCTCTTTGCAGGCGCGGCGAGCTGGACTTCGAACTCCGGCACGCGGAACTCGGCGACAGTGAAGCTATTCTGTGCGAACTGGATTTCCTGCGGCGGGAACCCCTCGGGCTTCCACGAAAGCCAGATCGCGTAGCCCCCGGGCTTGGCATCGGCCGGCAGCGCGAGCTCGGCCGCGTAGGTCCCGAAGCTGTTGAGTTGGACGGCCTCGGAGAAGAGCTGCCGGCCATCGGATGACTGGACGATGAGGCGGACCGGGTAGTCGGCCGGTGGGATCGCGTAAGCCGCGTCGTCGTCGAGCCGGACCGTCGCTTTAAACGAAACCGTTTCGCCCGGCCGATAGATGGGACGATCGGCGTAGACGTGGCCCACGGGCGCATTGAAGCCGCGCCACCAGCGATACTCGCCGGGCACGCCGAGCTGATACGTGTCGAAGCCACGCTGCCAGGCCATGGTCGCGACGCCATAGCGTCCGCCGGCACGGAGCGTGACGACTCCTGGGCCCGACGACGAACCCTTCTCGTCGAAGGGGTTCGCCCGCTCTGCGTAGGGGAAGGTGACCAGGCCCTCGGGTCCGGTGGCCCGTTCACGCGGGGAGACGACGCCCGGGCCATCGGCCGTGACGGCCGCGCCCGTCACTGGCCGCCCGCTGGCGAGGTCTATCGCCCAGACCAGCAGGCCCTTGTCTGACTCCTTGAGGATCAGCGCCGTATCGACAACCGAGAACGCCATGTCGGCGCCGAAGCCGGGCGTGCCCGTGATCACGTAGTAGTCGCCCTTGGGCAGGGGCCCGCCGCCTGAAAGGGACGTCGAAGTGACCTCAACCTCATTGTCTTTGCCCTGCATCGTCGCGGTCCATTGGCGCATCACCGGTTGTGAAGGCTTGAAGTCAGGCCCCCCGGAGCCGGGCGGCGAGTGCGGGATGTAGTTCTGAAGTTGCAGCGACCGCGCCTCGTCGGGCGTCAGGCGGTAGAGCGAGAAGCTCGCGCTCGTGCGATTCGTTGAGTGGAAGTAGAGGATCGGCTCGGTCGCCGAGGAGTAGGTCGTGATCTGGTTCGGGATCGCGAAACTCAGCGACGGCTGGAGCTTGCCAGTGGTGAAGCTCAGCGTGTAGGCGCCGAGCTCCTGGCCGTACCGGTCCTTCACGCCAGGCGCGATCGTGAAGGTGTAGCTCGTGCTCGGGCGGAGGGAGAGCCCGACGCCCATGTTGCGGTCGAAGGCGTACAGCGACTGGTCGACCTGCTCGCGCGTGAACCCCGTGAGCGAGACACGCCCTTCGAAGGTGGTCTCGTCCATCGGGTTGGAAAATTCAAGGTTGACGCCATAGCGGTCGGCCGAAGTCGCGCCCTGGGAGGGCCGTGCAACGCTCACGCGAGGCACGCCCACGGTTTTGAAGGTCGCCGTCCGCGCCACCTTGGTCGGCGAACCCTTCGCGGACTTCAGGCCGGCCTCGACCGTCACGGCGTAACTGGTTTCGTGCTTCAACGTCCCGGTCGGGCGCCACGTGACCTTGGTGCTGGCCGCGTCCCACGCAAGGTCGCCCGGCACCGGCGTCGTCCCTTCGACCACCTTCAGGCCCGCCGCGACTGAAGCGCGGTCCATGGGTTGGTTGAAGAAGACAACGACCTCCTGCTTGAGGCTGGCGAAGATGCTCGAGCCCTCGGGCGTGAGTTCAGCGACCGCGGGCCCGTAGGTCCGGAAGGTCCAGACGTAGTCCTTGTCCAGCGCGCCGTCTGCGGCCGAGCTGAGTCCTGCCGCAACTGTGGCGCGATAGTCGCGGTCGGGCTCAAGGGTTTCGGGGACAAATCGGTAGAGGGAGGTGTTGAGCCACTCCCCCTTGCCGGCGAGCGGTGGGTCGAAGACCACGACCGGGCCGGTCGCCTGAGCCTTGATCACCGTGAGCGGGGCGACAGAGCGGCTGAATTGGATGAGGATTTGCGCCCCGGCCGGGACGTCCTTGTCGCCGGGCGCGGGGATGACCGCCTCAACTGTCAGCGGGCCCTCGGCGACGAAGGTGACGCGCGACTCTTTCGCGAGGCCCGCTTCCGGGCGGGCAGGCACGGTGATGGCATACTCCTTCCCGCGCAGGAACCCGGGATACGCCGGCTGGAAGTACACGGTCTGTTCGTCAGCCCAGACGTACTCGCCCTCCGGTTGGGGCTCCAGGCGGAGGAGCTTCGCGGCGTCCCGTTCGGCTGGCGGCTTCTCGAAGTGCACCCGCACGGGCGTGAGGCGCGGGACCTCCTTGCCGCTCGGCGATACGGAGAAGCCCGCGAACCCCGTCAACGGCGCCGCGGGACCGCCGTCGCCGTCGGAGGCGAGGAGCACCGCGCTCGCAAGGGCGACGACCCCGGCGACGGCCACTCCCAGCGCTCCAAGACTCACCCATCGCCGCCGGCGGGTGCTCATGGCCCAGTGCTTCAGGTTGCTGAGCAGGCTGTTCATCGTGGTCTCACCTCAAAGGAAGCCGTCCCGGTCGCCTGGTGGCCGTCGGCGAAGGTCGCCACAGCCGTGAGCGTGTGCCTCCCAGGCGTCAATGGCCAAGGGAAGCTGATGTCGTTTCCGGCGCCTGAAGCGACCACCCGTCCGCCGATGCGGAGCTCGAGCGTCGCTGCGTCTTCGGCCGTCGCCCGGAGGACGATGCGCTGGTCCGGGACTTCCGGGGCGAGGGCGAAGACGGCGCCGTCTTCTGGGGTAATGACGCGGACAACCGGGCCAGCGGCGGTCACGCTGAGCCGGAGCCCGGCATCGGCCGCCCAGGCGCGCGCCTCCGGCGGCGGGCTGACGCGGAGCGCGCCGCCCGCATCCCGCTGGTAGTACTGCTCGCGCTGAGTGGGGACGGTCCCGGCGAGGAACCACTCGTCAATCGCGTTCGGGCAGTCCGGGCCCGGCGCGAGACCTGTCGGGGCGCAAGTCTTTGCCTGGACGACCCCGGCCGGCGGCCCAGCCCACACGGCCCTCGCGGGGACCGCGGCGAGGAGCACGTCATGCCAGATGGGCGCGGCCCCTGCGACGCCCGAGACCGACTCCATCGGGCTGCCGTCGGCGTTCCCGGCCCATACGGCGACCACCCTGTCCGGTGTGTAGCCAATCGTCCAATTGTCGCGGAAGCCGCTCGTCGTCCCCGTCTTGACGGCCGCGCGTCCGGGCGTCTCGAGCGGCGAGTTCGCCCCGAAGCCGGGTTCCCGCGCCAGCGGGTCGCGGAGGACGTCGCTGACCAGCCATGCGCTCGCTTCCGAGAGCGCCCGGACACCCGAGGCGCCGGGACGCTCGTAGAGCACGTGCCCGGCCTGGTCCCGCACGCGGAGCACCGCGAAGGGCTCCTGCCGGACGCCCCGGTTGGCGAGCACGCCGTATGCCTGGGCAAGGTCCAGGAGGCGCACTTCGCCGCCCCCGAGCACGAGGGCGGGGCCGTAGCGGTCCGCATCGGTCAACGTCTGGAGGCCGACGCGATGGGCGGCCTCCAGGAAGCGGTCGCGACCCATCGCTTCGAGCGTCCGCACTGCCGGGACGTTGAGCGAAGAGGCGAGCGCCACCCGAAGCGTCACCGGCCCGCGGAAGCGGCGGTCGTAATTCTGCGGGGAGTACGGCCCTTCGCGCGTTTCGAAGGTCGTGGGCACGTCGAGCAGCTGGCTGGCAGCCGTCAGCGAGCCATCGTCCATCGCTTGGGCATAGAGAAACGGCTTCAGCGCCGACCCTGGCTGGCGCAGCGCGGTCGTGAGGTTCACCTGACCGGTTGGACCATCGGGTCGCAGGTTCCCGATCATCGCCAGGACGGCCCCAGTCCGGGGGTCGAGGACGACGACCGCCGCGTCCTGGACGCTCCGCTCACGGAGCGCGGCGAGGTGATGCAAGGCGATGCGTTCGGCCTCGCGCTGGAGGCTGAGGTCGAGCGTCGTCTCAACCACCAGGCCATGCTGCGATTGGGCCCGCGGGAGCACGGCTTCAAGCTCATCGAGCGCCCAGCGTACGAAGTGGGGGGCCGGCGCCTGACGCTGCTCGGCGTCCTGGAAGCGGAGCGGCTCGGCGCGCGCCTCGGCAGCCTCGGCCGCCGAGACAGAGCCTGTGGCGACCATCCGGTCGAGGACGTAGCGCTGACGTGCCTTCAGCCGGTCGAAGTCGCGCTCGACGGAGAGCGAAGGCAGCCGCGGGATGCCAGCCAAGAAGCTTGCCTGCGCCAGGTCGAGGTCGCGCGCGCTCACGCCGAAGTAGATGCGCGCCGCCGCCTCGATCCCGGATGCTCCCCGGCCATAGGGGGCGTCGTTCAGGTATGCCTCCAGGATCTCGCGCTTCGACGCGTGCGCTTCCAGGCGTAGCGCAAGGAGGGCTTCCTGCGTCTTTCGGACGGGAAGCCAGCCACCGTCGAGGTAGAGGCGTCGCGCGGTCTGCTGGGTGATCGTCGACGCGCCGGAACGAGACCACGGCTGTGAGAGCGCACGGGCGACCGCCAGGAGGTCAACGCCGGGGTGATCCCAGAAGCGTTGGTCTTCGGCGGCAACGGTGGCGTCGATCAGCACGGGCGCCACCTCGCCCAGCGGGACCGGAACGCGGATGCCGTTTTGCTGATCCCGCTGCAAGAGCGAGCCATCAGCGGCAAGGACCGCGACGCCGGCCGGTCCGACGCGACTCCCTGGCGGCTCCACCGGGGCGAGCAGGACATACGCCCAGAACAAGCAGGCGCAAACGAGGCCGGCCGTAACGCCACGGCCAAATCCCCGATGTCCACGCCAACCCGTCGCTCGCATACTCAGTCAGTCTTTCTGGTTCAGCAGAACCACCCTCCCACCGTAGGCCTCAGTCGGGCATGCGTCTGTCTATTCTGGACGCAGCCGGAAGTGACCCTATTCCGGCTGGAACCAGTGGGCGCGGCGGACGCTTGCGAAGGCCCGCTTCTCCGCGGCGGTCTGTGGGTTGGGGCCGGCGAGGGGCGCGACTGGCGAGGGGGCGCCAAAGAAGTTCGCGTCGAGCCGCGCGACCTGGCCAGCGCCGAGCTCGACATAGCACGTCCCGGCCCCGCCAAAGGGCTGGGGCGCCTCGCCGCCGCGGATCTGGGCGATACTCTCGGCTGCCACGACCATAGCGGCGTTCTCCGAGAACACGCCCGCCTTCGGTGTCCCAACGCTCGTGACATCGCCGACGGCGTAGACACCCGGAAGCTTCATGGCCAAGGTGCCGCGCTCGACGGGGATCCAGCCGCTCTCGGCGAGCCCAGAAGCGGCGACCACCGCAGAACACGCAGGCGCAAAGGCCGGCCGTTACGCCACGGCCAAATCCCCGATGCCCACGCATACTCGTCGCCCGCATACTCGTCCCAACGTGGGATCGAGGCTGGCGGTTCCTTTGTAAAGGAGGAAAGGGCCAGAAGGCCCGCCTTCGCTAGGCGAATGGCGTGCCGGGCATCAGCGGCTTGCCCCGGCCCTCGGGGTCCCATTCGTCCGAAGGGTATGGCCCTTCGTGGTACCCCCGGGATGCGCCATAGCCGCCATCGACACGGATGACCATACCATTGACGAACCGCGAAGCCTCCGAGGCGAGGAAGATCACCGGGCCTTCGAGGTCTTCGTGCTCCCCGATGCGGCCCATCGGGTGGCGGTTGGTGAGCATCGGGAGGACTCCGGAATCTTGCAGCGCCGGCTTGATCATCTCGGAGATGAAGAATGTCGGTGCGATGGCGTTGACGCGGACGCCGCGATCGCCCCAGGTCACGGCGAGGAACTCCGTCAGGTTATTCACGCCGCCCTTCGCCGCGAAGTAGCTCGCCGGCGAGCCGCCGGGGAACCCGCCCGACCCGAAGATCGAGCTGATATTGATGATGCTGCCGCCACCCTGGCGGAGCATGTATTGCGCGCCTTCCTGGCAACACCACCAGAGACCCGTGAGGTCGACATCCAGGACATCCCGCCAGAGTTGCGCGTCCTCGTATTCGGGGCGGATGCCGGCGGCCGTCGAAATCCCGGCGTTGTTCACAAGGATGTCGATTTTGCCGAACGTGGCGTGGGTCTGGCGCATCAGCTCCGCGACCTGAGCCTTATCCGTGACGTCGCAGGGGACGGCGAGGCAGCGCCGGCCGAGCGCCTCGATCTGTGCCTTCGTCTCCTGAAGCTTGTCGGCGCTGCGCGCGGCGATGACCAAGTCAGCGCCGGCCTTAGCCAAGGCGGTCGCAAAAACGACGCCGAGCCCGTAGCTCGCGCCCGTGACAATCGCGACTTTCCCGTCCAACCGGAAGAGGTCGACGCTCACTTCCTGTCCCTCCTGAGGAGATCCCGCTCGTTCATTATGGGCGCAGCGAAGCATAGCGCCTGACGGGGCACTGGGTCTCCGGCGCGGCTATGGCGTGAACACGCGCCCCCGGAGGACGCCGCGCAGCCGGGCGCTCAAGTCTTCGTAGGCGACGATCACGGCCTCATCCAACACGGTCTCGTTTGTGTAGACGGCGATGCCCACGCCGAGGGCCGGGTCGAACTCGAGCTGGCCAGTCGCCCCGAGGTGGCCCCAACGCTCGCCGCGGATGCGGTCGCCGTCGCGCCAACACGGGCAGTAGGGGTAAGTCCCGAGTCCGGTGTACTCAAACTCGGGGCCGAGGAACGTCGTCATGGCGTCGAGCGTGGCGGGGGTTACAACCCTCTCGGAGCCCCAGAGCGCGACGGCCCAGCGCGCCAAGTTCTCGGCCGTCGACCAGACCCCAGCCGAAGACCAAAGCGTCCCCGCATAGCTGAGTTCGGGCACGATCTCGCGGTGGAGGCCGCCTGACGTCCAGACAAAACCCTCGAACTCTTCGAACTCGATCGGCCCGCGATACGGATGCGTCGACCGGCCCAACGGCTCGACTTCCTCGTCGATGTAGGTCGATGCGAGCCCGAGCGGTTCGAGCAGCCGGGCCCGGAGGACGGCCGTGTAGGAGCTGCTGGTTGCCTGCTCGATGATGAGACCGAGGAGAAAATAGCCGGGCGTCGAATACACGAACATGGACCCGGGCTCGCTCTGAAGCCCTGCCTCCGCCGCCACCCGCAACGCGGTGTTCGGGTCCAGCCCATCCGTCGAAATCAGGGCGGACGTGTGCTGGATGAGCTGCCGGACCGTAAATGTCGAAGCACCGGGAAAATCGGGGACATACCGGTCAACAGTGTCGTCGAGTCCAACCGCTCCGTCTTGGACGAGCTGGAGGATGAGGGCCACCGTAAACGTCTTCGTCACGCTGGCCACGGGGTAGAGCCGCGACGGGAGGAGCGGCGCCCCCGCGATATCACGACCCGAGGCGCCCTCCCAATGAACGCCATCGCGGGTCGCGACGCCAACGATGACGCCCGACAGCCCGGATTCGGTGCGCCACGCGTCGAGGACGCCTTGAAGCTCGGCGCCAGTGACGGGGCGGTCGCTCACGGGGACCGCGGGCGCCGGAGGCGGCGTGTTGAGCACCGCGATCTTCGCAGTCCGGAGCCGGAGCCCGACGCCCGACGGTGGGGCCGTCAGTGCGGAGTCAGCCACGGTCGTCGTCTGGTCCCGCACGGTGAGCGCCGTGAAAGCCACGAGCACCAGGCCCGCCGCACCGAGGGCGACGGCCGCGAGCCGGCGGACTGCTCCACGGCTTCGCGCTGGATTCGCGGGAGGGGCCGCTCCGCGGACGGCAGGCCTGATCGGCCAGAGTCGCGGCGAGCGTTTCGCCGCCCGGTCCTCGACCCATCCAAACGCGACCACCCCGAGGGCCGTGACGCCGAGCACGATGGGGAGGGCCGCGGTGGTTCGGACCCAATCGGGCCGCTCCTGTGTCCAGAGGAGTTGGTACATGCAGAAGAGGCCCGCGTTGTGCCACAGATAGATGGTCAGCGCGCGCTCGTTCACGAAGTACAAGACGGCGGCGACGCGCGGCCGCGTCGCGATCGCGGCGAGTGTGCTTTCGACCGCGAGGGACGCGAATAACCACGCCAGCCCAACGAAGAGGTGCGCCGGATACGACGCGTTGACCACCTGGCCGGGCACATCGGTGAGCAAGAACCAGGCGGCCGCGGCGGCCGCGGAAAGCGCGGCAAGGGCGAGCCGGGCAGCGGGACCGAGGCGCGCCGCCCACCCGTAGTGATAGGCGAAGCCGAGCAGGAAAAAGAACCCGTAGAGCGCCAAGTCCTGGTATTGCCACGGAGCCGTGTCTCCGCGGCGCTCAAGCCATTCGAGGACGCCAAGCGCAACCAAGGGGACGACGAGGATGCCCCCTCGGGTGAGGCGGAAGGCCCACGCCAGAATGGGCGCCGCCAGCAGCAGCCAGACGAGGCAGCGCAAGTACCAGAGGGCGGCCCAAAACGAGAGCCCCCATCGAGAACCCTCGGGGTCCCAGATCGGGAAGGCCCAGCGCCATATGTCGCGCGCTTCGACGGCGCCGAGCGGGTCATCGCGCCAGCGCTCGTAGCCGAACATGACTGCGAGCGCGACCACCGCGAACGGCCAGAGCGGGATCAACAACCGCCGGAATCGACCCACCAACACCTGTCGGCCGGACTGATGATCCAACGACCGCGCCATCAGCGTGCCCGCGACGAAGAACATCGCGGGCATGGACGCGACAAGGTACGAGAGCCACGCGTACCCGAACGTATGCCAAATGGTGACACGGACGATGGCAACGCCCCGCACGAGGTCCAGGAAGCCGTTGCGGTCGCGGGCGGTCGGGGCAGTCACGCCGATTAGTGTGGCGGAGGGCGACGACTACGAAAACGCCACGCAGGCTCGACCCACGAGATTGCCACCAGGCGAGCGCTCCTTCACCCTTGGCGAGTGCGCCGCGCCCTCCCGGCCCTTTTCGCTTTCTTTCTCTTGGTGGCGGCCGGATGTGGCGCTGCGGCGTCGGCCGGCCCCGAGGCGCTCCCCGCGCCCGTCGAACCAGAGCCCGAGCCCTGGGTCGATGTTTCGCCACCGGCGGTGGTCTGGCCGCAGTACGGCATCCCGATCGCGCAAGTCGGCGACGGTTGTACGCGGGCCCTTCCTGAGGGCATCCCCGCGGGCCGCACGACGCTGCGGCGGATGATCGTCGACGGCACGCCGCGCGAATACCGCGTCCATCGGCCCGCCGACTCCGCGAACGGCCGGCCGCTCCCGCTTGTGCTCAACTTCCACGGGCGCGGGTCGAACGGCGAGACACAGGAGCGCTATTCGGGCCTCGTCCCGCTCAGCGAGCGGGATCGATTCGTCCTGGTGAGCCCCGACGGGACCGGCGCCCCAAAGGCGTGGCACGCCGGCGCGACGACCGGCTCGACGGTCGACGACGTGGCATTCATCCGCTCGCTGATCGACGTGCTTCGCCAAGACCTCTGCATCGACCCCTCGCAAGTCTTCGCGGCAGGCTTTTCGAATGGTGCTTTCATGGCGGCCGAAGCCGCCTGCGCGCTCGGCGAACGCATCGCCGCGCTCGCGATGGTCGGCGGAGCGACACCTCCCAGTGCGAACTGCGTGGGGAAGCCGCGGGTCATCGCCTTCCATGGCACGGCGGACCAAGTGGTCCCGTTCGGCGGCGGGACGATCCGGGGCGTCTATGCCTATCCCGGCGCGCGTGCGGCCATGGATGGCTGGGCCGCCCGCGCTGGATGCACCGGGACGGACGTCCGCCGCCAGAACAAGCACGTCGTTTGGGAAGAACGGACCGGGTGTACAACCGCCGTCCGGCTCGCCGTCATCGAAGGCGATGGGCACACCTGGCCCGGCGCGAGCGAAGTCCCGGCCTTCGGGACGACGACGCGCGAGATCATGGCTTCAGAGGCCATTTGGACTTTCTTCGCGGGAAAACGTTAGCCCAGGGCGGGGCGGGCGCGCGGGAGCGGCACCGGCCGGCCCGTGTCGGGGTCGCGCAGGACGAGCATCGGCACACGAAATACGCGGCTCAGCAGAGCTGGCTCGAAAACCTCGTCCGGCGGGCCATCGAACGCGACCGCGCCATCGACCAGGGCGACTACGCGACGGGCCGACCGCGCGGCCAGCGCCAAATCGTGGAGCACGGCGACGATCGTCATCCCATCCCGGTTGAGCCGCTCTAACAGGTCCATGACTTCGACCTGATGCTGCACGTCGAGGAAGCTTGTCGGTTCGTCGAGCAGGAGGATGCGGGGTTGCTGGGCAAGGGCGAGCGCAATCCAGGCGCGCTGCCGTTCGCCGCCCGAAAGCTGGGCGATCGGGCGCTCCGCGAGCTCCTCAAGGTCAGCCGCCTCGAGCGCCCAGCGGACCGCCTCGAAGTCCGGTCTCGAGGGCCGCTGAAGCACACCCTGATGCGGGTAGCGCCCCCGCCAAACAAGCTCGCGAACCGAAAGGTCCAACCCCGCATCGGGGGACTGGGGCAAGATCGCGACCGTCCGGGCCACCTCGCGCGTACTGAGCCGCCGGATGTCGGATTCGCCGAGGAGCACGCGGCCGGCCGCCGGGCGGAGGACCCGCGACATGCCTTTCAGCAACGTGCTCTTGCCGCTGCCGTTTGCACCCACGATCGCCACGAACTCGCCCGGCTCGACCACCAGCGAGACGCCGTGGACGACTTCGCGCTCGCCGTATCCAAGCCGCAGGCCTTCGACCGCGAGCCTCATCCGCGGACCTTCACCAAATAGAGAAGGAACGGCGCGCCAACACCGGCAGTGATGATGCCCATCGGGATCTCTGACGGGCTGATGATCACGCGGGCCGTTAAGTCGGCAGCGGTGACGAGCACGGCGCCAATCAGCGCCGACGTCGGGATCACGACCCGGTAGTCGTTGCCGACGGCAAAGCGCGCGAGATGCGGACAGACCAAGCCGACAAAGCTCACCAGCCCGCCAATCGCGACCGCGACGCCCGTGAGGATGCCAACCACCGCCAAGATCGCCAGGCGCGTCCGATCGGTCATGATCCCGAGGCCAAGCGCGACGTCATCGCCGAGGGCGAGCACGTTCAATCGGCCGCCGATCAGGGTGGCAGCGCTGATCCCGCCGACCACCCACGGGAGCGCGGCCCAAAGGTCGTTCCACTCGGAGCCGTACATCCCGCCAGCGAGGAATCCGAGGCTGGTCTGGAGGAACGTGCGCGAGCTAGCGAGAATGCCCACGATGGCGGCGCCGAGGAAGGCCGAAAGCGCCACACCCGAAAGCGCCAGCCGCACTGGCGAGACCGTCCCGCGCCAGGCGATGAAGAAGAGGACGATCCCGCCTGCAACGCCGCCCATTGCGCAGTACAGCGTCAGCGCAGCCTGGTGCGTCTCGGGGCTAATCACCAGGGCCGTCGCCGACGCAAGGCCCGCGGCAGCCGTAACACCGAGGATCGTCGGGTCTGCGAGAGGATTGCGCGTCACGCCTTGGAGCAGCGCGCCGGCCGTCGCGAGCGAAGCCCCCACAAAGGCACCGTCGATCAGCCGCGGGTAGCGGATCTGCCAAACGACGTTCCGGGCGAACACGTCGTCCTTCGATGTCAGCCCTGAAACGACCTCGGCGGGCGAAAGCGTCACCGCGCCAAACATCAGGCTGAGGAACGCGACGACGCAGAGCAAGAGGAGCGCGACGATGGCCGTCACGAGGGCTCGACGGGGACGCCGCGAGAGGCGGCCGCGCGCGGCGGCCGCCTCTCCACTTCTTCCCAGTGCTGCTCGTGTCACCATCAGGAGTGTCGCACCCCGAATCCGCTAGGGCTTGGCCTTCACGGCGTCGGCGAGCGCCTTAAAGGCGTTCGCGATCCGCGGACCCGGCGCTTGGAGCCACTCCTCGAGGTTGAGCTCGATCACCTTGCTCCCCGTCACGGCCTTCAGCCCTTTGAACGGCGGGATCTGGGGGACGAGCGTGCTCAGCCGCGGGGCGGGCGCCGGCGCCGGCGTGATCGTGAAGATGTAGTCCGGGTTGTATTGGATGAGCTTCTCCTGGGCCAGGGTCGTATAGCCCGGGAACCCGGGGCCGCTGTCCGGTTCGTTCGCCGCGGGATTCGTGACGCCGACCTGCGCGAGGATATCGCCCGCGAAGCTCGTCGACTTCGCCGAATACAGGGTCTGGTCGCGCCCGGCGATCAGGATTACGGCGGCGATCTTGTTCGTGCCGAGCGCCGTCTTCGCGTCGCTACGGGCCTTCTCGATGCCGCTGATCACCTCCTTGGCCTTCGCTTGTGCATCCAGCACCGTGCCGAGGAGGGTCAGCCCGGCGATCACCTGCTTGTAGTTCTCAGCTCCAGCAAAGATGACCGGGACGCCAAGCTGCTCAATCGGGCCGCGGAGGCGCGGGTCGATGTGGATCACTGAGTCAGCCACCACGAGGTCCGGCTTGAGGGCAAGGATCGCCTCGAAGCTCGGCTGATATGCCGTGCCGACTTCCTTGGCCTGCTTCGCCGCTTCCGGGAACTCCGCCGACTGGCTGCGGCCAACGACCGTGCCGCCAACCGCATACACGTACTCGACGGCTGTCGGGCTGATGGCGACGATGGTCTTCGGTTTCGCCTTGATCTCGACCGAGCGGCCCAGCAGGTCGGTCACTTTGACGGGGTAGGCCGCGGCTGCGGTTGGCGAAGCTGCCGTCGTCGGGGAGGCTGCAGCGGTCGTTGCGGCGGCCGTTGTCGCCGCGGGCGTGGCATCATCGTCGTCGTCGTCACCGCCGCAGGCGATGCCGACCAGGCCCGTGACCGCCAACACGGCTGCGCCCGCTACCAGCCATTTTCTTCTCAAATCTCTCATGTCTCTCAAAAACCTCACGGGATGGCAGGAATTGACCGGTATGGTACACCTTGCAAGCCGAGCGGCAAGGCCGGGGGAAGGCCGGGCTGGTTGCCCATAGCGCGGGCGCGATCCGCATGGCACCCTTGGCAGACGCCCAAACGCTGGAGGGTCCGTCGTGGCCAATCACCCCGAACCAAAGCCGCTGCCGGGCAATCCCGTCGAGCTTCCCGGACAAGAGCACGCGATGCTCAAGCTCTCCTACGGCGTCCACGTCATCGGGTCCTTCTCGCGTAACGGAGACCTCAACGCGATGATCGCGGACTGGGTGATGCAGGTGTCGTTCAAGCCGCGGCTCGTGGCCGTCGGGATCGAGAACGACGCCCGCACGCTCCGCTTCATCAAGGAAACCGGCGTGTTCAGCGTCAATCTCCTGCATGAAAAGGACGGCGATGTCATCGCCCGCAAGGTCGTGATGCCGTCCGAATCGAAGAAGGTGCGGGGCCGGCCCGACGACATGCAGTCGCTCGTCTTCAACAAGCTCGAAGGGCTCGACTACGGCATCCACGACAACGGCTGCCCGGTGTTGAACTCCCAACTCGGTTGGTTCACCTGCGATGCCGAGCAGTTCATCCCGACCGGCGACCACACGCTCGTCATCGGCAGGGTAACGGACGGCGAGGTCCTCCGCGCGGGCGAGATGTTGATCGAGCGGGACTTAGGTTGGGAGTACGCGGGCTAACGAGGACGGCGCACAGCACCAGGCAGAGGAGGAGGACGGCAATGAGTATTCTTGACAGTTTTCGGTTGGATGGTCAGGTCGCGGTGGTGACCGGCGGCGGGCGCGGCATCGGCGAGGGCATCGCCCTCGCGTTGGCGGAAGCCGGCGCCGACATCGTCGTCGCGGCACGGCGGACGGCGGAGATCGAGGCGGTCGCGGCGAAGGTCCGCGCGTTGGGGCGCCGGGCGATGGCGGTGCCCACAGACGTGCTCGACCTGGCAGCCCTCGAACACCTCGCGGCGACGACGGTCGCTGAGCTGGGAAAGCTCACCATCTGGGTGAACAACGCGGGCGGCGCCCAAGACCGAACGATGCGCTCCCTCGGCGACACCCCAGAAGCCGCCTGGGACAACCAGATCGACCTCAACCTCAAGGCCGTCTGGGCGGGCTCAAATGCGGCGGCGCGCACGATGGCCGAGGGCGGCGTGATCGTGAACATCTCGTCGGTGGCGGGATTCAAGCCTTCGCCGGTGAACGGGCCCTACGCCATCGCCAAAGCCGGCGTGAACAACCTGACGATGACGCTGGCAGCCGAACTCGCGCCGCGCATTCGCGTCGTCGGCGTCGCGCCGGGCCCGATCCCGACGGAGGTCATGTTCGAGGCGACGAAGCTCAGCGAGGAACAGCTGCACGCGATGATCGGTCCTTCGCTGCCGATGAAGCGCCTCGGCACGCCGGCCGATGTCGCCGCGGCGGTGGTCTACCTCGCCTCGCCCGCCGCGAGTTGGGTGACCGGGGCCACGCTCAGCGTGAGCGGCGGCGCCTGAGTGGCCGGCGCGGCCATTGGTCAGGAGGACATCGTCCTGATCCCGGCGCCGCTCAGCTGCGAACGGCTGCCCGGTAGCTTCGCGATCGCCGAAGACACGCCGATCTACAGCGCGGACCCGGCCGCCGACGCCCTCCTCAGGGAAGCGCTGCGCCTCTGGGCGCCGGCGTCCGGCCCAAACGAAGGCTCGGTGCGCATGACACACGGCCCGGTTGTGGGGGCGGGCGTGGAAGCGTACCAACTCACCATCCAACCAGACCGCGTCCTGATCGAGGCGACGGGCACGCCGGGCATGCTCCAGGGCGTCCAGCGGCTTCGGCAATTGCTGTTGGACGGGCCGGAGCTGCCGTGCTTGCGGATCGTGGATGCGCCGCGGCTCTCCTGGCGGGGGGCGCACGTCGATGTCGCCCGGCACATGCCCCCGGCCGCGTGGCTCCAACGCTTTGTCGACCTGATCGCGTTGCACGGCTACAACTCGCTGCATCTCCACCTCACCGACGACCAGGGCTGGCGGATGCCGGTCGACCGGTACCCACTGCTGACCGAAATCGGCGGGTTTCGTCCTCGGACGCAGCTCAGCGCGAACCCCGGCACGTTTGAAGAAACGCGGTACGGAGGCTCGTACACCAAGGCCGAACTTACGGGCCTCGTCGCCTTCGCCGAGAGCCGGGGCGTCGGGATCATTCCTGAAATCGAGATGCCGGGGCATGTTTCCGCGGCCATCGCCGCCTACCCGATGCTTGGGACCAAGGGCTCTGCGATAGAGGTCAGCGGACGCTGGGGCATCCACGACGACATCTTGAACGTCGAGGGCGGGACCATCCGGTTCATTCACGATGTGTTGGAGGAGGTCATGGAGATCTTCCCCAGCCCGTTCATCCACGCCGGTGGCGACGAGGTGCCGACGGCCCAATGGGAGGCGATCCCGAGCGCCAAAGCGCGCATCGCTTCCGAGGGGCTGCGCGACGCCTCAAAGCTGTATGGCTGGTTCCTGCGCCAGATATCGAACTGGCTGCGGCAGCGCGACCGGATCATGGCCGTCTGGGACGAAGCGCTGCGCGCTGGATTGCCGGGCGAAAGCACGCTCGTGATGGCCTGGCGCGGCGAAGACCAGGGGCGTGCCGCGGCCGTTGGCGGACACCCCGTCGTGATGGCGCCACGGCAGTTTACCTACTTCGATTACTACCAATCGAAGGATCGCGACAAAGAACCGCTCGCGATCGGCGGACACTTGCCTCTGGAGCGGGTCTACGGGTTCGAGCCGGTGAGCCCGACCCTCAATATGGCCGACCAGCGTCGCATCCTTGGGACGCAATTCCAGCTCTGGTCGGAGTTCATCCGGACGCCGGAGCAGTTCGAATACATGGCCTTCCCACGCGCCTGCGCGCTCGCGGAGGTCGCCTGGACGCCACCGAAGCTCAAGGACTACGCGGACTTCCGCCGGCGGCTGGAGGTGCACGCCAAGCGGCTTGAGCGGCTGCGCGTCAACTTCCGGCCACTCGACCCGGCTTAGCCCCGATACGGGGAGTCGCCCTCCGGGATGCGCCAGACCGCGCCGAGCGTCCAGAGCGGCTTGTAGCCCAAACTCAATGCAACGCGCTGAGAGCGGATGTTCGTCGCCCCGCAGGTGTAGATGGGCGTCTTCCCCTGCTCCAGGATCCAGCGGGTCATCGCGGCTGCGGCCGGGGCCGCGAGCCCGAGGCCGCGGAACTCGCGCACGACATCGACGCCGATCTCGTAGCGGCCGTGGCCCTCATCCCAGGCGCCAGCCAGCGCCACCGGCTGCCCCCACGGACTGAAGACCGCGAAGCCGCCCAAGGCCGCGTCGAGGCGCTCGGGCTCATCTGGGTCGCCGAGGGTGTTTTCGAACCGCTGGAGCTGCCGCAACGGCGCCAGCTCGCCGCGGCCGAGCCAGCGCAATTCGTATCCGGGCGGGAGCGGGCTGGGCTCCACCAGCCGCTCGGGCACAAACCCGAGCGTGAGGCCGTGCGCGGAGCAAGGCCGCCCACCCGAGAAGGTGGTCGTCGCTGCCGCGAGGTCGGCGAGGAAGAACGGCTGCAAGACGCGGAAGTGCTTGTTCGGCGCGTGCTCGCGCACCCATGCGGCAACGCCGGGCTCCACGCGAAGCACCGACCCGGTGCCAAACGTCACGGCGAGCGCCGCCCACCTCCCGGACGGTGGCGCGACAGACGGCGCTTCGACCACGGTGAGCGCATTCGTCGCGAACGCCGAAGGGTCGCAGCCCAACTCGGCGGCCTCGGCGAGGCGGACTGCGGCCGCGCATCGCGAAAACAGGTCGTCCGGCACGCTTGCCCCCTTAGGCTGATTCGATCGTCGCATCGGTGAACAGCGGGACGAAGCCCGCGGCTGCGGCGGTCCGCTGCGAGCGGATGTTGGTGACCGCGCAGCCGTAGAGCGGTGTTTCGCCCCGTTCGAGGGCGAGCCGGACGGCCGCGACCACGACTCCCACCCCGAGGCCCTCTCCTTGGCGCTCCGGGACGACATCAACGCCCACCTCTGCCAGGCCGAACGTGCTGAACAGGCCGCCGACGGCCACAGGCTCCCCGGCCGCGTCGACGACCACGGCCGCGTAACGATTGCGGAATTCCCGGGCGTTACGGCCGGGCTCACCGACGCCGTTCGGGAACCGTCCCGACGCCTGTTCCGCGTTCATCCAGGCGGCGTCCCGGACCACGAGGGCGAGGTCCGGTGGAAGCGCCGGCGCCTCCGGCACGCGGCTGAGCGACCAGCTGATGTTTGGCCCATCGATCACGACGCGCGGGCCCGTCCGTTCGACGGCGGCGGCCAGGGTCCGCAAGAACTCCGCCTGGGCCGCGCGAAACGGCCGCCGTGGCGCTGCCCGCCGGGCGACTTCGACGAGCGAGGCGTCGAGACTGAGGACCGTCCCACCCGGTAGCGAGACAGCCATCGCCCAGTAGGGCCAGGGCGCATGGGCGGGGCGCGACGCGATCGTCAGCTGCCCATGCCGAAACACGGACGGTTCGAGGCCCAGACCCTGGGCGTATGCGGCGGTCACCGCCTCGGCTTGGTCGTGTTCGAAAGCGCTCGTCACGTCAGTCCCTTGGGAGGCCGAGGCCGCGGGTGGCGATGATGTTGCGCTGGACCTCACTTGACCCGCTGTAGATCGTCGGCGAGACGTCCTCCATGTGCTCCTCCGCGAGGTGGCCGCCGAGCGGCGCGTGCTTGGAGCCAGGGAGAAGTCCGCCGCCCGGCCCGAGCAGGTTCACGCCAGCGTTCGCGATGCGCTGCGCGAGCTCCGTCGCGAACACCTTGATCACCGACGCTTCGACGTTGACGACCTTGCCCGCCTCCTGCATCCAGGCCGTGCGGTACGACATCAACCGCCCGACTTCGTTCGCGACGTAGCAGTCGGCGAGCCGGTGGCGGAGGACCTTGTCGTCGCACTTGGCGGCCCGGAGGTGGCCAGCGAGGCTATCGAGGACGCGCTGGTTCGCTGCGATCGAGGCGACGTTCGAGCGCTCGAAGTCGAGCAGGGTCATCGCCACGTACCAGCCATTGTTCTCCTCGCCGACCCGGTTGCGGACGGGGACGCGGACGTCTTCGAAAAAGACCTGGTTGAACTCGTGGAAGCCTGCGAGGTTCGGGATCGCCTGGACCGTGATGCCGGGCGACTTCATGTCGACGAGCAGGAAGCTCATCCCCTTGTGTTTCGGCAGTTCCGGGTTCGTGCGGACGACCATGAAGCACCAGTCAGCGTGGTGGGCCCCGGTCGTCCAAATCTTCTGGCCGGTGACGATGTAGTCGTCGCCGTCGCGGACGGCCCGCGTTTGGAGGCTGGCGAGGTCGCTACCGGAGCCGGGCTCGCTATACCCCTGACACCAGATGGCCTCGCCGGAAGTGATCCGCGGCAGGTGTTCGCGTTTCTGCTCGTCGCTGCCGTGGACGATGAGCGTCGGGCCGATCATCCCGACGGAGAAGACGCGGCCAGCGTCAGGAGCGCCGGCGTAGCTCAGCTCCTCGGAAAAGATCATCTGGCTCACAGGACTCCAGCCCTGGCCGCCGAAGGCCTTCGGCCACGCGGGCGCCACCCAGCCGCGGCCCGCGAGCTGCCTAAGGAACGCCATCTGGCCGGGCCAATCCTCTTGGCTCGTGGGCCGCGAGGGGCCGGAGTAGAGGCGGAGTGCGTCGGCAACGAAGGCCCGCACATCCCGGCGGAGCGACTCATGCTCTGCGGTAAACGCGAATTCCATCACGACCTCCTCGATGCGCAACATCCGGGAGCGCGCTTCCATGATGAACCCCGCTAGTCCCAGGCGACAGGGCAGGATGAAGCGCACATATCATGAACTCTTACGCCTCGTGTTCATCGGCTTTGCTCCACGTTTACGAAGTGCACTTCCACCAGTAGGATTGCGCCGATTATTAGGGGGCGCGTCCGTTTTGAAACTTCAGGGCCTTTTTGCCGTCGTCGTCGTTATGTTCGTCCTATTCGGACTTGTCGGTCCTGACCATGCGTCAGGACCCAAACATGACGCGAAGGCCGCCACAGGACTCACACCGCTACGGATCCCTAACGTCGCCGCTGACGGAAATCGGCCGCCAAACGCCCTGGCCGTAACGCAAATTGATGCGATCAACAACGTGTCCGACTCTGCAAGCTCGCCCGCGTGGTTTCCTGGGTGGAGCTTCTTTGGCAACCCTCCGGGTCACCTCTTGAGCGCTATCGCCACGTCGTCCACCACCGTCATGTTGGCCTTCAACGAGCCGCTCGACGACAACGCGCTCGCTCCACAGAACTACTCCGTGAAGGACGCCGCGAACAACGTCCTCCTCATCCGCAACGTCGAATTCGAAGGCCCGCGGCGGATGAACGTCCGCCTCACTACGTCCGCCCAGGCGAAAGTCCGCTACACCGTCATCGCCTCCGGGGTTACCGACCTCCGGAATGAGGCCCTCAGCATCTCCCTTCGGAGCTTTGACGGGTTTGGTCAGCCATCGCTGACCAGGGCCGTCGCCACCGACACGAACCACGTCACGCTCACCTTCACGGGCGCCGTTGGCGACAGCGGCATCGCGCCTTCGACCTATCTCGTCGAGGAGTTGAACGCCTCAAATGCGGTCGTTGGTACGCTTGCCGTCACGGGTGGGCAGTTCCTCGGTCCGCTGCGGACCGTCGTCGAGCTGACCACAGCGTCTCAGAAAGCAGCGAGATACCGCGTCACGACGAACAGCGCGCTCACCGACCCGGCGGGCGCGAGCCTCCTTTCCACGAACACCACCTTCGACGGGATAAGCGGCGTCCCCGGCATCCTTCGGCTCGCGCCGACCGGGCCGACAACGCTCCGGATCACGTTTAACGGCCCGATGACAGACGAGGTCCTCAATCCGGCGGTCTACGAAATCGGCGAGCAGGCGAACGCGGCCAAATTGCTCGCCATCGCGAAAGCCGTCTTCGTGGGCGACGAGAAGCGCGTGGTCGACGTCACGACCTCGCCGCAATCGGCAGTGGTGTACGCCGTCCGCAAGCTGGAGGCGACGAACCAGGCCGGCCTTGCCCTGACGATCGCCGGCCACGCCGCCAACCTTCACCGGGTTCAACGGCGCACCGCAACTGACGAAGGCCGTCTCCAAGAGCCCGACCTCCGTGGAGTTGACCTTCAACGGGGCGATGTCCGACGACGTCCTGAGCGTCGGCGCCTACGAAATCAGCGAGCTTGCGGACACATCCAAGAAGCTCTCGATCAGCAACATCGCGTTCGTCGGCACGGAACGGAAGGTCGTGGCCCTCACGACGTCGCCCCAGGCCGGCGTGATCTACGCAATCACGAAGCTCGAGGTGAAGAACGTCGAAGGCATCGCCCTCACGCTCTCCTCGCCGAGCAATCAGTTCCAAGGCAACGCGTCGCCACCGGCCGGGACACCGGCGGACAACGGCGCGCCGCGCGTCGTCGGGGCCGCCTCGCTGAACAACACGCAGGTCATCGTGGCGTTCAGCGAGCCGATGGCCGAGAACGCCATCAAGCCGGAGCACTACGTCATCGTCCAGGAGAACGTGAACCCAGAATCGGGCTTCCTGCGTGTCTCTGCCGCCTCCTTCTACGAGGGCAACCGGAGCACCGTGCTCCTGACCACCTCGTCGCAAAACGAGCTCACCTACCGGGTGACCGTGGTCAACGCGACCGACCTCAGCGGCATCGCGCTCTCGCCGAAGATTGTGAACAACGGCGTGCTCGTCGACCCGACATCCGTGCTCTTCCCCGGGACGCCGCCGGTCGACTCCCAAGTAGACAGCGACGGCGACGGCCTCTCCGACAACAAGGAGATGCGCGGCTGGATCGTGACCATCCATCTCCTGGACGGGACGACCAGCGCCCGCGGCTCAACCTCCGACCCGGCGTCCGCCGACTCCGACGGAGAAGGGCTCGGTGATGCGCAAGAGGCGAACCTCCGCTTCGACGCGCGCGACCCCGATAGCGACGACGACCAACTGAGCGACTACGCCGAGTTCAACGAGATCTACTCGAACGGCCTCGACCAGGACTCCGACAACGACACGCTCGATGACTTCCTCGAGTTCACCTTCTTCTTTACGTCGCCGCTGTTCGCCGACACCGATGGCGACCAGATCAAGGATGGCGACGAGGTGATCGGCAGCCGCAACCCGCGGGTCGCCGACCTCCCACGCCCCGAGATATCGGTCGGATCGGTCAACCTCCAGCTGGACGTCGAATTCAGCGAAACCAAGGACGACCAACGCCGCGAGCTTGAGACCAAGTCGATCGCGAGCACCCTTACCCAAAGCAGCCGCCAGACACACACGCGCAGCGACACCGTGAG
>JBJXFX010000157.1:0-22136 GCA_046152925.1 Dehalococcoidia bacterium
GCCCGGCAGCTGCCCTTCAGGTCGTGGTCGCGGTCCACACCGCTTCGCGAAGACTCGTCCGAGGGCTGTTCCTGAAGGGCGCACCTCTGCTCGCTACGCTCGCAGCTGCGGGCTGCGAGAAACGGACCCGTCGCTCATTCGCTCCGGGCTCTGGTTCGGCCGTGACCGGTGGCGCTGTTATCGTTCGATGAACGGCGCTACGATCCCGCGACCCTGCCCCGGAGTGCGCCCGTGCCGCTCACCATCCCACTCTCCCCGGAAGCCTTCACCAGCGATTGGCTCACCGCCGCCCTTCGCGAGTCCGGTGTCCTCCGCGAAAGCCGGGTCACCTCGGCTGTGCCGTCATCGCTCGGTGAAGGGTTCGGCTTGCTCGGGTCGCTGACGCGGCTGACGCTGACCTACGACCGGCCAGAGCCCGGCGCGCCGGTCACGCTCGTGGCCAAGTTCCCGCACATCTCCGAGGCGAACCGCGACATCGCGCGGCAATACCGCATCTACGAGCGCGAGTTCGTCTTCTACCGCGAGGTCGCCCCGGCTGTTGACACGGAACTGCCGAGGGTCTTGTACCAAGGTCTCGACGCCTCGATTGGCGACGCCGTCATCCTGCTCGCGGACTTGGCGCCTAGCCGAGTCGGGGACCAGTTGGTCGCGCCGACTCGAAGCGAGGTGATCGCCACCGTCCGGGAGATCGCGAAGGTACACGCGGCCTGGTGGGGGCGCTGCGACTCGCCGAGCCTGAGCCGGGTGCCGTACCTGAACGACGCGCTCTGGCTGCAGGTTGCGCAGTCGATGAAAATCTTCTGGCCGACGTTCCAGCGGACCTTCCCGGACCTGTTGAACGACAACCTTCGAGAGATCGGCGACCGCTTCGCGCCGGGCATCGCGGCCCTCGCTGACCGGCTCTCGGCTGCCCCCGCGACCCTCGTGCACGGCGACCTTCGGCTCGACAACCTCTTCTTTCCAACGCGGCCCGAGCATCCGGCGCTCGTGATCGCGGATTGGCAGCTAACCTCGCGGGGCCAGGGCATCTACGACATCGCCTACTTCATGAGCCAGAGCATCGAGGCCGAGATGCGGCGGGTGCTGGAGCGGGATGTGGTCCGTATCTACCACGAGGCCCTCTCCGCGAACGGGGTGACCGGGTACAGCCTGGAGAGCGCGTGGGAGGGGTACAGGAGGGCCGTCATGTGGTGCATGATGTATCCCGTCGCGGCCGGCGGTGGGATCGACCTGACGAACGACCGCGGTGTCGAACTCGCGCGGGCGATGGCGCGGCGGTCGTTTGCGGCGATCGAGGAACTCGAAGCGGACCAATTCCTGGATTAGCGGGCGCGGACCAACGCGATCGGGGCCACTCTGCGCCCGGAGTGGCCCCGCTCGCGCCAGCTAGTGGCGGTGCGGCATGGGATGGACTACCAGGGGCGACGCGCCCGCATCGCCTTCGGGGCGACGAGCAGCGTGCCCGCCACGAGGACAGCAAGGGCCCCAAGCCCAAAGAGGGCGAGGCTAGTGGTGCCGCCGGCGCCGGCGATGCCAGTGCCGGTGCGCGGCGCGGCGGGCGGCGGGGCGCCCGCGTCGAGCAGCGCGACGACTTGCAGGCTGCCGTTGCCGGCGAGCCCGACGGCGACGGCGGTGGAAACGGTGCGCTCACCGAGGGCCACGCCCGGGACCGCCTTCGCAACGGCGCCGCTCGAAGCCAGCCGGACTTCGAGGTCGTAGGTCCCGGCGTTCACCGGGGTGTAGGTCCCGACGCCCTTGAAGGCGACGTTGGCGAAGACCTTGGTCTGCGTCCCTGCGACCGCGACATCGACTGCCGGAGCATCGGGCGCGGCGTGGATGAGGCGGATGTGCGCCTTCCCGGCGGCGGGGCTTGCGTTGTTGTCTTCGAGAGGAAGGAGGGCCAGGGTGCCCTTGCCGGCTTCACCGACGGCCAGGACGGTGTAGTCCTTGCCCTTCACGACGGTCAGGTTGGCTTCGAGTGCGGGCGTCCCGGTGCCTGTCGAAGGCGAGAGGAAGACCTTCACGTTGCGTTGTCCGGCCGGCAGGCTGACGTAGCCCGTGTCCTTGGGGAACGCGAGCGCGGTCACCGCCTTCTGGCCGTCGACGAAGATGTCGACCGCTGGGGCATCGGGCGATGCGTGCATTACGCGGACGCGGCCAGTGTCGGCGGCTTGGGCGGCCGCCATCTGCGGCACGGTGAACGCTGCGGCCATGGCCACGAGGCCAATCAGCAGCGGGACCTGCCAGGTGTTGATGAGTTTTCGGAACACGGGTGCCTCCTGAGTAGTAGACGACCCTGCACAGAGTCTGTACAGAGAATGTTCAAACCTTACGGGACTCACCCAGATTTGTCCAAGGTCTGTACAGGTTATGGAAAAGCGCCCAGACTACGGCCATGTCGGTTGACCGCATGCGCATCGGTGAATTGGCGGCGAGGTCTGGCGTGCCGGCGGAGACGCTTCGCGCCTGGGAGCGTCGCCACGGCCTCTTCTCTCCTCTGCGGAGCGAAGGGGGCTTCCGGCTCTATTCCGAGGCCGACGCCGCGCTCGCCGCACGGATGCGGGCGAGCATCCGCGCAGGCATCCCAGCAAGCGAGGCGGCGCGGCGCCTGACCCGCCCAGGCGAGGCCCCCGGTTTGGAGATGAGCCCGGGCATCCTGCGCGTCGCCTTCGCGGCCGCGCTCCGCGAGATGGACGACGGGCGAATCCAGCAATCGTTCGACCGCTTGCTCGCGGCCCACGACCTCGAGACGGTGGTCGTCGACGTGATCTTGCCGGAGCTGCGGCGCCTCGGAGAGGAGTGGGCGGGCGGCCAGCTCGCTATCGCGCAGGAGCACTTCGCGGTCAGCATCCTGCGTGGCCGGCTCTTGGGGCTGGCTCGTGGCTGGGACGCCGGCCTCGGGCCACGTGCGCTGCTGGCCTGCCCCCCCGAGGAAACACACGACATTTCGCTGATTGCGTTCGGCCTGCTGCTCCGAAGGCGTGGTTGGCGCCTCACCTTCCTCGGCGCCGACACGCCATTCGGTCAGATAGGTGAGACGGCCGCCGCACTCAAGCCGGAACTCGTCCTGGTGTATTCGCCGTTCCCGGAGCGAATCGACGCTGCACGCGCCGCGCTGGCCGAACTCGCGGGCACCCGGCGCGTCGTACTGGCAGGCGCCGGCAGCGTCGAGGACGCGGGCTCGGGAGCCCGAATTGCGGGCCAATCTGTATCGCAGGTTGCAGACGCCTTAACAGCCCGTCTGGCACCATAAGGTTGCAGGCGGCATGGGCGCTGCCTCCGGCATGGCAGATCGAACCTCACACGGGTAGGCCCCCGCCTGTGCATACTCGCTTGACGCCCATTGTTGCCGGTCGCGCGCGCACCTTCTGTGCGCATCGCGCGTCGCTCGATCACCCCTTCGCGCCGAACTCGCTCGCCGCCGTAAAGGCCTGCGTGGCCGAGGGCGCACCCCGTGTCGAGATCGATGTCCGCTTTCTCGCCGACGACGCGATGCTGGTCTTCCACGACCGCGACCTTGACGACGAGACCACGGGGGCCGGTCCCGTTGCCAACGCGTGCCGCGAAGGCCTGGCCGGAGTGCGGTACCGGCACGGCGGCGAGCCGCTCGCTTATCTCGAAGACGTCGTGGCCGCGGTGGCCGGCTCCGCGACGCTGCTTCAGGTGGACTTGAAGGGGCTGGCGCCCTACACGCCGCGACAGAACCGTCACCTGATCGAGGTCCTCACGCCGCTCGGGGATCAAGTCCTCGCTGGGTCCCAAGCCCACTGGAACGTCCGGTCGCTGGCCAACGCCGGCATCCCGACCGCGCTCGACCCGACGCTCCACTGGCATTTCGCCCCGGAACGGGAACGAGCCGGCCTTTCGCCCGCGACTCTGGGCCGCCACGGACTCTGGGACGATTCGCCGCTCGCGCACCTTCCGGGCCTCGGACCTACGGAATACCTCGAGGCGCGGATCGCGGACCTCGTTGCTTTGGTGCCGGCGATCGAGTGGATGGTCGACTACCGCACGCTCTTGTTCATGGAGGCGAACGGCCTGCGGCTCGGGGAACGGCTCCGGCAGGATGGCGTGCGCCTCGCTGCTTGGACGGTGCACGACGAGGGCCCCGACGCGACGCGTTCGCTCCTCGGCAAGCTCTTCGAAATCGGTGCCGAGGTCGTGATTACTGACGATCCCCCTCGCTGCTCCCAATACTTGGAGGCCGACACCGTTTCTCCACAGAGATGAGGTCGCGAGGCTACCCACTCGCTTCCCAGCCCCGCCGATACTGATCGCAGGGACAGACTTCTCGTGGGGGCGACACGGACATGGTGGCTTGGTTGAAATCCCGGGGCGGGACTCGTAGGCAGTTGGAGGACGGCCAAGGTTTGGTCGAGTACGGGCTCATTCTGGCTCTCGTCGCGGTCGCCTGCATTGGCGCCGTCACCACGTTCGGTGAGACGCTCTCCAACTGGGTCGTCTGGAGGATCTTCCAGTCCTTCTAACGGTTCGGCCAGTCTTGAGCGGTGGATGATTAGAGATGGATCAGGCCGCAGGAGCTCCCTGACGCCTTGATCCAGACCGCGCCCCCCGTTGAGGTCGTGAAGTTCTGGGCGTACGCCGGGACATCCGGTGAGTAGCGCATCCAGTTCCCATTCTCGAAGGCGTAGACCACCTCGTAACAGCCATATGCGCGCGCCAAAACGTCCGCGAGTGGGCCAGGCGGCAGCGTCACCAGTGCCCAGTTCCCGGGCACGAGCGCGAGGACGGCGTTGTAGCGCGGCACGCCGGTCGCCGTGCGGGTCGGTGTCGCTGTCTTCGTTGGGGTCGAGGTCGGGGTGGCGGTGCCGCTCTTCGTCGCGGTGGCGGTGAAGGTGGCGGTGGGCTCGGGGTCTGCCGTCGAACCTGGGCAGGCTTGCTCGGCTGGCCACTGGGCGAGCACCGTGACCCACGCTTCCTTGGTGCCGTTGGCGTTGCGGAAGTGGCCAACGCCCACACACTTCACGGGCCACGGGTGGTCTGCCCCGACCCGGATGTAGATCCCGCTGCCAAAATTCCCGGCCATCGCGTTCAACGCTGTCGAGGGTGTGGCCACCACCGGGTCGTTTGGGCTGGTCGCGACGAAGATGCCCTCGCCACTGCCCGCCGCGAAGCTCGCATCGTAGCCACAATCGGCGGCCCGGTTGTACCACGAACGGCCAGTGCTATCCGTGTGCTCGCCGAAACCACCGGTCACAACGATGTCTTGCGCGAACCACGCCGCTGCCGCGTTGAGCGCGCCCGACACCTGCAGCGGCGTGGTGAAGGTCACGTTCACGGCCCGCCACGAGGCGAGTAGGGTCAGGAACTCTTGCTCTGGGCCGTCGAGCGAGTCGTGGGTCGTCCCGCAGGGGCCTGCTGCCTCGGCGGGACGCTCTCCGTGAAGGATCCCAGCAATCAAGAGCACGAGGCCGGCGAGCGGGAGCGAAGCGAGAAGGATCCGGTTCATGGTCACCGCCGGGTGGGTTTGGGGCGTCGTGCGACCATAACACGCGGTCCGTCGCCAAGGTCAACCGCTTTCGGGCAGCGCCGGCCAAACTTTGCCCTGAAGTTACGCTGGGCTTGCACGAGCCTGTCCTTGCGCGTGGCCATCCTGCCCCGCCATGATCCGCAGCCGGAGGAATCCCATGACCGAACGGACCATCCGCGGCAAGACCGCAATCGTCGGCATCGGCGAGACCCGCTACTACAAGCGTGGCGCTGCCCCCGACCCGGAGTTCAAGCTGACCCTGGAGGCGATCATGCTCGCGGCCGAAGACGCGGGCATCGATGTCCGCGAAATCGACGGCTTGGCCTCGTTCAGCAACGACCGCAACGACCCACCGCGCATCGCGAGCGCGTTGGGGATGAAGCACATCGGCTTCAGCAACATGTTCTGGGGCGGTGGTGGTGGCGGTGGTTCAGGTGCGGTTGCGAATGCCGCAGCCGCTGTGGCTGCTGGCTACTGCGACGTCGCTGTCGCCTATCGCGGCCTGGCACAGGGCCAGTTCGGCCGCTTCGGCCAGGGCGCGCAGATCCCGATGGCGCCCGGCGCGATGGCCTTCACGGCGCCCTATGGCCTGATGTCGCCAGCGCAATCGTTTGCGATGCGGATCCGGCGCTTCATGTTCGAGCACGGCGTGGAGCAGGAGGCGTTGCGGGCGGTCTCGCTCGCGAGCTACCACCATGCGCAGACGAACCCGCGCGCCGTGATGTACGGTCGGCCGCTTTCGAGCGAGGACTATGACAACTCCCGCTGGATCGTGGAGCCGTTCCACCTCTTCGATTGCTGCCAGGAGAACGACGGCGCCGCCGCGATCATCATCACCTCGGCCGAGCGCGCGAAGGACCTCAAGCACAAGCCGTCGTATATCCTGGCGGCGGCCCAGGGTTCCGACTACCGGCAGGCGGCCACGGCCCACAACGCCCCAGACTACGGCACCTCGAACTTCAAGACGCTCGCGCCGCGCCTGTACGCGATGGCCGGCGTCGGGCCAGAGGATGTCGACGTGCTGCAGAGCTACGAGAACTTCACGGGCGGCGTGCTCATGTCGATCGTCGAGCACGGCTTCTGCAAGCCGTCCGAAGTGAACGACTTCTTCACCTTGGAGAACTTCTCGGCTCCGTCGGGGAAGCTCCCGCTGAACACGAGCGGCGGTAACCTCGCGGAGTGCTATATGCACGGCCTCGAGCTGATCACCGAGGCGGTGAAGCAGCTGCGCGGCAGTTCTCCGAACCAGATCGAGGATGTCCACGTCTCGATGGTGACATCGGGCCCGATGGTCCAGCCCGTCTCGAACCTCATCCTTTGCTCGGAGCCGCACGCATGAGCGACCCGTATCCATCTTCGAGCGGCGGCACGGCCGTCGCTGCCCCTCCGCTGACCACCGGCGCCGACGGCGACTACTACCTCCCGGCCGGCCTCCCGCAACCGGCGCCTTCGCCCGAGGGCCTGGGGGCCGAGTTCTGGGACGGCGTCCGCCGCCACGAACTGCTCGTGCAGTACTGCAAGGCCTGCGGCGTTTGCCAGTTTGGCCCCGAGTACATCTGCAACGAGTGCCTGAGCTGGGACCTGGGCTATAAGCCAGTCTCCGGCCGCGGCCGCATCTACAGCTGGGAGCGGGCCTGGTACCCGGTGCACCCGGCGCTCAAGGATGCGCTCCCGTACATCACTGTGCTCGTCGAGCTGCCGGACGCGAACAACGTCCGCATGGTCGGCAACCTGCTCGGCGACCGCCACCAAGACGTCGTCATTGGCAGTGAGGTCGAGGCCGTCTTCGAAGACCACAACGACGCGAAGTCGCCGTACACGCTCGTCCAGTGGCGGGTGGTGTAGGCTCAGAAGTCGCGGTTGCAGAAGTACTCACCGACGGCCCGGAGGTCCTCCCGGGCCGTTGGCGTCAGTTCGAGGCCGGCGATCAGGGCGTCGGCCTCCATCGCGCAGCGGCGTGCGGTCTCGCGGCAGACCCCGTCGGCGCCGCAGGCCTCCATCGCGGCCATGATCGCCGCGAGATCCTCAGCCTGCCGATCCGCGGCGAAGGCATCGCGGATCACGCGCGCTGCTGAGGGGTCGTTCAGCGCGAAGGTCACCGGGAGCGACTTCTTTTTGCGGAGGATGTCGTAGCCCACGGGCTTCCCCGTCTCCGTGCCCCAGATGCCGAGCCAGTCGTCCACCGCCTGGAAGGCGAGGCCGAGCTTGCGGCCCCAAGCGCCGAGGATGGCGGCATCCTCGTGGCTCGCCCCGCCGAGGGTGGCCCCGATCTCGAGTGACGCCCCAAGGAGGACGCCGGTCTTGCCCTCCGCCATCGTCAGGTAGTCCTCGACGCTGAGCGTGTCCCGTTTCTCGAAGGCGAGGTCGGTCCACTGCCCGCGGATCATCCCTTCGACGGCGGCGACGAGCACGGAGACCGCCCGGACGCGCCGGTCGGCGCCGGCCTGGCCTTCGGTCAGGGCCTGAAAGGCGCGCGTGAAGATGAAGTCGCCGAGGTTGATCGCTTGGCCCTCGCCCCAGACGGTGTAGGCCGTGGGGCGGTTGTGGCGGACGTCGTCGCGGTCCTGGATCTCGTCGTGGACGAGCGAGAAGTTGTGGATCAGCTCGATCGCGACGGCTCCCGGCATCGCGTCGCCGGTGGTGCCCCCGAAGGCGGTTGCGGCGACCAGGGCGAGCGCGGGCCGGATGCGCTTGCCGCCGCTCTCCATCGGGCGGCCGTCAACGTCTTCCCAGCCCATGACGTAGCGGGCGGCCACCGTCACGGCGGTGCCGTCTGGGGCGAGCGCAGCCTGCAGCGCACCTTCGACCGCATCACGATGCTGCGCGATGACCCGCGGGAGGGACGAAGAGAGCGAGGGCATCGGCGCGCTCCGGGATCGAATGGGTGCCAGTGTAGGGCAGACGCCTTAGTACCCGCGGCTGTCCCAGAGGATGTCGCCCGATCCAGCGAGCTTGGCGTGGTAGCGCGCCGCCACAAAGAGGAGGTCGCTCAGCCGGTTGAGGTAGGGCACCACGTGCTCGCCGACCGGCTCCTCGCGCGAGAGGGCGATGGTCAGCCGCTCCGCCCGGCGGCACACGGTCCTCGCGACGTGGAGCTGGGCTGCGACGGGCTCGCCGCCGGGGAGGATGAAGCTCTTGAGCGGCTCGAGGTCATCGTTCCAGGCATCGATCCAGCCCTCGAGCTGGTCGACGTGGCGTTGCTCGATCCCGGGCACCTTGAACCGCAGCTTGTCCTCTTCGAGGATGCAGAGGTCGCTGCCGACGTTGAAGAGGACCTGCTGGATGACGAAGAACTGGGGCCGCATCGCCTCATGCATGCCGGCGGCGACGGCGACGCCCACGACGCTGTTGAGTTCGTCGACGGTGCCGTAGGCCTCGATCCGCAAAGAATCCTTGGCGACGCGCTGGCCGCCGCCCAAAGCGGTCGTCCCGTCGTCGCCGGCCCGCGTATAGACCCTGTTGATGTGGACCATGGGATGAGGGTAGGGCCGCGGCGGGCTATCCGCGACGCGCCGTGCGCACCCTCGCGGCGGCTCAGGCGACCGTGCTCATAGCCGGGAGTAGAGCACTCGGTCATGTTCCGAGGCTGGCGGAATCGCGCGAAGTTCGTCGTCCGCGACCGCCGCCATGAAGCTGTCCATTCGAGCGAGGAACGAATGCCGCTGCACGCGGTGATGCTCCGAGGCCGGGGGAATGGCGCGGAGTTCGGACTCGGGGACGTCGGCGATCAGTTGCCCCACCCATCGCAGGAACGGGTGCTGGAGATCGTCAGATGGTTCGCCGGCCTCGGGCGGCTTGGGGTCGCCCCAGTTCTTGAATGCGGGGCTTGAGTCGTTTGTACGGCGGGAGGACCGGGAGATCGACCGCAGCGACGCTCAAGCTCTCGCCCGGATCACACGCGAACGCGAGCAGGTGCTCGGCTTCGGATTCGCTCATCGCAGCGACGCGTTCGAGTAGGGCTTGTTTCGCGGACATGGGACCAGCGTAGGCTGGCCGCCGACCGTCTTGCAGCAGTCCCGGCCCATTCGCCGATTATGACCCCGAGAACGGTGTGCCCACGACGCCGACGGCCAATTCGGCCCAGACGGCGGCGACCAGCACCGCGACCCCGGCTACCGACGCCAGCCGCGCGCGTGCCGGCCGGACCCAGCGGACGGCCGCACCCAGGAGCAGGGCGGCGAGCAGGACCAGGGCCGCCGCCACCACGAAGTCTCCAGTGCTCCACGCCACGTCGCCACCTCTCCTCGGCCGCTTCTTAAGCTCGACTCTACCGGGGCCGCGATGGCGGTCGCAACGGTCAGCAAAGACGACGGCAAGACGGTCGCGCCCGGCCGCGCTGTACCGTCTACCCCGCGTCTCGGCGACAATTGCGGCTTCTGGAGGGATCGAGATGGCGAACGCGGCCACCACCTGCATCCGCTGCTACGCGGCGTTCGAAGGGAAGCCCTACCTGATGGCGAACCGGCCGTACTGCTGCCAGAGTTGCTCAGTGGGCTCGGCCTGCGAACACCAGGGCGTGCGGCGCGGGACCAACGTGCGCCGCTACGACTCGATGTTCGACCGCTTCCGCCAGACCGCGCGCCACCAGACGCCGTGGGACACCGACCGGGTGAAGCGCTGATGTCCGCCGAACTCCGCGTGGGCCAGACACTGCCGGCGTACCAGGTGCGAGCGTACAACGGCGCCGCACAGTCCGAGAACAAGATCCACGATGACGCGGTCGCGAGGGAGTACGGCTTCGCCGGCGGCTTGGTCCCCGGCGTCACCGTCCACGCGTACATGACACAGCCCGCCATCGAGGCGTTCGGCCTCGCATGGCTCGAACGCGGCTCGATGTCGTCGCGCTTCCTGAAGCCCGTCTACGAGGGCGAACTCGTCACGGTGGAGGCGGCGGTTACATCGGTGGGCGATGGCGATGTCACGATGTCGCTCGTGGCGAAGAACCCGGCCGGTGTCGAATGCGGCGTGGGCAGTGCGACTCTGCACGGGTCGCCGGGCGCAGCGGTTGACCTGCGCGACTTCCCGGAGGCGCCGCTCCCGGCCCAGCGGCCCGTTGCCGCCGAGGGCGTGTTCGCCGGCCTGGATATCCTCGGCTCGCTCCGGGAACCGGCTGAGAGCGGCCGCTGGGAGAAGTACCTCGCGGAGACGAGCGACCCAGATCCGCGCTTCCGCGGGCCCGGTGCTGTGGCGCATCCGGGCTACTTGCTGCGCTTCGCCAACACGATCTTGGTCCAGAACGTGCTCCTCGGGCCCTGGATCCACGTCTCGAGCGAAGTCCAGCAGCTTGGGCTGGCGCAATTGGGCGAGGACCTGACGACGCGCGGTCGCGTCTTGGGCACCTTCGAGCGCAAGGGCCACAAGTTCGTGGAATTGGACGTTGCCGTGGCATCCGGCTCCCGGCCGGTGATGCGCGTCCACCACACCGCGATTTACGACCCCCGCAAGGGCCGTTGAGCAGCGCCGGAGTATCAGGGTGACCGGACACCCCGATACTCCCGATACACCGACACTCCCATACTCCGGCACTCTCGACAGGGGTAGCAGATGGACCTGGGAATCCGCGGCAAGAAGGCAATCGTCAACGGCGGGAGCGCCGGGCTGGGACGCGGCAGCGCGCTGGCGCTCGCCCGCGAGGGCGTCGAACTCGTGATTTCGGCGCGCGGCGAAGAGCGCCTTCGCCAGACTTGCGACGAGATCGCGAAGGAGACCGGGGTCAAAGTGACGCCGGTGGTAGCGGACCACAGCACCGCCGAGGGCCGCGCCCGTATCCTCGAGCAGTGCCCGAATCCGGATGTCCTGGTGTTGACCTGCTCGCCGCCCCAGGTGACCGGCGACTATCTCGCGATCGAGCCCGAGGACTGGCAGGCGAACCTCGCGGTCACGCTGATCAGCCCGGTCGAGTTCATCCGGGCGACGATCAGCGGGATGGTGGACCGGCGCTGGGGCCGGATCGTGAACGTGGGCACCGGCGCCGCCAAGTTCCCGACCGAGATCCGGATCCTGTCTGGCGCGCCGAGGGCGGCGCTCAACAACTACATGGTAGCGGTCGCGAAGAAGGTGGCGCGTCATAACGTTGTGCTGAACAACCTGCTGCCCGGTATGCACCACACAGCCGGCATCCTCGACGGCTTCAACGCGCGGGCGGCGGCGGCCGGTACCTCGTATGAAGAGGAGACGCGGAAGTTCGCGCGCGAGTGGCGCATCCCAGCGGGCGATTTCGGCGATGCGGACGACTTCGGCGCGTTCACGGCGCTGCTCTGCAGCCAACAAGCGCGCTACGTGGTCGGTCAGAGCCTCGCGGTCGACGGGGGCATCGGCAATTCGACGTTCTGAGGCTCGATCCGGGTAGCCACAACAATTGCGGACCCGCTGGCTGGCGCGCGCGGCTAGTCCGGCCCGTGCGTCATTGCGAGAATGAGGTCTTCTTCCGGGCGAGGACGACGCACGTGGCGGCCAGGAAGAGCGCGGTCATGCCCGCCATCACCAGCCAATCGACCGCGACGCCGCCGCTGAAGGTGTCTTCGTACTGGGCGAGCAGCGGCGGGCCGAGCGGCGAGGTGCCTTCCGCGAACAAACGGTTCAGGTCGATGCTCTTGCCGAGCGCATCGAAGGCCCATCGGTCGCTCATCGCGAAGCTCATCACCTCGCCCACGGGTGCCATCAGCGGCACCGGCAGGATCGCCCCCGAGAACAGCACCTGCGGGAAGCAGAGCATCGGCAGCACGAGCGTCGCCTGTTCGGGTCGCGAGACGGCGGCCGAGGCGAGCAATCCGAGCGCGATCGCGGCGAGGCCATCGAGCAGCAGCGTGATCGTCACGGGGATGTAGACATCGACGAAACCACCGGCGGGCAGGCGGTCCAACCCCCGCAGGACCGCCACCATGAGGACGACCACAACGACGATCAGCGGCACCAGGACCGCCATCTTCGAAACCACGTACGGTCCGACTCGCAGGTTCACCAGCCGTTCGCGGTGGTATATGGAGAACTCGGTGCAGATCTGCAAGAGGCCGTAGGTCAGCCCGAAAAAGAAGCCACCGAACGCGACCCAGAACAGGATCATCACCGCCGCTTGTGGGCTAGGGTCGGCGAGTTCGAAGGCGCCGGGCCGGAAGAGGATGGCGAACATCGCGATGACCATCGCCGGCGCACCCGCCAGGATCGCCAAGGTGAGGCGGTTCCGGAGCAGGATTTCGAAGTTGCGATGTGTGAGTACGACCGTTTGCTGGATGAGGCCCGTGCGCGCCCGGGCTCGGGGCGAAGGCTGCTGCGCCGGGGCGGCCGGCTCCTGGTACTGTGGCGACTCGCGGAAGGCCGCCGACCACTGGGCCGGTGAGGCCTCCGAGTTCAACTTCGCGTAGACGGCCTCGAAGCTGGCGGCCTGGAAGTACTCCAGCGCCGCCTCGGGCGACCCGTGAAACGCGAGATGGCCTCCCCGCGCAAGGAAGATGACGCGGTCGCAGCCGGCGATATCCGCGGGCGCGTGGGTGGTGACGATGACGGTGCTGCCGCGGGAGGTGAGGCGCTTCAGCTGGCGCATCATGTCCTGGCCGGTCGCCGGGTCGAGGCCCGAGGTCGGCTCATCGAGGAAGAAGACACCGGGGTCGGTGAGCAGTTCGGCGCCGATACTGGTGCGCTTGCGCTGGCCGCCGCTGAGGGACGAGACCTTCTGGGTCGCGTGGCCGGAGAGCCCGAGGACGGCCATCGCCCGTTCTACACGCTCCTTCCGCTCGTACGCGTCCATCGCGGCCAGGCGCATCCGGGCGGCGAAGTGCAACGTGCGCTCGACCGTGAGTTCGCGGTGGACGATGTCGTCCTGAGGGACGTAGCCGAAGAGCGTGCGGTAGTTCGTCAGGTTGGCCGCGAGGTCGCCGCCGTTGTAACGGATCATGCCCGCGCCGACGGGGCGCACGCCCGCGAGGCAGTTCAGAAGCGTGGTCTTGCCGGCGCCGCTGCCGCCCACGATCGCGACCAGTTCGCCGGGTTCCAAGACGAAGCTGAGGTCGTTGAGCAGCGTCTGCTTGCGGCCCCGCGACCGGTCGATTTCGACGGCGAGGCCGCGGACCTCGATCCGGACGGGCGCGGTCAGTTCGGGTATTTCCGCGGATGCGCCGCGAGCCAAGGTCATCGTTGCCATCTGGGCCTCCTTGGTGCTGGTCGCCGCTCGGCCGTGATCCTAGCGCCCTTGACCGCGAAGATCGCTGGTATTCGCTGCGCAAAGTGAGAGTTTGATGAAGCACGTCCGCGTCCTCGCCACCTATGGCCACCCCGACGATGAGGGCCAGGTCACCGGCACCCTTGCACGGTTTATTGAACAGGGCGCGCAGGTCACCTTGCTCTGCGCGACGCGGGGCGAGGTCGGCGAGATTTCGAAACCGGAGTACGGCACCGCCGACACCCTCGGCTACGTGCGGGAGCTCGAGCTGCGCGCGGCCATGGCCCAGATCCGGCTCTGGGACGTGCGCTTTCTGCCGTACCGGGATAGCGGGATGGCGGGCTGGGAGATCAACAACGACCCCCGCTCCCTCCACATGGCGCCCGCGGCGACGGTCGTCGGCGAGCTGGTGGCACTCATCCGCGAGGTGCGGCCGCACTTCGTGTTCACCTGGGACCCGAGCGGCGGGTATGGCCACCCGGACCACATCGCGGTGCACAAGCACACGGTGGCCGCCTTCGATGCGGCGGGCGACCCGGAGGCGTATCCCGACGCGGGCGCGCCGTGGCAGCCGGAGCGGCTCTTCTGGGGCGCCTTCACGATGAAGCGCTTCGCCGGGATCTTCTTGGAACTCGAGCGCCGTGGCGAACTGCCGGAGCCGATGGACGCCGAACGCAAGGAGCGGTTCCTCAAGGCCATGGATGAGCCCGACCCGGTGGTCAGCTTCGTGCACGAGACCTTGGACCTGTCCGCGATGAAGCGGAACGCGGCGGGCATGCACAAGAGCCAGTTCGGCGAGAACAGCATCTTCGCGCGCATCCCCGAGGACCTGCGCGCGAAGTTCTACGGCGAAGAGCGCTTCTTCCAGGCCCGCCCGGCCTGGGACGACGGCGCGGAGCCGATCTGGGGAATCGAGGCGTTGGCCGGGTCCGTCCAGTGACCGCCGGAAGGTCCGTCCGCCACCGCCTCGAATTGGTGCCGAGCGGCTAAGTCACCCGGTGCGACCCGCTGCCGGAAGCGGTCGCCATTGCGGCCTGGCAGGGCGAGATCGGAGCTGCAATGATGCGCCGCACGCTCAGGGGTGGCATATGGCGAAGCTCGTGATGGGGATGAACCAGTCGTTGGACGGCTACGTGGACCATACGGAGTTCGGGCCGAGCCCCGCGCTCTTCCGCCACTTCATCAAGGAAGCTGAGAGCCAGGCCGGCAGTCTGTATGGCCGCCGGATGTACGAAATCATGGCCTACTGGGACGACGATGATCCGGATTGGGGCGACGACGAGCGTGCCTTCGCGGCCGCGTGGCGCCGCTTTCCGAAGTGGGTCGCCTCGCGGACGTTGGAGTCGGTTGGGCCCAACGCCACACTCATCGGGGACGACCTGGAGGCCGCCGTCCGCGTACTGAAGGCCGAGATCGAGGGGGAGATCGAGGTCGCCGGCCCGGCCTTGGCGTACAGCCTCACCGAACTCGGCCTGCTCGATGAGTACCGGATCTACCTGCATCCGGTCGTGCTGGGGCAGGGGACGCCCTACTTTGCGGGACCCCGGCCGCCCCTCCGCCTCGTGTCGAGCGACCGGATTGACGACGATGTGATCAAGTTGACCTACGTGCCTGCTTAGTCTCGCCGCGCGCCCGGATGGCCCGGCGGGAGGCGGAGGTACGACGGGTCCAGGGCGCTCGGTGGTCGAAGCGTTCGCTGGGACGATTTCTTCCGACGGTACAAAACCTGTGAGCTTACTCGGGCGCGGTGCCCCTCGCGGACAGATCCAGGCTGCGCCTGGAGACAACGTCACAACTCTCCTCACGTATCTTGTGTCGCCGGAGCACCTTCCGGACGCGGTTCGGAAAGTTATGGAAGATGACTGGGCGGACGCCGCCCGCCAGCGCTTCCCGCACAATGGCAATCGTGTCCGCCTCCGAGGAGTGGAAGGCGAAGTCTGGGCCGTCAAGAACGGTGACTTCGACACCATCAAGCCGAGATGCGAGGTCGTCGGCTAACGTGCGTGCTCCTCGGCCCACTGTGAACACTCGTGAATCGCGAGATACCCTTAGGCCGGAGTGCTCCATTGCGGACGGTCTTGCAAATATGTCCGCCCCTTTGGCGTAATCGACTCTGACGTCAGGCGACAAAGGGAAGAGCCTTCGAGTTTCCAGGTAGTTGCTCATGGAGTCCTTGAGGACTGCGCTTAGGTACGGATCGTACCTGTCCCATTGCCGCAGAATGAACGGTTCAAAAGTAGTTCGTAGCATTCCGATTATCGCTCTATCGAGGAAAAAAGCGCGACGATCATGCTCCGATCCTTGACTTCGGCCACGGGCGTAGAATTCTTGAAACGACCAAATGTACAGAGGGTACAAATACTCAGGAGACTCTGACAAGAATATAACATCTCGATTCTCCTTGTACGCTCTTACAATTTCGGAGCGAAGCTCCGATAGATCGGAGATACCATCAGGTTTGGGCTCATGGCCGAGAAAAGTCCCGTCGACCAATAGAACTTTAGTTGGCACGAACTCGTCAAAGTAGGAGAGGAGCTTCATCGGAGTTTCTTGATAGTAGTGATTCTTGAGGCAGTAGTCTCCGGGGAACACGACCTGCGTTCGGCGCCCGGCGTCAGTTACTGTGACGATCATCGCCGCGGGGCTGTGCGCCCCAGGATCGAAGGCCACAGTGGAACCATCCCCAAGCGAGAACGACGCCGGAGGTCGACAAGATCGAACCGACTTAGGCGCGTCTCCGAGCCGCCAGCGGAGTTGGGCGAAGGTGCTGTCCGACATAACGACTGGTATCTTCTGCTCGACTGCCCGTTGGAGTCCGCCAGCATGGTCGCGATGAGCATGCGTCAGCACGGCGAGGAGCGGCGCGGGGCTTCCTGAAGCCCCCATAGAGAGGTCAAAGTCGAAGCCGAGGTCGAGGAGAATTGAACCTCTGGTGCCGTCGAGCGATAGCGCGCAACCTTCCGCTCCGGAGTCGACTCGACGGATCGACGTAAGCGAACCGAACGGGCGATCCCCCACGAAGGCCCGGAACTGTTCAGGCAGCAGATGCCAGAGGGGTGCTAGTTTCCGTGAAGATGCCGCGCGGAATCCCATCACGAGCGGGTACCACCCGGTCACCTCGGTGATCCGTTCGGCGTCGTCGAACAGAACGTCCCGAGTCGCAACGTCCGGTTGCGTGTTGATTATGGCGAACCGCATCTCCCACGGTTCCTGGCCGCGCCGGTTGATGATCCGATGGTGGAATCGGACCCACTCGACATGAGGCCAGCAGCCCGGATAGGTTCTTCGTAGGAACTCGAGAAACTTCTCAGCCGGAAGGTTCGGCGCAGCAGGCGATCTCCGAGCGAGGATTCGCTTGCCGCGTGCGAATGGCCCCCACCAAGGGCCGTCGGCGATTTCGTAGCTGAAGCCCGTGGGATCTTGGAGTCTTACCAAATCTCCGCCTCTTTGGATTCTAGCCCACCTCGGAGTCAATTCACTCGCGCCGGTCAAGAAGCCAACTAATCTCGCCGCGCGCCCGGATGGTCCCGCGGGAGGCGGAGGTACGACGGGTCCAGGGCGCTGACCGAGGGGCAGCCGAGGTTCATCAGCGTGCCGTTGATCCCGCGCTTGTAGATGCCGAGCATCTGGTGGACGCCTTTCTCGCCCGCTGCGGCCAACGACCAGAAGTAGGGCCGCCCGAACATCACCGCCTTCGCGCCAAGCGCGACCGCTTTGACCACATCCCCTCCGCGGCGGACGCCACCATCGAGGAGCACTTCGAGCTTGCCGTCCGCCGCCTCGACCATCGCCGGGAGCGCGCGGATGGTGGCCGGTGAGTCATCCAGCCCGTTGCCGCCGTGGTTCGAGACCGAGATGCCGTCGGCGCCGATGTCGATCGCTTTACGCGCGTCGGCTGGGTCGGTGATGCCTTTGATGATCAGCGGCCCGCGCCAGACCTTGCGCACCCAAGCGAGGTCCTCCCAGGTCGGCGGGTAGGCCACGATCGACATCGCGGCGTGGGCCGCGGTCAGGACTTCGCCCTGGGCCGTCCGCGGTGCGTTCGGGAACTTGAGGTCGAGCCCGCCCTTGACGAACTTGAGCGCCCACTCTGGCCGGAGGAGCATCTCGGGGGCGTAACGGATGGCGGTGCGGAGGTCGACGCGTCCGGGGACCCCCTTCATCGCGTTGAAGCGTTCGCGGGCGCCGGTGCTGCTGGCGAAGTCGACGGTCACGAAGAGGGCCCTGCATCCGGCCGCTTGCGCGCGTTCGATGGCGACCTGGGAGCCTTCGCGCCCGCCGATCATGTAGAGCTGGAACCAGACGTTGTCGTTGACTTTGACCACGTCTTCGACGGAAGCGCTGGAGAGGATGCCGAGGCCCATCGGGACGCCGTAGGCCGCCGCGGCCTTGGCCACGGCGAGTTCGGCGTCGGGGTGGGCCATGCGGAGAAAGCCAGCCGGGGTCGGGAAGACGGGCATCGCGATCTCCCGGCCGAAGACCGTGGTGGTCAGGTCGCGCGGGACATGGGCGTCGAAGACCCGTGCGCGGAAGCCGATCTCCTCGAAGCCGGCACGGTTCGCGTCGCGCGTGTGTTCCTGCTCGGTGCCGCCCTCGATCATCTGATAGACGGAAGTGGGGAGCTTCCGCTTGGCGACGCGGTGGGCGTGTTCGGCGGAGAGGATGGTGGGCGGCTTGAACCACATGGCAGACCTCACGGATTCGGCTTCGGACCGCGCCCGCGTTGTCCGTTGATGCGGGGCGGCGGTCGCTGACGGCGGCGTGACCGCTCCCGTGTGGTCGCGGTACTGAGGCAGTTTACGCGAGATTCGCGAGCGCTTCGGCATCGGCGCGGCCCGTTTTCGAGCCACTGGGGCCGACGAGCCAACTCTGGCCGATTGGGCCATCCGCCCCCTGGCGGACGATATTCATCACCGCGAGGCCGACGTCGGCCGGCTTCATGCCGTTCTCGGCGGCGGCCACCGAGACGCCACGGAGCATTGGCGTGTCGGTCGCGCCGGGGCAGATGGCATTGACGCGGATGCCCCTCGGCTTGAGTTCGAGCGCCCAGGCCTCGGTTTGGCGCCACTGGACGAACTTGGCGCCGTCGTAGCCGGTCGCCGCGGCCATCTGGTGGATGTAGTGCCCCTCTTTGATGTGCTCGGTGATGATGTTGACGATGTTGCTGCCAGCGGGCATCACCGGGGCGGCGGCCAGCGCGCAGTAGAAGCTGCCGAGCGCGCAGCCGTTGATCGAGGCCTCGTAGTTTGCGGCCTGGGATTCGAACGAGCCTTGCGTGAGTGCGGTGTTCACCCAGATCGCGGCGTTGTTGACGAGAAGGTCGATGCGGCCGAAGCGGTCGATAACCTCGGCGAAGGCGCGCCGCACATGGAGCTTGTCGGCGACATCGCAGTCGATGGCGAGAGCTGTGCGGCCGAGGGCGCGGACCATCGCCGCGGTCTTGGCGTTGTTCGAAGGGTCGTAATCCAGGCAGGCGACATCGGCGCCTTCCTCGGCGGCGGCGATGGCGATCCCGCGGCCGATCCCTACGGCTGATCCGGTGATGACGGCAACTTTCCCTTGCAGCAGCATCCTGTGCGCCTCCCACGGTGGGCGTCGACGCCCAAGGGAGGCGACACTAGCAGCTTCCCGGCCGCCGGGCCAAAGAATCTGGCTGGCCAGCCAGGCGTCCTATCAGTAGTGGAGCCAGATCCCGAGGGCCTCATCGGGCTGGCGGCGCTGGTGCCGCAACGGTGCGAAGGCGATCCGCAAGGTGAGGAACATGACGTAGGCGAGGCCGGCGTAGAGCGCGACACTCAGCGGGCCAACCGCCCCGCGGGAGAGGAACGCGAGGACGAGGAACCCGGCGAAGAGCGCGCTCACTGTGACGATCGCTCGCCGAAGCCAGCGCCGCCGCCGGCTCAGCGCCATACAGGCCGCGACGCCGAGGCTCGGCAGAAACAGCAGCATGAACGGGCCCATGAGGACGAAGGGCACGAGGCCCGCGCCGCGCTGGATGAGGCCCCGGCGCTGCGAACCGAGGCGCCGCCAGGCGAAGGCGAGGCCCGCGACGGCGCCCATGCCGGCGAAGACGATGACGATGAACGTCGTCCCGCCGACGGTGAACTGGTGGTCATCGCTCACGGTCCGCATCCAGACGCGGGCGAAGACCGCGACGACGATCGCGATCAAGGCCCCGCGCAGCATGAACGAACGCCGCGAGCCGGCGAAGGGGTTGCCGTTCCCGGCGACGAAGGCCGGGGTCATCAGGAGCAGGTCTCGGCGCATGATTGAATCCTCCCCATGAACTGAGGAGAATTATAGGAAGATAGATTCCGATGGACAACTAGGCTCTAGACTTTAACCTTCCAGCCGACCATGCACGCAACAGCGCCCCGGTCAGGATCACGACGGTGACCGCCGGGAGGACACCGCCTTGTTGGACGCCGAGCGCCCAGGGGATAGAGCCGATGCCCACAACACCGAGGCCGAGCAGGCGCCGTTGAGGGATGAGTTCCCAGCCGCCGTAGACAAATCCGCCGCTGACGAGCAAGAAGATGCCGCCGATCAACCGGTCGCCTTTGGTCCCCTCGTCGCCGCCGACGAGGCTGACGAGCAGGATTGCCCCAATCAAGACGTAGAGCGCGGCCAGCCCGAAGGCGAGGCCAGGGAAGCCACGGCGCACGGTCCAGCGTCCAGCGGTCCCAGCGGCCAGCCGCGCACCCTCGGCCGCCCGCTGGAACGGGCGCGCCGGATGCATCTGGCTTGCTCGCCAGGTGAGGTCGTCGGGGATGCCGCGCAGGCAGCGCGTCGCCGTCCCGCGGAGGTCGCCCGCGCGGAGCTGTTCCCAGACGTCACAGGCGATTTCCTGGCGGCGGCCTTCGCGCGCTTCGCGCGGCAACCCGGTGGTGTAGAAGCGCACCCATGCGGTGGTTGAAGCTCGGACGATGCCGGCCGCGCTCATGCGGGCACCGCCTGTTGCGAGGCGAGCTTGGCGATGGCAGCGCGCTCCTGGGCGTCGACGAGGGCCCCCTCGCCCGAGGCGGTGACGTGGTAGAAGCGCCGCCGCGGCCGCTCTTCATCGGCAGCCACCTGCGGGTCCTCCCAGCGGCTCGCGATCAGGCCCGCGGTCTGCATCCGGTCGAGCGCCTTATACAGGGTGCCGTGCGCCGTCAGCGATTTCGTCTCAGCTCGTTCCTTCACCTTGCCCGCTATCAGGTAGCCGTGGAACTCGGCGGCGCCAGCGGCGCGGAGGAGCAAGGCGGCTTCGAGGATCGAGACTTCGAGCGGCAGCAGCGTGCCGGGCTTTCGGCGCATGCCCATAGCTTTCGGAAGATAGGTGACCTTGTCAAGCGAAGCGGCCGGATGGCGTACGCCGTCCGGCCCTCATTCTGTGTAGCGGAGAAGCCGCAGCTTACTTGGCGGCGCTCCGCGGCCCTTCGTGGCGGCAGGCATCGCCGTATTCGCTGAGGGCCTTGATCACTGGGTCGTTCGCGCCGAGGTCGAGCGTGACGCGGTGGCGGCTGAGTTCCTCCCAGACGTGCTTGCTGGTCGCAGCGACCGTGGCGGCGTCGCTGGCGCGGCACGCCTGGCCGTAGGCGCTAATGGCCTGGACGAGCGGGTCGTGCGCGTCCAAGTCGAGGGTGATCTGGTGGTGCGAGAGCGCCTCCCACAGGTGGCGGCTGGCGTCGGCGACGGTGAGGATGGTGGCAGCTGACATTCGAAATCTCCCTGAAACGCGGATTTAATGCGATTGTAACACATTCAGAATGCCTGCGTCGGACAGCGGCAAACCGTGCGCGGCGCTACGCTTTGGCGCGTTCAGGAGGTTCACCATGGCTCGTCTTCACATCCGCGCGTTCCGGCAGGACGACATCCCGCAGGCCTCGGCGCTGCTCGCCGCCCGTCAGGCCGCCGACATCGCGCGATTCCCGTTCTTCAAACGCGAACTCGTGACACCGGCCGGTGCAACGGCCGCAATCGAGGTCATTGCGGCGAAGCCGCAGGCACGCGGGGCCGTGGCGGAGCGCGATGGCCGGATCGCGGGATATCTCTTCACCGAACCGCAACTCTTTTCGCCGGTCGAGATGATGGCGCTGTTCCTGGCGCCCCACTCGGTCTCGGTCCCGCTCGAAGGCTACGGCGCGGTAGCCGGCGAGGACCTCGAGGTCCTGTATCGCGACCTCTACGGCTTCCTGGCCGAGGGCTGGGTACGTGAGGGGTTCTTCGAGCACACGGTCGAGATCGTTGCTGGGGATGCCGAATTGCAGGAGGCGTTCGTCGCGCTCGGGTTCGGGCGTCACCTCACGGCCGCTACAAGGCCAACGGCGGGACTCGTAACGAGCCCCGTCGCTGCCGGCATCGACGTCCATCGCGCTGGCGCCGAGGATATCGGTGTGGTGATGGAGTTGGCCGACGAGCTCAACCGCCACCACGCGCTCGCGCCGATGTTCTGGCCGCTGATCGTGACGGCCGAGCCGGCGGCCCGCGGCTTCAACCTCGCGATGCTGG
>JBJXFX010000161.1:0-33714 GCA_046152925.1 Dehalococcoidia bacterium
GCTTCGAGCCCAGCCGGAGCACCTCGGAAAGCGCGTCGTAGAACTCGGGGCGGCAGTCCGGGTAGCCGGAGTAGTCGATTGCGTTCGCGCCAACGAAGACCGCGGGCCGGAGCTCTGCCGGGTCGGCTCCGGCGTCGATCAACGCGAGCATCCAGCTTTCGAGGGCCGCGGCACCAGCCGTCACGAAAAAGGTGTTGCGCAACGGCACGTACGTGCTCGGGATGGCCGCCGCCATCGCGGCAGCCTCGCGCCCCTGTGGGACCGCCATCTCGCTCGTCAGCGACGAATACGATGCAAGGTCGCGATAGAACGAGGCGTCGACCACCTGACAAGGGACCCCCAGGCGCGCGGCCACAGCGACGGCCGACTGCGCCTCCCGCTCGTGCCGCTGTCCGTAGCGAAGGCACAGCCCTCGCACCTCCCAGCCCTCACGGAGCGCGTGCGCCGCGACGGTCGTCGAATCGAGGCCGCCAGAGAGGAGGACGATGCCGTGCATGGCACGCATCGTCGCCGACGGGGGCGGGCGCGTCGAGTCACGGCACGCGGCCGTCTGGCAGAAGTGGATGGCGAATGGATCGTCGTCGAATTCCAGCCGACGGCAACAGGGGCGCCGGCTTGCTGGCGCCCCTGTTGGTTGAACTCCGTGCTACGTCGAACCGACTACGGCCCCGTGGGGAAGCTGTAGTCGTTCGCCTGCCAGAAGCCGTTGATCCGCGTCTCGATCCGGACCCAAATCGTCCGGCCATCGGTCGGGAGGTTCGTGTACGTCCGCGAGGTCCGCGAGGTGGTGGAGCGCCCGTAGGTGCGGCTGCCCTGGGTATCACCGACCGAGATCCGGTAGTACCCGGCCGGGACGCTCGTCCAGCGGAAGGTCTGCGAACCGCCACTGATCACAGCCCCGGCGACCGGCGAGGTCAGCACGGACTTCGTCTCGGTCGAGCCGCCGCCGCCGCCACCGCTCGTGAAGGCAGTGTACGTGTAGTCGTTGAACTGCCAGCCCGAAGAGAAGAGGGTCCAAAGGCGGACGTAGAGCTGGCGGCCGTCGGTCGGCAGGTTGCCCACGGTCGCCGAGCGCGAGGTCGTCCCGGCCCCGTAGAGGTTGTTGCTCCCGGCCGAAGTCCCGACGTAGAGGAAATACTGCTGCGCGCCGGTGCCCGCCGACCACTGGAAGGTGACGGACGCACCTGGCAGGGTGGCGCCAGAGGCGGGCGAGGTTATCGCCGCCTTGGTGTCGGCCGGCGGAGGCGGAGGCGGGGGTGTGCCACCGCCTCCGCCTCCGTTCGTGCCGTCGTTCACAAGACCGAAGGCCGTCGTCCAATACCAGCCGTACGGTGAGCCCGAGACGAACACGCGCCCGATGCCGATCATCCGGTAGCTGCTGTTGAGCATGTTCGCGTTGTGGCCGCTGGAATTGCGCCAGGCCTCGAAGACCGCCGCGGCCGTATTCCAGTTCGTGCCCGCGGCGATGTTCTCGCCGGCTCCGCTGGGGTAGTCGCAGTTCTGCGCCCGCGTCGATGGGCTGCGCCCGAGCGAGTCGGTGTGGGAGAAACGAGCATTGACGCCCATGTCATTGCTCATCCAAGCGGAGGCCCGGTTGAGGTTCGTCGAGGCCGTCAACGCACCGAGTTGGTTCTGCGCTCGATAGTTGTTGATCAACACGAGGAAGGCCACTTCCTCGGAGTCGAGCTCGATGCCCGAGTTGACCGTGCAGTTCGTGAGGGCCGCCGCGGTTGGCGGACTAGCTGAGAAGGCGGCCAGCCCCATCGCCCCAAAGACGATGGCCGCCAGCGCCCCGCTGAGAAGCCGTCGGATCATGATATGCGCCCCTGTGAGTCAGCTTGCGGTGGTGCGCCCGCGCCTCACAGACCAATTCGACCCCATCACCGTGCAACCCGATGGCGAGCTTTGTAAACGCCGTGCAAAAACGGTGGCGATTCGGGAAACTCTCCCTGCGATCAGCGGCTTTGTGCTTGCGCTTGGGCCATCTGTTGGGCGGTCGGCGTGCGCGCCGAGGCCATCCAGCCGCCATCGACAACGATCGCCTGGCCGGTAACGAACGACGACTCGTCGCTCGCGAGCCAGAGCGCAGCGTTCGCGATGTCCTCCGGCTCGCCGGATCGGGGGATCGGCTGCAGGTTCTTCATCCGGGCGCGGACGTCTTCTGGCGTCGAGTGCACTGGCGAGGCGGGGTTCGCCCAGATCAGCGGCGTCGCCGTCCCACCGGGGCAGATGGAGTTCGCGCGCACGCCGTACTGTGCGTTCTCGATCGCACAAACGCGTGTGAGCTGGACGACGCCGCCCTTCGCCGCCCCATACGCGCCCTGGCCCACCATGCCCATGAACGCCGAAACGCTCGCCGTGGTGATGATCGAGCCGCCGCCGTTCGCGATGAGGTAGGGCAGGCAGTGCTTCATCCCGAGCCAGACCGCCTTCAGGTCGACAGCGATGATCCGGTCGAAGACATCTTCGGGGCAGTCGGCAATCGGCCCTTCGCCGCCGCCGATCCCCGCGTTGTTGTACATGATGTCGAGCTTGCCAAAGCGATCGACGGCCGTCTTCACGAGCGCGCGGACATCCTCCGAAGAGGCGACGTCGACTGTCGCGAACACGGCGGCGCCAGCCAGCTCTTTCGCCACGGCTTCGCCCTTTTCGCGTTGGACGTCGCCAATCACGACGCGCGCTCCCTCGCGGACGAAGAGCCGCGCCGTCGCCTCGCCCATCCCGGATGCGCCGCCGGTGATGATCGCCACCTTGCCATCGAGCCTGCCCATGGTGTCCCTCCGTTGTCGCCCGGACGATACGCGTGGCGTTCAAGGGTGGCCACCGGACAGAAAGACGCCGGTGTAGGATGGAGGCATGTCGACGCTTGAAGCCCCACCAAAACGCTGGACTGTCGCCGAGATGCTCGAACTTCCGGACTGGGAAGACTACGAGTTGGTCGACGGGAATCTCCGCACGAGGTCCCAGGAGATGGACGCTGCAGAAACCACCGCCGAGCTCATCGGCGAGCTTCGCTCCTACAATCGGCGAACGCGGGCTGGCCGGCTGCTGAGCGAGACCCAGCAGTATCGTGTCTTTCACGACCCTGAGCGCGTCAGCAAGGCCGACATCAGCTTCTTCCGGAAGTCGCGCGCGCCGAAGGGCAACGTCGGCATATGCGACGTTGCGCCCGACCTTGTCGTCGAAGTCGCCTCGCCCTCCAACGGCATCCTTGAGGTGTGGGACAAGGTCGAGCGCTGGCTGTCGGCCGGGGTTGCCCTCGTTTGGGTTGCGCTGCCTGAACCGCGGCAGATCATCGTTTTCACGCGCGGCGTCGGCCCAAAGGTCCTGCTCGAGACGGACGAGATCGATGGCGGCGACGTCCTCCCCGGCTTCCGCTCCGTTGTTAGCGATATGTTCCCGCCCCGTGACGCAAACTGAGCGGCTCTCGCCCCTAATCGTCCTTCGCGATGTCGATCGCGACGCCGCAACCCTGGACGCCGATGCAGCGCGGGGGCACCGCGTACGGCGTCGATGAGGGCGTCGCGGTCGGGGTCGGCGTGCGCGTTGGGGTGTTCGTGGGCGTTGGCGTCGGGGGCGCTGGCGAACAATCGGCCTGCGCCGTGTTGCTGATCGGCGCGATGATCCGGCCCTTACGCTCGGGCCTGTTGTTATCGATGTAGGTGAGGTCCGTCACCGCCGTGATGATCAGCTTTTGGGCCGAGAACTGGCCCGGGAGCACCTCACCGAAGTCGAAGCGAGGCGGGTTACCGGGGCCCCCGACATCTGGCACCAGGATGTGGACCGGCGACGACGTCTTGTTGAACCAGCGCACCTCGTCGTTGTTCCGGTTCACGGTGCAAACCGCTGGGTTGAAGCCCGTCTCGAGGATTTCGATCGTATGGAGGCTCGCCGCCTGCACAGGCGTCTCAGCGCGGCCTGCGAAGAGCATCGCGATGCCCGCCGTGAGCATCCCGGCCGCAAGCACCGCCGTCGCGGGGCGCATCAAATTCACTGACATGCCGTCTCCGGCGCGCCGCCCCGCCACGGGCCCGACCACCGTACAGGCGAGATCGCACGCGCGCCACCTCAACTGACCGCCGTCTCGAGCGCCGGGTTAAGGCCGCCAGACACGCCCCATGCCCCGCAGACCGCCGATTAGGGCCGTGCTATAGTCCCCGCACGTCAGCACCTGCCCATGGGAGTCAAATTCGCATGAAGTTCGCCTACGAAACCGACGTCGAAGCCTTCCGCCAAGAAGTCAAGGATTTCATCAACGCGGAGCTCCCGCCCGAAGAAGAGCGCCAGAAGCGCGCCGAAGAGGGCGGTTTCAAGACCTACCAGGAAGAGTACGACTACACGATGGGCTTCCAGAAGAAGCTCTCGCAGCGCGATTGGCTCGCGATGGCCTGGCCCAAGGAGTACGGCGGCGGCGGCGCCAGCCACATGCGCCAGCTCGTCTACAACGAGGAGATGGCCTACGCCGGCGCCCCGTCCATGAATATGGGCATCGCCTGGGTCGGCCCCTCGCTGATGCTCTATGGCACCGAGGAGCAGAAGCAGAGGTTCATCCCACGCATCACCGGCGCCGACGACTGGTGGTGCACGCTCTATAGCGAGCCGGGCGCCGGTTCGGACCTCGCAGCCCTCCAGACCCGCGCCGTCAAAGACGGCGACGACTGGGTGATCAGCGGCCAGAAGATCTGGACGTCCGGCGGACACCTGGCGGACTGGGGCTGGATGGCCGCGCGCACCGACCCCGATGCCCCGAAGCACAAGGGCATCACGATGTTCATGCTCAACATGAAGACGCCGGGCATCACCGTCCGCCCGCTTATCAATATGGCGAACCGCCACGGCTTCAACGAGGTCTTCTTCGAGGACGTCCGCGTCCCCGCGAACCAGGTCGTCGGCGAAGTCAACCGCGGCTGGTATCACCTCGCCGTCGCCCTCGACTTCGAACGCTCCGGAATCGCCTCGTATGCGGGCGGCCGGAAGTCGGTCGAGCGCCTGGTGCGTGTCGCCAAGGAGAACCCGCGGCTCGTGGCCCAGCGGCCGAGCGTGCGCGGCGAGCTCGCCGACCGCACCATTGAGGTGACGACCGGCACGTTCCTCGCCTACCGCGTCGCCACGATGCAGGCGCGTGGGATGGTGCCGAACCATGAGGCGAGCTGCAGCAAGCTCTTCGGCAGCGAAATGGGCCAACGCATCGCCACGACCGGCATGCACCTGCTCGGGATGCAGGGCCAACTCCGCGACGGCACGAGGCACGAAGTCTTCGACCAGGCGACGGGTTACCTCTCGGCCGTTTCCGGCACCGTCGCGGCGGGCACGAGCGAGATCCAGCGGGGCATCATCGCCACCCGCGGCCTCGGCCTCCCGCGCGGGTAGCGACCGCCGCCAAACACTCGTGGAGTTCGAGGCTCAGCGAGGACGATTACCTCGAGGGAGCGCCCGAGTTGGTCGTCGAGATCGCCGCAAGCAGCGCCTCGATGGACCTGGGCGCGAAGAAACGCGCCTACCGCCGCGCCGGGGTGCAGAGTGCATCGTCTGGCAACAGTACGAGGATCGTCTCGATTGGTGGCGTCGCGACGCCGACGGCGAGTTCGTGCCGCTGCTCCCGGACAGCGACGGCATCGTCGGGAGCCGGGTCTTCGCTGGTCTCCGCTTGGACGTGCCTGCGCTGCTGGGACGCGACCTCGCGGCCGTGTTGGAGGCCCAGACCTCGGGTAGCCGCCCCTAACCGATAATCGCGACCGCCTCGACCTCGACCAGGAACTCCGGCGCCGCGAGACCCGCAACGAGGACGAAGGTCGAAGCCGGCATTTCGCCCGCGGGCCAGTACTTCGCCCGTGCCCTGCCGATCGCGGGCCGCGAATTGCGGTCCAGCGCGTAGACAGTGAGCTTCACGATGTCCTGCATCGTCCCGCCACAGGCGGTGACGACTGTGCGCAGGTTCTTGAAGACCTGTTCGACCTGGGCGTCGACATCGCCTTCGCCGACCGTCTTGCCGGCAGCGTCCTGGGCGACTTGGCCAGCAATGAAGACGGGCGTCCCTTCTTTGATGATCGCGTGGGAATAGAAGGGCGAGTTGGCCATGCCGATGGGGCGAATGATCTGCTTCATGGCTCGCAAAGCTACTCCGCTTCCAAGACAGAGAACAGACCGGCCAGGTCGAGGATGAGGCCGGGCAAGACCGGGTCGCCGCTGACCGAGCCCTCGTGGCGGAAATACTCGGGCTGTTGCCCTGGGCGATAGGCAACGAGAGAGCGTTCTTCGGGGTCGATGATCCACACCAGCGGCACGCCGGCTCGCAGGTAGAAGGCGAGCTTGTCGGCGATTCGTGTTGGCCGGTCGTCAGGTGACGACACCTCGACGGCGAGGTCCGGCGGGAACCAGAGTGGGCCCAGAACGAGCGACGAGGGACCTCCTGGGCGCCGCAGGAGCACCGAGACATCCGGGAGATACGATCGGTTCTCGGCGCTATCGGCGTGCCGCGTCTCGGTGAGGACCCAGCCGAGCTTACGAGGGAGGATGTGGCTCAGCAGCAGGTGGCCGAGGTACATAACAATCGCGCCGTGGAATGCGTTTGGCATTGGCTTCGGGATGACCTCCCCGCAGACGAACTCGCTCGCCGGCTCCGTCTCGGGGCGGCGGAGGAACTCCTCAAGCGTCAGCCGTGTCGCAACCGCGGTCATGTGTCCATCCTACGCTCTCGCACGCGCTCACCGAGACTCAGGAGTAGCGCTCTTCGCGCCAGGGGTCGCCGTAGATGTGATAGCCGTAGGTCTCCCAGAAGCCCGGCTTATCTTGCGCCAAGAACTGCATGCCGCCGACCCACTTCGGGCTCTTCCAGAAATAGAGGTGCGGGACGACGAGGCGCAGCGGCCAGCCGTGCTCTTTGGTGAGCTCTTCGCCGTTGTGCTTGCGGACAAACAGCACGCCTTCGCGCTGCAGGTCGGCGAGCGGCACGTTCGTCGTGTAGCCGCCGTAGCAGTGGAACATGACGTACTTCGCTTCCGGCTTGAGCTTGATCGCGTCGACCACGGCCGAGAAGGGGATGCCCTCCCATTCGTTGTCGTACTTGCTCCACGTGGTGACGCAGTGGATGTCGCTGATGTCCGTCGCGGCGCCCAGGGCGTTGAACTCGTCCCAGGTCCAGCTTTTCTCCTCGTCGACGAGGCCCCAGACGTGGAACTTCCACTGGGTGAGGTCGATGCGCGGGATGCTGCCGTAATGGAGGACGGGCCAGCCGGTGGTGAGGTGCTGGCCCGGTGGAAGCCGGACCTTGCCGTCGGGGCGCATCTCCTTGGTCGCGGACGCAGATGCCATCGGGTCTCTCCTGAAAAGTCGCATGCCGTGTAGTGCAGCGTACCAGGCTGGCGTTTCAGGGGGCCAAACCACGGAGCGTCAAGACCTGGTTAGCGCGTCGCCGCCCCCTTTCAGGGCCAGCCGGAGTACGATAGACGGAATGCAGCAGGCCCAAGCAGGCTCGACCTCGCGCTTTCGCGTCCCTACCGCCCGGGACGCGTGGCTGCTTGGCCTCTCTGGGGTCGTTGTCTCGCTCGACCAACTCGTTAAGTGGTTCATCCGGCTGTGGGTGGACCGGGGCGAGGTGCCGCTCGACCTTGGCATCGTGAAGCTCGTCCACGTCACCAACTCCGGCGCTGCTTTTGGCCTGTTCCAAGGCGCCGCGCCGCTGCTCGCCGCGACCTCGCTGGTCGGCATCGCGGTCATCGTCATCTACCTGCTCAACCCCGCGTTCGCCCACCCGCTCATTCGCGTGGGGCTCGCGCTGATGTTTGGTGGGGCGATCGGCAACCTCATCGACCGCGTTCGGGCTGGCGAAGTGGTGGACTACGTAAAGTTTCCCCACTACCCGGCGTTCAACGTGGCCGACTCAGCGATCACCATCGGGGTGATCGCATTGATTATTGGGACACTATGGGAACCGAAGACCGAACCGAACGACGGACGCTCGTAGCCGTCCGGCCGGGCCGCGCTGATGCGCTCCTCGCCGAAGCATTTCCAGACCTCACCCGCGCGCGCGTCCAGCGACGGATGGAGGTCGGCGGCGTCCTGCTCAACGGCCTCGTCGTGCGCAAGTCCGCGCGTGTTGAATTGGGGGACGAGCTCACGCTGACCTTGGACCTTTCGCCGGCGCACCCTGCGCCGGTCGAGTTCGACATCCCCGTGCTCTACGAGGACGAATCGCTCCTTGCGATCGATAAGCCGGCGCGACTCGCCGTCCACGGCGCCCCCGGCGACACAACGCCTTCGGTGGCCGGCTGGTTCGCGGCCCGGATGGGCGATGCCCTGACGGGGTTCGAATCCGAGTACCCCGGCGTCGTCCATCGTCTGGACAAGGACACGACCGGCGTCCTGCTGCTCGCGAAGACCCCGGCCGCCCAGGCAGCGCTCAGCAGCGCCTTCGAGCAGCGAGCGGCGCACAAAGCGTACGTCGCCGTCTGCGATGGCGTCCCGGCGCGGCGCGAGGCCGTGATCGATGCGCCCATCGCCCGGCACCCAGCGGACCGGACCAGGATGGGGATCGTCAGGCACGGGCGCGCCTCCCGGACGCACTACGAGGTGCTGGCGCAGGCGGACGAGCACGCGTTCGTGTTGGTGACGCCCGAGACTGGGCGGACGCATCAGATCCGCGTCCATCTGGCGGCCGTGGGCATCCCGGTGACCTTCGACGCGGTTTATGGCAAAGCCGGGGCCGGCCGCCAACTGCTGCACGCGTGGCGCCTGGAAATCCCCCACCCGGACGGCGGCGTCCTGACGGTGACGGCCCCGCTGCCTGCTGAGATCGTGGCGTTCCTTGGCGAGATCGGGCTGGACGACGTAGCCTCTTCTTACTCCACAGCCGCGCCCGCCTCTCTGACGACGTAATCGCAGCCGGGCGCGAGGATTCGCCACACATGACCGTCCGCACCCGTTACGCCCCGAGCCCGACCGGCGACCCGCACGTCGGCAACATCCGCACCGCTGTCTTTGCCTGGGCCATGGCCCGGACCAACGGCGGCCAGTTCCTCCTGCGCCTCGAAGACACCGACCAGAGCCGCCTCGTGCCTGGCTCGATCGATGCCATCTACGAGAGCCTCCGCTGGCTCGGGATCGCGTGGGACGAGGGGCCCGACCTCGGTGGGCCGCACGCGCCCTACGTCCAGTCGCAGCGCCTTGAGAAGTACCAGGCTGCCGCCCTGCACCTCATCTCCGGCGGCCGCGCCTACCGCTGCTTCTGTACGCCCGAACGGCTCGATGCGATGCGCGCCGCTCAGACGGCCGCGAAGCAGCCGCCCGGCTATGACGGCCGCTGCCGCGACCTGCCCGCGAGCGAATCCGAGCGTCGCTCGCAGTCCGAGACGTTCACGGTGCGTTTCAAGATGCACAGGGTGGGCCAGACCGTCCTCCGCGACCTCATCCGCGGCGACGTTGTCTTCGAAAACGCGCTTCAGGATGACTTCGTCGCCCTGAAGTCGGATGGATTCCCGACCTACCACTTGGCGTTGATCGTCGACGACACGGCGATGCGGATCACGCATGCCATCCGCGGCGAGGAGTGGATCTCAAGCGCGCCGAAGCACTTGCAGCTCTACGAGGCGATGGGTCTGGAGCCCACGGCCTTCGCCCATCTGCCGCTGATCGTCGGGGCCGACCGGAAGAAGCTTTCGAAGCGCTCCGGCGACACGGCGCTGCTCGACTACGCCCGCAACGGCTACCTCCCGGCGGCGATGCTCAACTTTCTCGCGTTGCTCGGCTGGTCGCTCGACGACAAGACCTCGCTCATCACACGCGACGACCTGCTGACGCATTTCAGCATCGAGCGGGTCGTCCCGAACCCGGCTGTCTTCGACATCGACCGGCTGAACTTCCTCAACGGCCACTACATCCGCCAGCTGGCCCCGGAGACCTGGGCGCGTGAGGCGACGGAGTGGGCGGAGCGCCAGCTCCCGCCGTCGATCCCCCGTCCGCTGGGCCGCGAGCTGATGGCCGAGGTCGCGCCGCTCCTTCAGGAGCGCGTGGCGACGCTCGGCGAGGTCGCGCCGCAGATCGCGTTCCTCTTCGGCGAACCAGCGCCGGAGTACGAAGCGTCGCTGCTCGCGGAGCGCGTCGCCGGGCCGATGGAGGCCGTCCGCGTGCTGGACGCGGCGCTGCTCGCGATGGACGCGCTCGCGGAGGGGACCTGGACAAAGGGAGCGGTCGAACACGCGATCCGTGGTCTCGAAGGGCCCTTGGAGATGAAGCTGCGGAAGTTTGTCTCTGTGATCTACGTGGCCGTGATGGGCAAGGCGCAGGGCATCCCGTTGTTCGACTCCATCGCCATCCTCGGCCGCGGGCGCACGCTCCACCGGTTGCGGGCGGCTCGCCACCTGTTGGAGTAGCTTTCGGACGTGCTAGGCTAGGGGCGATGACGGCGCTTTTAGAACAAGCAGTTGCTCGCGCACGAGAACTCCCGGAGGAAGACCAGCAGCGGATTGGTGCGATCCTTCTTGTCGAGGTGGAGCAAGCGCTCCGCGACGCAGCCTTCGATGCGCTCATCGAGAGCCGTCCGGATGTGCTGGCAGCACTGATGGACGAAGCGAAGCGCGACGAGGAGCTTGGACTTGCGGTGCCACTTGTCGTCGACGACCTGTGAGGTCGAAGCTCTCGCGAAGCTTCCGACGTCAGTATCGTGAATTACCGCCGGGAGTGAAGGCGCACGCGAAACACGCCTACGCTCTCTTCGAGGCCGATCCGTTCCATCCGAGTCTCCAGTTCAAGAAGTTGCGCCATGGAGAGGCGTGGTCCGTCCGGATCGGGTCTGATTGGCGGGCGCTGGGGCGGCGAGACGGTGACCAGGTTGTTTGGGTTTGGATCGGTAGCCATGCCGATTACGACACGCTCATCCGTTCCAGGTAACCAGCGCGCCCTGTTGCGTTAGCCGGTACCAAGCATCTCCCGAGCAGCGCTTCGGGTGGCGACGCTCACTCCGCCAAGCATGGCCGCAAGTTCCTCGACCCGTCCTTCGGCGACCACCTCAGCGACTTCGGACCACGTCCGCGTTCCGTCCGTCCGTTTCGCGACGACGAAATGGCTCGAACCGCGGGCCGCGACTTGCGGCAGGTGGGTGATGCAGAGCACCTGGTGCCGTTCGCCGAGGCGGGCGAGCGCGGCGCCGACGAGCGCCCCCGCACGGCCACCGACGCCTTCGTCCACCTCGTCGAAGACCACCAAGCGCGGGGCGTCCGTCGAGGCGAGCACGATCGTGACCGCGAGCATGAAGCGCGATGTCTCGCCGCCGCTGGCAACCGCGGCGAGCGACCGCGGCGATTCGCCCCGGTTAAACGAGGCGAGGAACTCGACCTTGTCGACGCCGGTTTCGCTAAACGCGCGGGCGACCTGTTCGCCAGCATCCCCAGCTGGCCGCTCGGTGATCACGACTTCGTAGTCCGGCAGTGGGACCGGCAACCCGGACGGGTCGTCGTCGCAGGAGAAGCCGACAGAGAGCTCGGCGTTCGCCATGCCGAGTTGCGCTAGTTCGTGACCGATTGCGCGGACAAGGTTGCCCGCCGCCGCTCGCCGGGCCAGCGAAAGCTGGAGCGCGCGGGAGGTGATGTCGACGGCGAGCGCGGCCTCGCGTGCGGCCATTGCTTCTGCCGACGCGCTCGACGTGCCGATCGCTGCGAGTTCCTTGCTCGCCTTGGCGGCGTACGCGAGGACATCATCGATCGTCTCGCCGTACTTCCGGCGAAGGCGGGCGAGGCGATCCAGGCGCTCCTCGACCTGGCCGAGGCGCTCAGGGTCCTGTTCCAGCCCTTCGCGGTAGTGGCGGAAGGCGCGCCGAAGGTCGGTCGCTGCTCCATCGAGGGTGGCAGCCGCAGCCGCGACTTCAGTGGCTGAGCTGTCCCGGTTCGTGATTTCGGCGGCGGCGCGAAGGGCTTCGCCGAGGCCGCCCGCGTCGAGCGCTTCGAGGCCTTGCGCGACGGACTCGAGCAGACGGCCCGCGTTTGCGAGGCGCTGATGTTCGGCCCGCAGCGCCCCGTCTTCGCCGGCGACGGGGGCGACGGCGTTGATCTCGTCGATTTCGAACGTGAGTTGGTCCACGCGACGTTCGCGTTCGCGGGCATCTGTTTGGAGCGAGCGGATCTGCCGGCGCAGGTCGCGGAGGTCGCGGACAAGCACGGCGAGCGCGTCACGTTGCGGGTCGAGCCCGGCAAACGCGTCGAGCGCCGCGAGCTGCGCGGCCGGCCGCAGGATGGCGAGGTGCTCGGACTGGCCGTGAATATCGACGACCGCGGCGGCGAGGCGCTGGAGCTCTTCGATCGTCGCCGTTTGGCCGTCGATCCGGGCCGTCGAGCGCCCGGCAAGGCTAATTGCGCGTTCGACGACATGGCGGGCGCCATCAATGGTCAGCGTCGCTTCGACCGTGGCACGCTCGGCGCCAGAGGCGATGACTTCGCGGCCCCGTCGCCCGCCGAAGACAAAGGCGAGCGCATCGACGACGAGTGATTTTCCTGCGCCCGTTTCGCCGGTGAACACGCTGAGGCCGGGGCCCGGCCGGAGCACGACGTCGCGCGCGACCGCGAAATCACGGATGGCGACCTGCTCAAGCACGGATCGACGGACTCGAAAGGTGGACATCGAGTTTGTCGGCCAGTTCGCCATAGAACGAGGACGGCGGCCGGAAACGGACGAACTGGGCGACGTGCTCGGCGATGGAGACGCTGACGCGCGCGCCGCTGGCCATCGGGACATCCTCTTGGCCATCGACGGAGAGGATGGCGCCGTGGTCGGATGTGACGCGCAGCTCCACGCTCGTCTCCGGCCCGACGACGACGGAGCGGCTCAGCGCGAGGTGTGCCGACACGGGGGTCACCACGAGGTGGTTTTCGGTGGGAGCGAGGATGGGCCCGCCCGCGCTCAGCGAATAGCCCGTGCTCCCCGTGGGCGTGGCCACGATCATGCCGTCGCAGCGGTAGACCGCGAGGCGCGCGCCATCGATCTGAAGATCGACATAAATCGGACGACCTGGGGACTGGCGCGAGACGACAATGTCGTTCAGGCCTTCGAAGCTCCCGGCTTGGCTGCCATCTGGCGCGTAGAGGTACGCGTGCACCATCACGCGCCCCTCCAGCCGCCAGTCTGTCGCGACGATCCGCGGGATGAGTTCCGCGCACGACTCGGGCGAGATGTCGGTGAGGAACCCGAGGCGGCCCATGTTGACGCCGAGGATGGGCGTCCCCTGTCCTGCTGCGAGCCGGGCCGCGCGCAGCACGGAGCCGTCGCCGCCGACGCAGAGGAGGAGGCCCGCACCTTTGAGCCAGGTAGGCGCTTCTTTCGCCCAGACGTCCCCGACGGTGGTCGTGACGCCAGCGCGTTCGAGGTCGCGGCTGATCCGCAGGGCGAACGCTGCGGCGCCCTCGCTCTGCGGGTGGTGCAGGACTACTGCCTTGTTCAGCACGTCACGCCCTCCCCTGGGGTGTGGAGGTGCACAAGATACTCGATGTTGCCGTCTCCTCCACGCACGGGGCATTCGATCCAGCCTTGGACCGGCCAGCCGTGCTCTCCAAGCCAGGCGAGGAAGCCGTTGAGCACGCGCTCGCGGATCGCTGGCTCGCGGATCACGCCGCCACGTGGGACATCGGCGGGGCCGGCTTCGAATTGCGGCTTGAGCAAGACGACGCCTTCGCAGCCCGCCGCCAGGCGCGCGGCCACCGACGGGAGCACCTTGCGCAGCGAGATGAACGAGAGGTCGGCGACGAACAGGCGTACGGGACCGGCGATTTCCGGGAGGGCGCGCGCGTTCACACCCTCCATGAGCGTGACGCGGGGGTCGTCGCGCAGCTTCTGGTGGAGCTGCGCCCGCCCGACATCCACGGCGATGACTTGCGATGCCCCGGCCTGAAGCAGGCAGTCGCTGAAACCGCCGGTTGATGCGCCGAGGTCGAGGCAGGCGCGACCTCGTGGGACGATCGCAAAAGCATCGAGCGCTGCCTGGAGCTTTTCGCCGCCGCGGCTGACGAAGCGCGGTGGGGTCTGGACGGCGAGCGGGGCCGCCGGGTCGAGCATTTGGGCAGGCTTGGCGAGCCGGAGCGTCCCGGAGAAGACCTGCCCGGCCATGATCAGCCGCTGGGCGCGCTCACGGGATTCCGCAAGGCCGCGCTCAACGACAAGCTGGTCCGCACGTACGCGAGGCACAGTGCGGAGCCTACCACGCTTGGGGGGCCGGCAACCGTACCCAAGGCGCTATACTCGCCCGATGGGACGGGTGTTGCTGGATGAGTACCTTCGCCTGATCGACGCCGCCTTCGCCACGCCGTTGACCGCGGATCGCCTCAGCCACTCGGTGCTCGGCAACTTGGGGTCGGTGCCCGAGGCGGCGCTGGATTGGGTCCCGCCGGGCGGCATGCGGACCGTCCGGGACATCGCGGAGCATGTTGGGGGCGCGGTGCTCACGTACGTCGATTACGCGTTCGGCGAGCGGCGGTTCACCCCTGAGAACGGGCTCCCGACGCCGCCACAGGGCGACGCCGCGACCCTCAGAGAGATCGAGGACTGGATGAAGGCGGCGCACTCCGGCTTGGCGGCCGCGATTCTGGCGGTTCCGGACGATACCGCGCTCGATGGCTGGTTCACCAGCATCTGGGGCGACCGGCGCACGATTCGCGACCTGCTCTCGATGATGATCCAGCACTACGTCTATCACGCAGGGGAGATCAACCACCTCCGCGGGCTCTATGAGCAGCGGGACGCCTGGGCCTGGGAGCTTGACCGGTGACGCACCCGCCGGCCGGCACTGTAGCGCCCGCGCCAAGTACCCTTGGGCGGTGAGCCCCACAGAACATGTCCAGGCGGCCCTGGAGGCGGCCGGAATCGCCGCCGCCGTTGTCGAGTACCCTGCGGGCACGGGCACCGCACAAGACGCGGCTGACGCCGTCGGCTGCGAGCTCGGCCAGATCGTCAAGACCCTCTTCTTCCTTGCTGATGGCCGGCCCACGGTCGCGCTTGTCGCTGGCGACCGCCAGGCGGACACGGCGAAGCTCGCCGCGATCGCCGGCGTCGGCCGCAAAAAGCTCCGGATGGGCACGCCCGACGAGGTCCTGGGCCTTACGGGCTACGCCGTCGGGGGCGTCTCGCCGGTTGGCCTGGCGGCGCCGTGTGACATCGTGGTCGACGAGTCGCTTCAGCGATTTGAGCGCGTCTGGGCGGCCGCTGGGACTTCGAACGCCGTCTTCGGTGCGCCCGTCCGTGACCTCGTCGCGAAGGTCGGCGGGCAGTGGGCGCCGATTACGAAGGAATGAGCACTGCCGCGACCACGGCGATGGGCGCGAGCCGCGCCGGTGCGCTGCTGGTGGCGATGCGGCCCTACCAGTGGCCGAAGAACCTGATCGTCTTCGCTGCGCTCCTCTTTTCCGCCGGGGAAGCCTGGACGATCGACGACCCCGGCGCCTGGTGGCCGCTGCTCTGGAAGAGCGCGGCGCTCTTCTGTTGTTGGTGCCTGGCTGCAAGCGCGACCTACCTGATCAACGACATCCGGGACCGCGAAGCCGACCAACTCCATCCGAGGAAGCGCTTTCGACCGCTCGCCGCCGGCGCGTTGTCGCCGGCGACGGCGTGGCCCGCCGCGATCGTGTTGCTCGCGGTGGCGCTGCCCTTGGCCCTCGCGATCGATTCCACGGCTGCGGGCATCTTGGCGGGCTACAGCGCGCTGATGGTCGCGTACTCGATTGGCCTCAAGCGGGTCGCCGTCCTCGACGTGCTCATCTTGTCGGCTGGCGTTGTCGCGCGGGCGGTGAGCGGCGCAGCGGGGATCGACGTCGAGATCAGCCCCTGGCTCTACATCTGTTCCAGCTTCGGGGCGTTCTTCTTCGCGAGCAGCAAGCGTTGGGCCGAGTTTCGGCAGCTTGGGCCAGATGCTGCGCTCCACCGCCCGTCGCTCGCCCAATACAACGGCGCGCTCCTGAACCAGATGACGGTGATTAGCGCGGGCGGTGCCTTGCTCGCCTACGCGCTCTACACGATCCAGTCGGAGCACGTCCCCGCAAACGGCGCGATGGCGGCGACCATCCCGTTCGTCGCGTTTGCCGTCTTCCGGTACCTCCTGCTGCTGGATGGCCCGCGAAAGGGTGACGCGCCCGACCGCATCTTGTTCACGGACCTGCCGATCCTGATCGCGGTTGCCGGGTTTGGGGTGACGGCGGTCGCCGTCTTGCTTTCGTAGAAGCAAGAAAGGGCCGGAGTTCCCTCCGGCCCTTTCGGGAGTACAGGACGCACGCGACGACGCTATGCCGGCTCGGAGCGGATCTCCACGGGCGCGTCGAAGTCGACCGATTGGCCGCCGCGGGTGAGCAAGAGCGGGCGCTGCTTGTTCGTGACGGTTTCCTGGCTGACGACGCACTTGCGGACATCGTCGCGGCCAGGGATCTCGTACATCACGTCCATCAGGGTCTCTTCGAGGACGGTGCGGAGGCCGCGGGCGCCGGTCTTGTGTTTGACCGCCGCCTCAGCGATTGCGCGGAGGCCGTCGTCGGTGAAGACGAGCTCGACGCCGTCCATGCCGAAGTAGCGCTGGTATTGCTTGATAAGGGCGTTCTTCGGCTCGGTGAGGACCCGCACGAGGGCATCGACGTCGAGCGACTGGAGCCCGACGACCATCGGCAGTCGGCCGACGAATTCGGGGATCAGCCCGAATTCGAGGAGGTCGTCGTGGGTCACGTGTTGGAGAAGCTCGTCGACGCGCTTGGAACCGCGGAAGCCGCGGTCGACGGTGAAGCCGATGCGGACGTGATCCCGGGTGAGGCGCTTCTCGATGATGCTATCGAGCCCTTCGAAAGCTCCGCCGCAGACGAACAGGATGTTCTGCGTGTTGATCTGCAGGAAGTCCTGGTGCGGGTGTTTTCGGCCGCCTTGTGGGGGGACGTTGGCCACGCAGCCTTCGATGATCTTAAGCAGTGCCTGTTGGACGCCTTCGCCCGAAACGTCGCGCGTGATGCTCGGGTTGTCGCTCTTGCGCGAGATCTTGTCGATCTCGTCGATGTAGATGATCCCGCGCTCGGCCTTTTGGATGTCGAAGTCCGCCGCCTGGATGAGGTGGAGGAGGATGTTTTCGACGTCTTCGCCGACGTAGCCGGCTTCGGTGAGGGCGGTCGCATCGGCGACGGAGAAGGGGACATCCAGCAGTTTGGCGAGCGTCTTGGCCAGGTAGGTCTTGCCTGTGCCGGTGGGCCCGACGAGGAGGATGTTCGACTTTTCGAGCTCGATCTCGTCTTTGCCAACGGTTTGGCCGATGCGCTTGTAGTGGTTGTAGACGGCGACGGCGAGGACCTTCTTGGCCTGCTCCTGCCCCACCACGTATTCGTTCAGGTGTTCGTAGATGAACTTGGGTGGCGGGACGCGCTGGCCCTGTTGGATGCCGCCTTTACCTGGGGCGGCGGCGGCATGTGGGTTGGCCTCTTCGTCGATGATCTCACGGCAGAGGTCGACGCACTCGTCGCAGATGTAGACAGCCCCAGGGCCGGCGATGAGACGGCGGACCTGATCCTGGTTTTTCCCACAGAACGAACAATGATACTGGACGCGGTTGGTGCGATTCCCTGCCAAAGCCGCCCTCCGGGGTTAATTCTTCTTTGCGTCTTCGGGTCGAGCGAGGAGCTCGTCGACGAAGCCGTATTCCTTGGCGCCCTGGGCATCCAAGTAGAAGTCGCGGTCGAAATCCTGGCTGATTCGATCAACGGTCTGACCCGTGTGAGTCGCGATGATATTCCGGAGGAGGTCGTTCGTCCGGAGGATCTCTTTCGCCGCGATTTCAATATCGGACGCTTGGCCCCGCGCACCACCCAGCGCTTGGTGCATATGCACAGTTGCGTTGGGCAAGGCGTAGCGCTTGCCCTTCGCCCCCGCGCAGAGCAGCACCGTGCCCATCGAGGCGGTCTGCCCGACGGCGATCGTCGAGACATCCGGCTGGATGAGCTGCATCGTGTCGTAGATCGCGAGGCCGGCGGTGACGACGCCGCCCGGCGAGTGGATGTACATGCTGATGTCGCGCTCCGGGTCCTCCCGCTGGAGGAAGAGGAGTTGGGCGACAATCAGGTTCGCGATCTGGTCGTCGATCGGCGTGCCGAGGAAGACGATGCGCTCTTTGAGGAGCAGCGAGAAGATGTCGAAGGCTCGCTCCGAGCGTGGCCCTGACTCGATCACGGTCGGGATCACCGCCTGGACAAGCGGGTGGACAGCCTGGGTTACGGTCATTCCGACGCCTCCTGCGGTGCGGGAGCGGCTTCAGCATCGCCGGACGCTACGGGGGCGAGCTCTGGGGCTTCGCCGCGCGCGATGGCGAGCAGCCGTTCAACGGTCCGTTCACTGATCAGATTGTTGCGGATGTTGGCGACGCTGTCAGCGGTGCGGAGGACCTGGCGGAAACGCTCGGCGTCTTCGCCCATGCTGGACGCGAGGCGGTCGATCTCCGCGAGCACGTCGTCGGCCGTGGCATCGATTTGCTCGGCTTCCGAGAGCTTGAAGAGCGCGAGCGAGCGCTTCACCCGGAGCTCTGCCGTGTCGCGGAATCCCGCGCGAAATTCATCTTGGCTGCGGCCGACGCGCTGCAAGTACGTGAGGTACTGCTTTTGGTCGCCGCCGACGGCGTCGCGGAGCAGGTGGTCGATTTCGCGGTCGATTAGGAGCGCTGGGAAGTCCAGCGTCGCACCAGCGACGAGGGCATCGACGGCCTTATCGCGAAGCTCCTGCACGGCCTGGTTGTCGAACCCGGTCTGAAGGTTTTCGCGGACCCGGCTGCGCAGCTCGTCGATGGTGTTGAACTCTTCGGAGACGGTCTTGGCGAAGTCGTCGTCTTCATCGGGCAGGATCTCTTGGCGCACCTGCTTCATCGTGATCGTGAACTTCACGGGCTTGCCGCGGAGGGCGTCTGAGCGATAGTCCTCGGGGAAGGTAATCGTCACCTCTTTGGTTTCGCCGGACGAGAGGCCGTTGAACTCCTCAATGAGGCCTTCGACGATCAGCATCGCGCCTTCGCGGAGTTGGAACTCGCCGTCTACCTGGTCCAGGAGGACCTCGTCGCCGTCTTCCGCCTTCAGGTCGGCGGTGACGAGATCGTTCGGGATGGCGGCGCGCTCAACGGGCTCGAGGATCGCCTGGCGACGCCGGACCTCCAGCAATTGCTCGGCGATCATCTCGTCGGTGACTTGCTTGGTCTCGGCTTCGGCGCGGATGGCGCGGTAGTCGCCGAGGTCGACCGTGGGCCGCACAGGGACGACGAACTTGAGGCGGACCGGGTCGAGGTCGATCTTGTCCAAGGCGGGGCGGTCGATGGCGTCGACCGTTTGGTCCTTGAGGGCCTCTTCGTAGACTTCGGGGACGAGCGTGTCGAGCGCTTCGCCCATGATCCGGTCGCGGCCGAGCGCTTGCTCGATCATCCGGCGTGGGGCCTTGCCCGGGCGGAAGCCGGGGACGCGTGTGCGAGGCGCGAGCTTGCGGTACGCGGCTTCGAACGCCTTGTCGACGCGCTCTTGTTCAACTTCGATGTCAATCTGGACGCGGCTTTCGGGAAGCCGCTCAAGGGTAACGTTCACCAGGTGGTCTTGCCCTCCGTTGTTGAGTATATCAGAGCGCTGGTTGAGCGGCCGTTGGGTTCAGGATGGTTGCGGGCGAGTTACCGGCGCACCGTACGTGGTTCCAGGATGTCGACCAGTGCGTCCCCGAGCAAGTTCCAGGCCAGGTAGAACAGGATGACCGGGACGGCCGCTCCAAGCAGCAGCCAGGGGTAGTCCTGGAAGGTCCGCGGCCCGGCGCCGTCGGCGATCATCGTACCGAAGCTGGCCGCGGGCTCGTCGATCCCGAGCCCGAGGAAGCTGAGGCCGACCTCGGTCATCGCGATCGCGCCCATGCTCGCCGAGACGCCAACCCAGAAGAGGGGCATCACGCCCGGGAGCAAGTGCCGGAAGACGACACGCTTCGTGGAGGCGCCGATCGACTCGGCGGCTTCGATATAGGCGCGCTCGCGGAGCGCCAGCGCCTGCGCCCGGACGATCCGCGCGCTCCCCACCCAGGAGAACGGCACCGTGGCCCCCGCAAGGACAAGGAATTGGAGGATTTGCCTCGCTTCCGTGATCGAGAGGAAGGTCGCGTCCGAAAGGTCGAAGGCGGCATCGAGGATCCGCTGCCGGAATGCGGCCGCGATTGCGAGGATGAGGATCAGCGTCGGGATGCCCGAGAGCACCTCGCCGACCCGCATGACCGCAGTGTCGATCCAGCCCCCGCGGTAGCCGGCGAGCAGGCCGAGCCCGAGGCCGATGATGATGCCGCCCGTCGCGGTGACCACGAGCGTGAACAACACGGTCGTGCGGGCGGCATAGAGGACGCGCGAGAAGCGGTCGCGCCCGAGCCGGTCGGTGCCGAGCAGGTGGTCGGCCGATGGACTCGCAAGGCGCGACTCCACCGTCAACTTGGCTGGCTGTTCGTTGTACCCGTAGGGGGCGATCAGCGGCGCGAGGATGCCGCCGAGGTAGAAGATCGTGATGTAGACGAGCGCGATGGTCGCGACCTTCTTCCGAAGGATGGCGCGGAGGATGCCGAAGCGCTCGGGCTCGCGGAGCGTCGCACCAGGGGCCTGGAGGTCGTCGATCGCTGCGGCCTGTGTCATCCGCGGGCCGTCCCGACGCGGACGCGGGGGTCGATGAACCCGTAGATCAGGTCAATCAGCAGGTTCGCGAGGACAAAGAGGGTCGAGCCAAAGAGGACGAGCACGAGGATGACGTCGTAGTCCGGCGTGGTGGCCGCGGCGAAGGTCTCCTGGCCGAGTCCGGGGATGCCAAACGCCTGCTCGACGAAGAGGGAGCCCGCGAAGAGGCCGGGGATCGAGAGCCCGATCACCGTCACGAGCGGGATCAGTGCGTTGCGCATGATGTGGGTGAACACGACGGTCGTTTCTTTGAGGCCCTTCGCCCTGGCGGTGCGAACGTAATCCTCGTTGATCACGCCGATTACTGAGGCGCGCATGAAGCGGGCCACGCCGGCCACGCCGGGAAGCGACATGATCAAGATCGGCAGGATGGCGTTCTTGCTATAGACGCCGTCCCAGCCCGCCCCGACGAGGTCGAACTTGAGGGCAAAGAGCCAGAGCAGCATGGGCGCGATCACGAAGGTCGGGATCGCGTCGATGATCAGCCAGAACCCGATGATCAGCGGGTCGAGGAACGTCCCCCGGGCGAGAGCTGCATAAAGCCCGATGGGGATGCCGAGCCCGAGGGTGATCAGCAGGGCGTAGATGTTGAGCTGCATCGAGATCTGCATCTTCGGGATGATGATCTCGCCGAGGGTGAAGTCCTGGTGCCGGACCGAGATGCCAGGGTTCCCGGTGAACAGGTTCTTCATGTATTTGTAGTATTGGATGTGGATCGGTTCGTCGTAGCCGTACTTTGCCCGGAGCCGGGCCGCCTGATCCTCGGTGTAGAAGTTCTTGCCGAGGATGGCGTCGACGGGGTCGCCGGGGGCGAGTCTCAAGACATAAAACACGATCACCGAGATGACGAAGAGCACCGGGATGGCCCAGAGTAGCCGCCGAAGCGTATAGCCAAGGAGCCCGGTGCTCATCTGCCTACTTCGCGTTCGGGTCGATTTCGACCTTGCCGTATTTCGGGATGGTCATCGGCGCCTTCGGGTAGTTTTTCACGCAGGGCTTTACCAGGAGGTGGTTCACGGACCAGAAGGTGGGGATGACGGCCGCGTCGTCGACGATGATCTGTTCCGCCTGGTTGTAGAGGGCGAAGCGCTTGGTTTGGTCGCGCTCGGCCCGTGCTTGGGCGAGGAGCTGGTCGACCTGAGCGTTCTTGTACTTGGTGTAGTTCAGCGGGCTATCGCTGGCGAAGAGCTTGCCGAGGAAGTTCTCGGGGTCCGGGTAGTCGGCCGACCAGCCGTCGCTCAGCATCTGGAGCGTCCCCTTCCGCTGCTCACGAAGGAGCGCGGAGCTTTCGATGGCTTGGAGTTCGACGGATACCCCAAGCACCTTCTGCCAGCCGTCCTGGAGCGCGATGAGGATGTCGGGGGAGTTCCCGCCGGTGCCACCGTAGTTGAGGATCACGCGCGGCATGTTGTCTTTGTACTTGGACTCGGAGAGGAGTTGCTTCGCCTTATCCGGGTCGAATTTGTAGGAGGTGACGGACTCCTTATAGCCCGGCATCTCGGGCGGCAGGAAGCCATCGGCGACGCGCACGCGGTTGAACAAAAGCACGTTGTTGATGTTGTCGCGGTCGATCGCCATCGCGAATGCCTGGCGGACTTTCGGGTCGTCGAACGGGGCCTTCTGTGGGTTGAGCGTCAGGTAGAACGTGGCGATTTCCGGGACGGGGACATACTCCTTGGAGAGCGCACTCTTCCCGGCCTGGACATCCTCAAGATCCTGACTCGGCACGAAGCCGATGTGGATCTCGTCGTTCTGGTAGCGCGTGACGATCGAGCCGCCGCTCAACTCAAAGACGATCTCGTCGAGCTTGGGCGCGCCGAGGTGGTACCGGTCGTTCCGGATGAGCCGGATCTGTTCGGCCGGCTTGAACTCTGCGAGCCGGAAGGGGCCGGTGCCGTTCGGCCGGCGCGTCCAGTTGCGCGGGTCCTTCTCGACCTGGTCCTTGTCGACCACATAGGCCACGGGATAGGCGAGCTCGGAGAGGAAGTACGACTCCGGCTCGACCAACTGGATCTGGATAGTCGTGGAGTCGACGACTTTGACGCCGGCGACTTCCTTGGTTCTGCCGTCGAACTTGTCTTTGACGCCGACGACGGAGCCGAGGTAGGCGCGGACGGTGGGAGAGGCGTTGGCCGGGTCGGCCGCGCGCTCGATGCTGTACTTGAAGTCTTCGGCGGTGACGCGCCGCCCGTTGTGGAAGACGAGGTTGTCGCGAAGCTTGAAGGTGTAGGTCTTGCCGTCGGCGGAGATTTCCCAGCTCTTCGCGAGGTCAGGTTGCGGCTTGAGGTCCAGGTCCAGCGTCACGAGGCCGCCGAAGATCTCGACGACGTACTCACTGGTCGATACGTCTCCCACCTGGATGGGGTCGAGCACCGTCTGTGGCTCGTCGCCTGGGACGATTAAGGTGTTGCCGGAGCAGATGCCCGAGACCTGGCCAGAGCTGGTCGGTCGCGGGGTCCGATCCCCGGAAGCTGGTGTTGTGTCCTTGTCGTCGCCACCAGAGAGGGCGATAAAGACAAAGACGACACCGACAATGACAATAAGGAAAGCGACGAAGCCCATCATAAGGGCTAGCGTCCGGTTCGACATCTGGATCCCCCGCCGCCGGATTTCGCTAAGAGTACGACAGGCCTGGGTGGCGCGGTCGGCTCTTCCGTCTCGTCCGTGAAGGCGACGGAAAGATACACGGGATCTTCATGCGGCGGAATGAGTGCGGGCCCCGAAGCCCCGGACCACCATCGCGATCAGTTGTGTGGCTTCGGATTCGCTGAGTGCAGGGGTCATCGTCGCGGCTCGATAGAGCGGCATCGCAAACAAGATCTCTCCGGCGCGGTGGAGGTCCGTATCTGGCGGCAGTTCGGCACGCGTGACGGCGCGCCCCAGCGCTCCATCCACGACCGCGCGGGCGGCACCCATGTAGTCGTTAAGGACGGCGGCAAGCCCCTCATCGAAGGCTGCCGCTGCGCGCAGCTGGGCGAGGATGACGGTTGGGTCGTGCCCGCCGGCGATGCAGCGGAAGTGCCGGTGGACCGCCATCAGGTCCCCGAGGAGCGTGCCGGTATCCACATCATCCATAGGTTGGGCAAACTCGCGGAAGACGTCGTAGAGCAGCTCTTCTTTCGAGCTCCAGCGAGAGTAGACCGACGCCTTGCTGGCGCGGGCACGCGCAGCGACCCGGTCTATGGACACTCCCGCGATGCCGCAGAGAGCGAGTTCGTCCAGAGCCGCCTGGCAGATGCGCCCGGCCAGGGCGGGGTCAATGGGACGTCCGCGCCGACTCATGGGCCGCAGCATACGCACCGTTGTCGGCCTGCTCCAATTTGCACCCGCGCCAGACGTTTACCCTGGCTTGCCGCCGGCGGGGGCAAGCTGGAGGCCGACCTCCGCTATCTGCTGCAGGTCCACTTCCGAAGGCGCGCCGAACATGGGGTCCATGCCCGAGGACATCTTGGGGAAGGCCGTGACGTCGCGGATGTGGCCGATGTTGAAGAGGGCCATCATCAGCCGCTCGATGCCCATGCCGACGCCGCCCATCGGTGGGGCGCCGTAGTCGAGCGCATCGAGGATGACGCCGAACCGGTCTTGCTGCGCCTCCGGCGAGTGATTCATCAGGCTGAGGACGCGTTCTTGGTCGGCGCGATTCGAGATCCGCACGGAACCCCCGCCGATTTCGACACCGTTGAGCACGAGGTCGTATTGGAGTGCCGTGACGCGGCCGGGATCGCTCTCAAGCAGCGCCCGGTCTTCCTCCTTGAACCCGGAGAACGGGTTGTGGGTGGCGTCCCAGCGGCCTTCCTCCGGGCGCCATTCGAGCAGCGGGAAGCCCGTGACCCAGCAGAACGCGAGCGTGTTCGGGTCCTTGAGGCCCAGCTTGTCGCCGAGCGCATCGCGGACCGCGAAAAGGGAGCGAGCGACGACGGCGGGCTGGTCCGCGACCATCACGACGAGGTCACCGGCGTTGGCGCCCGTGGTCGCTTTGATGGCGCTCAGCTCTTCGGCGGTGAGGAACTTCGCGATCGGGGAGCGCGGTTCGCCTTCGGTATATCCAATGTAGGCGAGGCCCTTCGCTCCGCCCGAGCGAGCGATCTCGGTGAGTTCGTCGATTTCGCGGCGGCCCATGTCCGCCTTACCGGGGATGCAGATCGCCCTCACCTGGCCGCCGGCCGCGAGCGCGCCCGCGAACACTTGGAAGCTGGAAGTCGCGACCGCGGCGGCGATGTCCACGAATGCGAGGCCGTAGCGGAGGTCTGGCCGGTCGATCCCATATCGGGCCATGCAGTCCTCATAGTCGAGCCGCGGGAACGGCGTCAGTTGGATCGAACCGGCGCCGAAGGTGGTGGCGATCGCGGTGTAGAGTTCCTCGATCAGCGCCATCACGTCCTCGGTGTCGACGAAGCTCATCTCGAGGTCGAGTTGGGTGTGTTCGGCGACGCGGTTAGCGCGGAAGTCCTCATCGCGGTAACAGCGGGCGATCTGGAAGTACTTCTCGAAACCGGCCACCATCAGGAGCTGCTTGAGGATCTGGGGTGATTGCGGCAGGGCAAAAAAGGTCCCGGGGCGCAGCCGGGACGGGACGAGGAAGTCTCGTGCGCCCTCGGGCGTCGACTTGATGAGCGTGGGCGTTTCGACCTCGGTGAAGTCGCGTTCGTAGAGGAACTCCCGGATGAAGCGGACGATTTCGTGGCGTTTCCGGATCCATTGCGCGGTTTCGGGGCGCCGAAGGTCGAGATACCGGTACTTCACCCGGAGCATCTCTTCGACATCGGCCGGCTCGTTGATGTAGAACGGCGGTGTTTGCGCTTCCGCCAGCACACGGCAGGCGACGGGGACGACCTCGACGTCGCCTGTCTCCATCCGCGGGTTCACGGTTTCGGGAGAACGCCGCCGCACGACGCCCTCGATCGCCAATACCCATTCGATCCGGGCCCGGTGCGCGGCCGCGTGGGCCTCCGCCTGCTCCGGACTGAACACGACTTGGACGATGCCCTTCGAGTCGCGGAGGTCGAGAAAGGTGAGCCCGCCATGGTCACGGCGGCGATGGACCCAGCCCGCAAGGCGCACGCGTTGGCCGTCGTGCGCGGCGCGGAGATCCCCACAATACGTATCTTTCAGCATCTTCCAAGTATACCTGGGAGGCCCCGTTTCCCGAACCCTACGCCCCGAATTCCTCCGCGAAGATGCCGTCGACGGCGGCGCGGGCACGCTCTTGGAAGCGACGGTAGGCGGCGACGAGGGCTTCGCCTTCGGGCGTGAGCCGCGTGTGGCCGCCACCTGGTCCGCCGACGACCGAGTCGACGACCCGGTAGCCGAGGTTCTCTTCCAGTTCGCGCACCTTGCCCCAGGCGCGGCGATACGAAAGCTCCAGCCGCGCTGCGGCCTGTGCGAGCGACCCGGTTTCGGCGACGAACTCCAAGAGCCGAAGCCGGTAGTCGGACATAACGACGCGCCCATCGCTCCGTTCGAGCCAGAACTTCTGCCTTGGCTCCATCACGCCCACGACGTTCCCGCCGCTAACCGGGTTTGACCGCGACGACGAGCAGCGCCGATGGCACGCGGTCGAGGTCAAACCCGTCGACCTCGCCAACCAGCCGGTCGAGCGGGGTTTCGTACCGTTCGCTCGTGCGGAACTCTTGCAGGTCTTTGACCACGAGGCCGTGCGTGCCGAGCGCACCGAAGAGGTCGCCCAACGTCCACCCTTGGTCGCCCTGGTCACCCGGGTCCTCTTCTTCGTCGTCTTCGTCGACGGTGTTGTCGACGATGGTGAACGGCCCTTCGCGTTCGATGACGGGCTCTGGCGCGTCGTCCTCGTCCAGATCGTCGTCTTCATCTTCGTCGTCGAACTCGCCGCCGGAGTCGTCCCCGTAGTCACCAAAGTACGAGTTGGTGACGGTGAGGCGGCCGCGCTCATCGGAATCGAAGACGTACGAGAAGGGGTGTTCGTCGTAGATGACGAGTTTGCCGCCGGGCACAAGGACATCGGCGATGCCCGAGGCCCAGTCGTCGAAGTCGGTCACCCAGTCCAGCGCGCCATAGCCGCTATAGACGACGTCGAAGGCGCGGGATTCGCGGAAGGCCATCGAGAGGCCGCCCGGGTCATCCTCCACGAACTCGATGCTGAGGCCGGCGGCGGTGGCAAGGCCGGCCGTCGTGCCGTCGTCGCCGACTTCGGTGACGATGGCGCCCATGTTCGCCAGCGAGGGCGACTCCTCGGAGCAGCCCCACGTGAGATGGAGGACGCGGAGGCCGGTCAGTTCGCCGAGGGCGCCGAGCTCGTCTTCGTTGAAGATGATGCCGCCGTTGGCGTAGAAGGCCGGGTCAATCTCCTCTTGGCCATCCTCATCGTCGTCAGGAAGCAGGGCGAGGTCGCGGTCGTCGTCTCGGTTACTCATGGCTCCCAGCCTACCATGGCTGTCCAGGCCCAGGCGCGCCCTGGTCGACCCCTGTCAGCATGGCCGTGCGACCCGGTAGCGGGAGCGGCGCGTAAGATCGCCCAAGCCTGGCCGAATGAGGGAGTGTTCCGTGCCCGAAGCCCCACGCCGCATCGACGTCCACCATCACTTCGTCCCGCCGGGATACCACGAGATCCTGGCGAGCCGCGCCCCCGCCGTCCTCCGTGGGATGACGTTCCCCGCCTGGGAGGCTGATGCCGCTCTCGCGGTGATGGACGCAAGCGGTGTCGAGACGGCGATCCTCTCGATCCCCGTGTGGGGCTTGGTCATCGAAGACCGGGCGTTTGCGATCGAGAACGCGCGCTGGGCAAACGAACGGCTGGCATCCGTCGTGGCGTCGAACCCAAAACGGTTCGGAGGCTTCGCGGCCCTGCCGGTGCTCCATCCGGATGCGGCACTTGGCGAGCTCGCATTCGCGCTGGATACGCTGAGGCTCGACGGCGTTGTCCTACCGGCGAGCGCGGCGACGCACTACCTCGGCTCGCCACACTTCGACCCCCTCTTCGCAGAGCTGGACCGCCGCCGGGCGGTCGTCCACGTGCACCCGGGGGCGCCGCACGACTGCGGGGGCCTCACGCCGGCGGTGCCCGAGCCGATCGTCGAGTTCGTCTTCGATACGACGCGGGCGATCGCGAACCTAATCGCGACGGGGACCCTGGAGCGATTTCCGGGCATCCGCTTCATCTTTTCGCACGCGGGCGGGACCGTCCCGTTCCTCCTCGGGCGGCTGGAGATGCTGCGCGCGAACCCGGCCGTTCGCCCGAACGTGCCGCGCCCGGTGCGCGAGTACCTCCAAGGTCTGTTCTACGACACTGCGCTGGCGGCGAACCCGGTGGCCCTGCGCACGCTGATGGACGTGGTCGCGCCATCGCAGGTGCTGTTCGGCACGGATTGGCCATTTGCCCCGGCGGCGCAGGCCTCTGCGACAGCGCAGGGCGTGGACGCGTTCTGGGAGACTTCGCCAGATGTGATGGCGCAGGTGAACCGGGGGAACGCCGCCGCGCTGTTCCCGCGGCTAGCGTGAGCCTCAGCTTCCGCCAAACACCACGGTCCGGCGCCCGGTGACGCTCGCGGCGCTTGTAACGACTCCCAAGGCGCGGCAGAATGCCATCGAACATGCGTGCGGATCCAAAAGGCCAGCCATACCTTGCCAGCTTCACGCCCGTTGCCGCGCTCGACCCCGCGGTCGCCGCAACGTGTGCCCTTCTTATTGGGGATGCGCGGGCGTGCCTCCGAACGCTGCCAGCAGCATCCGTACAGACCTGCGTCACCAGCCCCCCGTACTGGGGGCTTCGCGACTATGCGCTCCCGCGCCACCAGCAGATCGGCGCCGAGGACGACCTCGGCAGCTATCTCGAGGCGATCGTCGAGGTGTTCGCAGAGGTTCATCGTGTGCTGCGGGATGATGGGACGCTCTGGCTGAACCTTGGAGACTCCTACACGAGCGGAAATCGTACCTGGCGGGCGCCCGATAAGAAGAACCCCGCAAGGACCATGGAGTACCGGCCGCCCACGCCCGAGGGACTCAAGCCGAAGGACCTCATTGGCGTGCCGTGGCGCGTCGCTTTCGCCCTCCAGGCCGCAGGATGGTATCTCCGGTCTGACATCATTTGGTACAAGCCCAATTGTCAACCCGAGTCGGTGAAAGACCGCCCAACCCAGGCGCACGAGTACCTGTTCTTGCTTACGAAGTCTGAGCGGTATTTCTATGACGCGGCGGCCGTGCGCGAGCCCACCAAGGACGGCCGTGGGTATCGAAATCGTCGTACGGTGTGGGAGATCCCAACGGACCCGTTCCCTGAGGCGCACTTCGCGACGTTTCCGCCCGCTCTCGTCCAACCTTGCATCGCCGCGAGCACGCGTCCCGGCGACCTCGTGCTCGACCCGTTCCTTGGTTCGGGTACAGTCGGGCGAGTGGCGCTAGAGATGGGCCGGCCGTTTGTGGGGATTGAGATCCGCGAAGAGTACGCGGCGATTTCCGCACGCCGGACTGGCGTGGCGCCCGTGAGGGTTGGGTGAGCGACGACCTCTCGACCGAGTTGCAAATCGCCTTCGCCCTTCGCGTCTCCCAGATTGAGGCGCTGCATTTGGATCAGGCACTCTCAGCGGCCGTGCGAGAGGTGCCTCTCCCGACCATCGACGCGGAGTTGATTGAAGTCGCTGGCCCCGAGCGGGTTCAGGAACTGGCGAGCGTTGGGATCAGAGGTGAGCGGTGGTTTGCGACTCCTTCACTGCTGGCGGTTAACCCTCGGCTGCTGGGCTACTATCGGCTGCTCCTCGGGGTTTCCCAGAAGGAGTTCTTCCGTGGCCCACGGTCTACGTTTAAGTCGATGGAAGTGCGTGGGGTGTGCAGCGACGCCGCCAAGTCTCGTCTCGCCGAGCTCTCACGGGAAATGGCTCATGCCTCGTGGACGCTGTTCTCGAACATCGAGGGTGGATCCATCGTGAGCATCCGGGACCTCCAGTTGCTTACGCTCGGCGCACAGTTGCGGGGCGCCCGCCTGAACGAGATAGGCCGCGCTGCGAACGACATGGTGTTCAGGCGGATTCGGGGTGCGCTTCCGGACGAGGCTATCATCGCTGAAGGACCGAGCATGATTCACGTTCGGAACGCAGCCGGCCGCGTGGTGCGCATTGCCTTCGCCGCAGACCCAGACATCGCCATCACTGAAGAGTTTGGCTCGTCTGAAGTCCCCAAAGTCGCCATCGAAATCAAAGGTGGGACCGACGTGAGTAACATTCACAACCGCCTCGGCGAAGCGGAGAAGTCCCATCTCAAGGCGAAGCAGCTCGGGTTCGTCGAATTTTGGACCATCATCAACGCACCGTTGGACGGGCTCGTGGCGACGCGTGAGAGCCCGACCACACAGCAGTTCTTCCAGCTGGCGGAAATCATCCGCGATGACGGCAGTTCCTGGGAACTGTTTCGCAATCGTCTTGCATCAGCCACCGGCATGCCATTCGGCTAACGTCTCAGGTGAGCCTCAGCTTCCGCCAAACACCACGGTCCGGCGCCCGGTGACGATGATCCGGCGGTCGAGGTGGGCCTTGACCGCTTTCGCAAGCACCAGGCGTTCGATGTCACGGCCGACGCGCGCCAGGTCTTCGGGTGTCTCTTCGTGCGTCACACGGACGACGTCCTGTTCGATGATCGGGCCTTCGTCGAGCTCGCTGGTTGCGTAGTGCGCTGTCGCCCCGATCATCTTGACCCCGCGGTCATAGGCCCTCGCGTAGGGGTTGGCGCCCTGAAATGCGGGGAGAAACGCATGGTGGATGTTGATGATCCGGCCGGCCCACGCCTCCGTGAACTCCGCCGAGAGGATCTGCATGTAGCGCGCCATCACCACGAGGTCGATGTGGTTGGTATCGAGTAGACGGCGGACGTCGTCCTCTTGCTCCGCCTTCGTCTCCTTCGTCACCGGCAGGCAATGGAACGGGACGCGGAACTGGGCGGCGGCCGGTTCGAGGTCCGGGTGATTGCTGATGATCACAGGGATTTCGCAGGGGAGCTCGCCCTCCTTCCAGCGGATCAGCAGGTCGTAGAGGCAGTGCGATGCTTTGGTCACCAACAGGGCGACGCGTTGGACCTGGTCCGAGTAGTGGACGCTCCATTCAAGGCCGAGCGGCCCGCCGAACGCCCCAAACTCCTCCTCAAGTTGGCGGCGCGAGGTGCGCAGTCCGGCGAGGTCGAGCTTGAGCCGCATGTGGTAGCGGTCGAGCCGCACGTCGGTGAACTGCTGGCAGGTCAGGATGTTGAAACCGCGCTCGTAGAAGAACGTGGAGATGCGCGAAACGAGGCCCTTCTGGTCGGGGCATTGGATGAGAAAGACGGCCGACTGCATCCGATGAGCGTATCGGCTCGTTGGGAACGGGCTACGCCGTCTCCTTGTCGACGAAGACGTTGACGTTGAGGTGTTCGGCCGCGCTGGCCGCGTCGGGCGTTATCGCCTGGCCCCCAGCGCAGGCGAGGACATCGAAGCCGGCCTTGCGGAGGATGGCCGCACGGTCAGCAGCGCGAGCGACATCTCGGCCGTCGATCGTGATCGAGATTTCGATAACCGCGTAGGCTTCGTGGCCCTCGCGGCGACCGCGGTAGACACCGTCAGCAAGCGCGACCTGAGTGAACTCTTCGCTGGAGATAAGGTCGTTCTCGATCGCGTCCTGGAAGGCGTCCCAGGTGCCAAGGTCCACTCGCGTTGCCCGCCGGAGGACGCGGTTCAGCCTCGCGACTGCTTGGTAGCGTTGCTTATACCAGCGTCCATCCATGTCGCCCACGCGGCCCACGAGGTATGCCAGCTGGCGATCGTGCTGTTCAAGGTGCTCTTGGACGCCCTCAAATCGCTGGTCCATCCGGTCGAGCCGCTGATCCAGGCCGTCGAACCGCCGGTCCACCTGCTCGAACCGCTCGTCCACGCGGTCGAACCGGCTGTCCGTGTCCTGCTTCATTTCCGCGAGCCGTTGTTCCAGCTCCTCGAATCGTCGCGCTGTGTCGGCGGCGAAAGCCGCGACGGTGGCGGCGAGCCGGTCGAGCGTCGCAGGGAGGTCATAGAACTCCGCGCCGAGGATTTCGCGGCGCACCGCATCCCGCCATTCCGGGTGCTCCCGGAGCGCCGCCAGAAACTCGTCCGCCGTCGAAATAAGGATCGCCACCATCACACCATCATAGCCACTCACGGGCCGGGAAGGCGGAACTCGTCCTCGTACAGCCGGAGGCAGTTGAATTCCATCGACCGCTTGTGCCAGCGGCTCACGAACCGCGTCCAAGAACGGAAGAGGTCGTCGCGCATCGACAGCGGCAGCGTGCTGTGCAAGTACTCCTCGTGGTGGGACATCGCGTTCCGCGGGAGGTGCGGGTCGCCTTCCCATTTGCCATTCTCGAAGACGAGTGTGTCGATCAGCTTCTTGCGGTCGCGCGTGCGGCTCATGTAGGTCTCCAGGAGTGCCGTCGCGTAGGCGCCATCTTGGGCGTCACAGGCGGCGAGCAGTTCCTTCAGCGCTTCGTCTTGGGTGAGCTTCGCCGCGCGATCCATGTGTTCTTCGGGCTGGCTCTGGAACTCGGCGTTCGCGTCCCTCGACGCCTTCTTCAGGAAGCGCGCCGTGTCGTTGACGAAGAGGGCAGTGTAGTAGGGCATCTTCAGTGCCTGGGGATGGTCGTACGTCCGGAGCCAGTATCCGACGACATTCGTGTAGTCGAAGCAATGGTCCGTGTTCGTAAAACCAGTCCTGATGCTCGGGTTCTCAAGCTTCGCCTGCATTCGGGCCGCCGCGATGATGCAGACATCGTTCAAGGCGATGAGTGACTTTTCATCTTTGAGGAGCTTCGTCACGCCAGCGATCACCTCGTCCGGCGCCCCGTGCGTCATCAAGGTGATGAACTCCTCGGCCTCCCGGACGCTCATCGGCTTGGTTTGGGCGTGGCGACGGTCGTAGTAGCCCTGGCCGAATGCCCCGATGAGCTGGATGTGCGCCGTTTCGTAGATGTCGTGAAAGCGCGGGTTGGAGGCGAGGTCGGGGATGACGATGAGGTAGATCGGGTAGGCATTTTCCCAGCCGAGCGCATTGGCGAGGTCGACCATCGCCCGCGCCCGGATCGCCTTATGCGCGCTGTTCACGATGTGGATGTGGTACGTGCGCGGGCCCGGCAAGTCGATGATGCCGGTGAAGATGACCGCCGCCTCGAGCTCCCGCCGCTTGATTTCGTCGATGGCCGCGTCGTCGGCCAGGCCGAGGAACGCGCGGAATGCCATCACCCGGTCGCCGTGCATGATGCTTTCGACCATGAGCGCGAGCCGCTCGTCCCAGGTGCCTTCTGTGTAGGGCGGGTGCTCTTCGAAGTGCTGACGCGGGCCCTTGAGCGTGATCGTGGGGCACTTCTCCTGCTCTTTGGAGTAGTGGCCCGGGAATTCGCAGAGGATTTGGCTCCAGATGTCGATCCCCTGGGGCAGGTACCACATCGCCTGCGTGGCGGGCAGCGATTGGTAGCCTTTGGGCATCATCTTGCTCATGCGCTGGGCCCGCCAGAAGCCGAGCACCGTGTGGTCGTAGTTCACCGGTCGCGTCTCGCCCGTCTTCGTGACCATCGTGTGGGCGGGGACGTTGAGGAAGGGCGAGGCGGCTGTGATCGCTTCGAGGCCCATCGCTTTGGCGTTGACGCCATCTTTGAGGAGGCCGACGAAGTCCCGCGTCGCCTCTTCATAGCGGCCCTCACGCATCATTTCGGACATGCGTGCGAGCTTCTTCTGGTCGCGGATCATGGCAGCCCCCGCTTCGGGCGGGAGAACGAACGCTCGGCCCGAGAGATGCGCGCCAGCATACACGGCTGGGGGCCATGTCGTCGGGTGCCCTAAACGGTTAGGAGCGGGACCATAACGTCTGATACGCCGGCCCACCCGTGACGGCCTCGCGGTAGGCCTGGCGCTCGCGAGCCCGTACGGCGCCCATCGTGCTCTCGAATTGGCGGACGGCTGTATTGGAGACGGCGCCGAGACGCTGGCGCACCGTGGCCAACACGTCCGTTTCGATCAGCATGCGCAACGAATTGGGCCAAATGAAGAACGAGAAGGCCTGCGGCGCGCCGAGTGTGCCGCGTTCGCGGCCGAGCCACGC
>JBJXFX010000163.1:0-35313 GCA_046152925.1 Dehalococcoidia bacterium
ACCTCGACCCCTACCACATGGACCAGATGTACATCGTCAACGACAAGACGATCGAGTGGGATTGCAACTGGAAGGCCTCCGTCGATGCGTTCAACGAGGTCTATCACGTCCAGGGCATCCACCCGCAGCTCCTCCAGTCGCTCGACGACATGAACGTCCAAATCGACCTCTTCGAGAAGCACAACCGGTACCTCGTGCCGTTCGGCCTCGTCAGCCCCCGTTACCCCGACCAAGACGAGATTACCGTCCCGCTCCAGATGATGATGAAGCGAGCGGGCCTCGACCCGGAGACGTTCGACGGGAATATGGCCGATGTCCGTCCCGCGCTCCAGATCGCCTCGCGCGAACACAACGCGAAGATGGGCATCGACGTCTCGGACCTGAACGACGACCAGATGACGGACGACTACCACTACTACATCTTCCCGAGCCTCACCTTCAACACGCACGCGACGGGCTTCGGCCTCTTCCGCCAGCGGCCGCATCCCTCAGGCGACCCGAATAAGATGCTCTTCGACCTCCAGAGCTACACCCGGATTCCCGCTGGCGCCGCCGCACCTGCCCGGCCGGAACACGAGGAGTACAAGCACGGAGACATCTCACTCGGCCTCGTCCTCGACCAGGACGCCTACAACCTCCCGATGGTCCAGCGGGGCATGAACAGCCGCGCCTACCCAGGCCTCTGGATCAACTACCGCGAGCGCCGGCTTCGCCACATGCACCGGGTGCTCGACGGCTATCTGGACGCGCCCGACCGGTAGGCCTCCGCAGAGTACCATCGTCGACGGGGCGGGTTGCTCAGCAGCCCGCCCTGTTTCATTGCGACCAGGAGGGCACGATGGAGACCTATCGCCAACACGACGCCACGGGACTTGCCGAACTCGTTTCGCGCGGCGACGCCACGCCGCGAGATCTGGTTGACGCCGCCATCGGGCAAGCTCAACGGCTCAACCCCCGCCTCAATGCCATCATCTGGGACCGTTTCGAGGACGCCCGGCGCGAAGCGAACGGGCCGCTCCCGGAAGGCCCTTTTCGAGGGGTCCCCTTCCTCCTCAAAGACATCGGGGCGAACCAAGCCGGCCTCCCGTATTACGCGGGCACGAGACCGCTCAAGGAAGCTCGGGCCACGGCCACAGACGACACCGTCTTGGGCGCCCGTTTCCGCGCAGCCGGACTCATCACCCTGGGGAAGACCAACCTGCCGGAGCTTGGCACAACCCCCACCACCCAGCCCCTCTCGTTCGGTCCCACGAACAACCCGTGGGACCTGACGCGCTCGCCGTCAGGATCGAGCGGCGGGTCGGCCGCGGCGGTCGCGGCCGGGATCGTGCCGATCGCCCACGCCAACGATGGAGGCGGGTCGACCCGCCTCCCGGCGGCCTGGTGCGGTCTCGTAGGCCTGAAACCGTCCCGCGGACGCATGCCGAACCCCACCAACATCAATCGCAATGGCGCGGAATTGGCCGTGACGCGCACAGTCCGCGATACGGCCGCAATCCTCGACGCCACCCACGGCGCGACACCGGCCGACCTGTACCAGGCGCCGCCGCCCGCGCGCAGCTACCGCGATGAAGTCGGTCGTGATCCAGGGACTCTCCGTATCGCCCTGATCACCGACGGCGGCGGCGTGGACGTTGACCCCGAATGCGTCGAAGCAGCTGAGACCACCGCCCGGCTCTTGCAACAGCTCGGTCACGAGGTCGAGCCGATCGACAGCGGCCCCCTCTTCGGCGGAGGCGGCGAGATCAACGGACGCCTCTGGATGGCCGGGATCACGCGCCGGATCGACGCCATCGCGGCACAGCTTGGCCGGGAAGCGCACGACGGTGACTTCGAACCATACAATTGGAGCGCCGCAGAACGCGGCCGCCGGATAACAGCGTCCGAGTGGACAGAGGCCCAAGAGGTCCAACAGGCGTGGTCGGCACGAGTGATTGCCGCCTTCAGCGCCTTCGACCTCATCCTCACGCCCACGGCGGGCTGCCCGCCGATGCGCACGGCCGACCTCGAACCCGACCCTGAGCGTCCCTGGAAGATGGGCCGGACCTACGGCCTCATCGGGCGCTTCACCCTCCCGTTCAACGTCACCGGACAGCCCGCGATCTCACTTCCGCTCCATTGGACGTCCGATGGCCTGCCGGTCGGCGTGCAATTGGTCGGCCAGATGTTCCGCGAGGACCTGCTCATCCGCGTCGCCTCGCTTCTCGAAGAGGCGATGCCGTGGCGTCACTGGCTGCCGGCGGATGTGGGGTAACAGCCGGTTTCAGCCCTAGCCCGTGCCCTGATCACCGTCCGGCGTCCCTGACCCCGGCCCATTCGCTCAACACGACCGCACGCAGCTCGTACTTCGCCCCGCGAAGGCGGCCAACGAGGCGAGCGTCGGCAGTGACAACGTCGGCGCCGAGCACCTCGGCGAGAGCAAGATAAGCGGCGTCGTAAACCGTAGTCCCAGTCTCCAGCGCGATCTCGACCGCGCGCCGGTCGAGCAGCGCTGTCGGATGCCAATGCACCTCGCTGGCAAGTAACAAGTTGAGCAACCCCGGCACTTCAACCGGGTCGAGGCCCTTCCGCCGCACCGCCATCACGAGCGCATTGGCAACTTCGAGCCGAAGAAACGAAGGCGCATGAAGCGCCACCTGCGAGTCCACCAACGTCTCGGCGAGGTTCGACCCATCCTCGTCGATGAGCCACTTAAGGCTGACGCTCGCGTCGACAACTACAGGCGTCACCGCTCACGGCCCATCCTGACGAGGTCCACGCCCGTTGGCCCACCGAGGTGTCCGATCCGAGCTCGCACTGCCCGTGTCGCTGCGATGAACGCAGTCTGGCCCTTGTCCCGTGAAGGCAGGCGCTCTCCGGCCCAGACCTCCCCTTCGGAACTGGCGAGCGGCATATCAGTCGCGGCGCGCTTCAGAATCTCACTTACCTCGGCGTCCAGCGTCCGGCCGTTGCACTCCGCAAGGTGCTCGATGGCGCGGACAAGCCGCTCGTCAAGATCCCGGACCACGATCTCGGCCATTGGAGCCTCCGCTGACCATCGTACTGTTCAGCGGTCGGGGCTGGCGAGCGCCTCCTTGGCCGCATTTGCGCCGGCAACCCGACCAAAGGTCACCGCCGGGCCATACGACCCGCCGCCTCCGATGTAGATGTCGCCGTGGAAGGTCCCAACGGTCTCGCCGGCCGCGTAGAGGCCAGCGATCGCGCGCTCGTCGCCGCCAATCACGCGCGCCTCCGGGTCGATGCGGAGGCCTGTGCCCGTCCACGCGATGATCGCGGGCCGGATTTCGACCGCGTAGAACGGCGGCGTCGCAATTGGCTTCAGCCACTTCGGGTCCTTGAAGAACGACGAGTCCTTGCCAGCGGCGCAATCGGCGTTGTACTTCTCCAGGGTGCCTTCGAGAGCGCGCGGATTGATTTTCGCCTGGGCGGCAAGGTCTTTGATCGTGTGCGCGCGGATAATCCGGCCCTCGTCCGCTCGCGCTTGGAGGTTATCGGCGTTGAAGCTCGGGCCGTGCGCCGCGGCCTGGCGCAGCGGCTCATCGAAGATCGCGTACCCCAGGCCGCCGTTCCGCTTGAACAGGCCGGCCGAGACCGTGTAGGGCACCGTCTCGGCGCAGAACCGGCGTCCTTCGCGGCTGACCAGCATCGTCCAAGGAGCGGCCGAAACCTCAAGATCGCGCGCGAAGCCCGGCGTGAGGAGCAAGAGACCGCGGTTGTGGCCAGCGATCGTGCCCCCCACGCTCTCTCCGAGGACGAGGCCGTCGCCCATCGCCTTGGGCCCAGAGATGGCCCACGCCCAGTCGCCGCCCATCTGGGAGTCCGGCCAGTACTTCGCCAGAAACTCCTTGTTATGTCCGAATCCGCCCGAAGCGATGATCACGACGGGCGCCCGGATCTCCTCGCCGCCAGCCTTCACGCCAGCGATGAGCCCCTCCTCGTTCGTCACGAGTCCTTCCGCCGGGGTCATCAACGCGAGGTCGATGTTTCGCTTGATCCGCTCCGCATCCAGCACTTTCACGACCGCGAGCCCTTCGCCTTCGGGTGGATGGCCACGCGGGACGGTGTCGATGCCCGAGATATAGACGCGCTCTGGTTTGTAGACGACACCCAGCTCCCGCAACCACTCGAACGTGGGCGTCGCGAGGTCGCAGTAGCGGCGTGCAACGGCGGGCTCGATCTTCCACTGGTTGAGCGTCATGAAGTAGCTGAACATCGCGTCCGGCGTGTCGTCCGACACACCCGACGCCTTCTGGACGCTTGTGCCGGCGGCGTAGAAATGCCCCCCCGAAAGCCGGGAGGACCCGCCCACGATGTTGTCGGCTTCCAGGACGAGGACGCGTGCCCCCTCGTCGTGCGCCGTCACAGCGGCCGCCAGGCCCGCCGCCCCCGAGCCAATCACCACCACGTCGTAATCGCGAGCCATGGCGCCCTCCACAAAGTGTCGGGCCCGCCTGCCCCGGCGCGGGGCAGGCGGGCTGCAAGGTTCAACAGGCGTTTGCCAATCCTTAGGCCGTTGCCAGGCGCCAGCCGCGGGTGTCGAGCTTCTGGTTGACGAGCATGGGGTGGCAGTTGCCGCAGAGCGGTCCCGTCAGGGAGGCCGCGCCAGACTTGGCCACCGTGTGCATCATGAACTCGCCGCCGTACCGTTCGACGCCGTCCTTATGACAGAAGAGGCAGCGCCGGCCGTCGCTGGCCTTCGGCTCCGCCCATTCCCAGGGCCAGGTCTGCTTCTTCGCCGTGACGGTCACGGTCTCCTTGGGGTCGACGGCCTTACCGGCGTTGCGGTCGCGCGCCCACTGGCGTGCTTCGTCGGAGCCGACCCACTTGATCGCGTTGGAAAGGAGCGTCCGGTACGCCGGGTTGTTGTAGCTCGTCGGCACGTCGCCTGCCTGGATGTAGACAACTGGGCTGTTCTTGTAGTTCTTCGCCCAGCAAACCATGTTGCTCGCCGGCGGATGCTTCCAGTCGTCGCGGTTGAACATCTTCCCATTCCCAACCACCTGGTAGGGCGAGAAGAAGTTGTCGTCGGTGAAGTCAAAGTCGCTCCGGATGAGCGGCACGACCTCGTCTTCGAAGTACGGCGCGAGGTAGAGCTCGTCCTGGAGCGCAAAGCGCGGCGGCAGCCCCTGGGTGATCGGGTGGTCCGGGTTCGTGACCACGTAGGTGCTCTCGACGCCGAGCAGGTAGCCCGAGTCGGGCCAGAACTGGCCGCGGAGCATGCCAGGGTAGTAGAGGAAGCGGCCGCCGACGATGTTGGCGTACTCGTCCCAGTCCGGCCACGAGCAGGCGTGGTGATGGATGAAGACGAAGCCGTGCGTGCCGCGCTCCATCAGGTCGAGGATGTCGTGCTTGAACTCCTCGGGGACGAGCGGGGCCGGGTCGCCCGCCTTGCGGCCGAAGCCCACGCCCTGCATCGAATAATCCACGATCACGTTGTAGGGCTTCGCGTTCTCGTACTTGTAAAAGAGTTGGCTGGCCGGGGCCTCCACGTGCGTCCAGGCGACGCCGTCCTTCATGAATGAGTCCATCATGTCGAAGAACGGGCCGCGCTGGAACGGGTGGCCCTTGCTCGCCAGCAAGACGTTCACGGGCATGGGTTCTGCCTCCTTCGGGTGTACAGGCGCATTCTACGCCGACTTCCTGGCCGTTTGGCCAGTCCTCGGGCGAAGATCGTATGCTTACGCCGAACACATACCGGCCGGCTGCCCCGGCCGCCCCTGATGGAGACGCCCTACGATGGCCGAAGGCACTTGGATCACGCTCGGTCCCGCTTCCGAGATCCCGGTTGGCAAGTCCAAGGACTACGAGGTGGGCGACCACCACATCCTCGTCGCGAACGTGAACGGCGCCTTCTATGCCGTCGAAGACCGGTGTAGCCACGACGACGCCCCGCTTGCCGACGGCAAGGTCATGATGCGGACCTGCGAGCTCGAGTGCCCGCGCCACGGGGCTCGCTTCGACCTCAAGACCGGCCGGGCCAAGTCCCTCCCTGCCTTCAACGCCATCGTCAGCTACAAGCTCCGCACGACGGACGAAGGCGTCCTCGAAGCCAACACCGATGTCGAAAAACCTGAAGAACGCCACGAAGACCCACGCGGCATCGGTTTCGGCTTCAGCCTGTAGCCTTCCCCCATCAAAGCGACCAGCCGCCAAGGAGCGTGACAGATGACGACCCCATCCCTCGACTACGACGCCCTGGAGCCGGCAACGTTCCGGGACCCGTATCCGGCCCAGGCCGATGTCCGCCAGGCCGACCCACTGCACTTCTCCGCGAAGTACGGGCACTGGTTGGCGATGACCTACGAGCTCTGCCATGACATCGCCCGCGACACCGACCGCTGGTCGATGCGCGGCGGTCAGCAAGTAAGCAGCAACCCGCCAGAGGTCGAGGCCGTCCTTCGCACCGGGATCCCGCGGGTGAACACGCTGCTCACCGCCGACCCGCCGGAGCACACGATGTACCGGAGCCAGATCAACCGCGCCCTTTCGGCGCGGCGGATCGCTGCGATGGAGCCCTGGGTCCGCCAGACCGCGAACGAACTCATCGACCACTTCCCCGCGAACGGCGAAGTCGAGTTCGTCCGCGCGTTCAGCTACCCGTTGCCCGTCTACGTCATCGCCGAGCTTCTAGGCGCGCCCCGGGCGGACGCCGAGAAGTTCAAGAGGTGGTCCGACGACTCGGTGGCCGTGCTTTCGCCCCACCTCACGCTCGAAGAACGGGTGCGGTGCACGCAGAGCCAAGTCGAATTCTGGGCGTACCTGGGCGACCAGCTTGAGCAGCGAAAGACGGCGCCAAAGGATGACCTGCTCACCGCCCTCGTCGGGGCCCGGTATGACGGTGAGCGGGAGCTCGATATCCCGGAAATGGTGAGCATGTCATCTCAGTTGCTCGGGGCCGGGCACGAAACCACGACGAAGTTGCTCGGCAGCGCCATGCTGCTCCTGCTCGACCGCCCCGACGAAGTCGAAGCGATCCGCAGTGACCCGGAGCGCGCGATCAACGCGGTGGAAGAATGTCTACGGATGGAGGCGCCCGTCCAAGGGCTGTTCCGCACCGCGAAGGTCGACGTCGAAATCGGCGGCAAACTCGTGAAAGCCGGCGAGCGCGTCCAGTTGCTCTATGCTTCCGCCAACCGAGACGAGTCGCTGTTCTCCTGTCCACAAGAGTTCCACGGCGACCGCTCGAACGCGCGGGACCATCTCGCGTTCGGGTCCGGCATCCACTACTGCATCGGCGCGCCGCTGGCGCGGTTGGAGGCGAAGGTCGCGCTTCAACAGCTGTTCACCCGGTTGCCCGGCCTCCGCATCGACCGCGAGAAGCCCATGCACTACGAACCGCACTACTTCCTGCGCGGCCCCAAGGAACTTCACCTCCGCTGGGATGCGTAGCCCCCAGAATGGGGGGAGGCCGGACGTGGGAACGACCGGCCTCCGCAGGGGGGAACAGCGAGAACCTTGGCCGAGCGGCCGTTAGTTCATGCGCGGCGAACAGTAAGCCTTGGGCTAGCCAGTCGTCAAGCGTTGAATCGGTGTTTGTAGGGACGATTACGACGCGGCTGGCTGGACAACGCTTTCAGCCCGGCGGGCGTCGTCCAGGTCACGGCGCTTGGCTTCGCGGAAGATCAGCGCCGCGCTGATCCCGATGAGCGTGGCCGAAACGGGCCACCCGAGGATCCGGCTCCAAACGAGATACTCGCCCGTGGACAGCGTCTCCAGCAGGTACACGCGCAACAGGCCGTTGCCGAGGTCCCAGCTCGCAAACGCGAGCGAGAGCCCATAGTAGAGTGGGGCGTTGATCGGGATCTTCGTGGCCACACCGGGGAACAACTCGTGGGCGAGCGCCCCGATGAGCGGCTTACGGATGATCATGCTCCCGAGGTGCAGGCACAGGAACGCGGCGTCGGTCAACGGGTCCCGATAGAGGTAGGCCCGTTCGCTATCGGTCACGATTCCGATGGTGGCCGTGATGCACACAATTACGAACCCGAAGACGCCGAGCGTCCCGATCAACCGGTCGCGGCGTGTGTAGTGGAAGACGATGGCAGAGGCGACAAAGCTCGCCAGGATCGCCTGCCATGGGTCGCCGATCTTGGTCACCAAGAAAAAGACCGCCACCGGGATGATGCTCAGGCCAATGCGCGGATTCGGGTTCACTCGGGCATCTCCACCCGCGCGCGGTCGATTTCGCGAATCCCGTCGCGATGAAGGACGGCGAGGCGCGCATAACGCCCGGGATTGCCCAGCACCCACTCCTCCGAAGGCCCGCCGGCGATCGAGCGCTTGACCTGCGCGGGGGTCCCGGCGGCGAGCATCCCAGCCGGGATGTGCGTGTCCGAGAGGACGACCGACCCAGCCGCCACCAGCGCCCCTTCGCCGACCGTCGCCCCATCGAGCACCTGCGCTCCGTTGCCGATGAGCGCGCGGGCGCCGATGGTCGCGCCGTGGATGATCGCGTTATGTGCGATGGACGCCTGCTCGCCGATCAGCGCTGGCAGATCCGCGCGGCCGTGGACGACGGCCCCGTCCTGGACGTTCGCGCCCCGGCCAACGACGGCGTATGACGTGTCGCCGCGGACCACCGCGCCGTACCAGACGGAGGCGTCCTCATGGACCGTGACGTCGCCCACGATGGTCGCCGTAGGCGCGATGAAGGCGGAAGGGTGGATGCGCGGGACTTTGTCGCCCACGGCGAAGATCGGCATGCGCACAGGATACCGCGGGAGGGCGTGAGCGGCCCGGAAGCAGGCGTTACGTTAGAATGAGGCCCATGGCGCTTTCCGAACGCGAGCAAATCCGTCAACGCCAGGCGCGATGGGCGATTTACGCCGAGTTCCAGGCGGCCGAGGCGCGGACGCGCGCGGAGAACCTCGAGACGGCTTTCCGGATGATGGCGCTCGGCAGCCAGTTGGGTTGGCTTCGGCACGAAGAGACGCCGACGGAAGGCGACCTGCGGTGGCTGGAGTTGAAGCGGCGATCGGGCTGTGCATGAAGCGACTGCGTTTCGCGATGTGCTCGCCCGGCTATCGGATCTGATGGAAGCAGCGGGCGTCGAGGCGGCCGTCATCGGTGGGCTCGCGGCTGCCGAGTACTCGAGCGGCCGGATGACTGCCGACATCGACCTCGTGGCTGCCATCGAACTGGACCAGGTCGGCCGCTTCTTCGATCTCGCCCTCGCACATGGCTTCGGCGCGCGGAGCACCGCCCGACGTCCGCAAGATCCTCGGGGCGCCCGGCTACCGCGGGACGCGGACCGAAGGCCGGCGTTAGCCGCTTGACGTGGCTCCCTGGGCGCGCCTACGCTCGCTGGACAACTTCAGAAACATGCGTCGATCGGGAAGAGTACCCCTCGAAGCGAGCCTTCAGAGAGCCGGGAAAGGTGCGAGCCCGGCGGCAGCGCAGATGGTGAATGGGCCCGGGAGCTTCGCCGGCGAACCGCGGATACGCGCAGTAGCTCGCGACGGAGAGGACACCGTTACCAGAGTCCAGGCGATTGTCCTTCCTGCGAAGGATTGTCGCCCGAAAGTGCCCCGAGGTGCGAACTCGGGGAACAAAGGTGGTACCACGAGAGCCCCTCGTCCTTTGCGACGGAGGGGCTTTTTCTTTGCCCGCGGCGCGGGCTCACCCCCGGAGAGGAGCAACCCTGCGATGGCCGACAAGAAGATCATCCTGCCCGAATCCGACGTGCCCGAGCAGTGGTACAACATCGCGGCCGACCTGAAGAACCCGCCTTCGCCGCCGCTCCACCCTGCCACTCATCGACCGGTAGGCCCGGAAGCGCTCGCGCCCCTCTTCCCGATGGAGCTGATCAAGCAAGAGGTCAGCTCCGAGCGCTACATCCCGATCCCGGACGAGGTCCGCGAGATCCTCAAGCTCTGGCGGCCAACGCCGCTCATCCGGGCGACGACCCTGGAACGGGCGCTCGGGACCCCCGCCCACATCTACTACAAGTATGAGGGCGTCTCGCCCTCTGGCTCGCACAAGCCGAACACCGCTGTCGCCCAGGCTTACTACAACGCCAAAGAGGGCGTGAAGCGGATCGCGACCGAGACGGGCGCCGGGCAATGGGGCTCGTCGCTGGCCTTCGCCTGCCACCAGTTCGGGATCGAGGCCAAGGTCTACATGGTCAAGGTCTCCTACAACCAGAAGCCATACCGGCGTTCGATGATGAACGTGTGGGGCGCCAGCGTGGTCGCCAGCCCGAGCACCGACACCAACGCCGGTCGCGCGACCCTCGATCGTGACCCGAATAGCAACGGCTCGCTCGGTATCGCGATTAGCGAAGCGGTTGAAGACGCGGCCATGCGCAAGGACACGAAGTACTCGCTCGGGTCCGTCCTCAACCATGTCCTCCTGCACCAGACGGTGATTGGCCAAGAGGCGGTCAAGGCGATGGAGATCGCCGGTGAGTACCCGGACGTCGTCATCGGTTGTGCTGGCGGTGGTTCGAACGCGGCCGGCCTGATGTTCCCCTTCCTCAAGGACAAGCTCGACGGCAAGACCAAGACGCGATTCCTCGCCGTCGAGCCCGCCTCCTGCCCCAGCCTCACCAAGGGCGAGTATCGCTACGACTTCGGCGACACGGCCGGCCTCACACCCCTCATGAAGATGTACACCCTTGGGCACACGTTCATGCCGCCAGGCATCCACGCTGGCGGCCTGCGCTACCACGCGATGGCGCCCATCCTCTGCCAGCTCTATGACGAGGGCTGGATCGAGGCGAAGGCATACACGCAGAACGTCTGCTTCGAGGCGGCCGTCCAGTTCGCCCAGACGGAGGGCATCATCCCGGCGCCGGAGAGCAGCCACGCGATCCGCGCGGCGATCGATGAGGCGATCGCGGCCAAGGCTGCCGGCCAGAAGCGGACGATCCTCTTCAACCTCAGCGGTCACGGATTGCTCGACCTCGCCGCCTACGACGACTACCTCGGCGGCCGCCTGGTCGACGACGAATATCCCGCCGAAAAGGTGCGCGAAGCGATGAAGGACCTCCCGGTCATCGCCTAGACGCGCCGCCCCCGAACACGAGAAACGAGGTGGCCAGCGTGGCCGACAACGGATATCAAGACGTCGAAGCATGGAACACCACCGTCCGGCTGGCCGCCGCCGTCGGCCGGCTGAAGGTGGGCTCAAACCTCAAGGCCTCGGCCGACGCGCAACAACGGGCCTTCGAGCAGGCGGGCCTCGCCGCGGCGCTCGTCGCCGAAGGGGCCCAGCGCGATGGAGGCGGCGCCGTCCCTCTCTTCCGCGATGCGCGCGGGGCGCTCGCGCAATGCCGTTCGTGGCTCCACGTCCTCGCGATGCTGATGAACGAGCCCGACACAGTCTTCGATAACGAGCACAACCTCGCGGACCAAGCCTCGCGCCAGCTCAACGCCATGCTTCGCAACCTGGACCGTGCGCCCGCGATGGGGGCGCCGATGAGCCTAGCCCGGCCAGCCCGCCCGATGGGCCCCGGAGGCCCCGGCAGCGGCGTTGGCCCGCGCGGCGACCGGCCTCCTCGCCCTGCTGGAGGTCCGCGATGAGCGAACGCAAACGCATCCTGACCGGCATCCGCCCGACGGGCTCGCTCCATCTCGGCCACTACGCCGGCGCGCTGGAAAACTGGGTCCGGCTCCAACACGACTACGAGTGCTTCTTCCTGATCGCCGACTACCAGGTGTCCGACTACGCCGACGACATCAAGCGCGTCCGTGATGCGGTCTGGGAAGTGGCGCTCGATTGGCTCGCTGTCGGCCTCGACCCCGAGGGTTCGAGCTTCGTGATCGAAAGCCTCGTGCCCGAGCACGCCGAGCTCACGACCTGGCTGAGCTGGTTCCTCCCGCTCGGCATGCTGGAGCGCAACCCGACGCTGAAAGCCGAGATGGAGAGCATCGAGCAGGGCGACGAGAAGAAAGCGGGGAAGTCCGTGCCCGTCGCCTTCTACAACTACCCCGTCATGCAGGTGGCCAACATCCTGATGCCGCGGGCGCACCTCGTCCCCGTGGGAGAAGACCAACTCCCCCACATCGAGCTCACGCGCGAGACGGCGCGCCGCTTCAACCGCGAGTTCAAGCCGATCTTCCCCGAGCCAGAAGCACTCGTCGGCCGGGTCCCACGGCTCGTGGGCATCGACGGCAACGCGAAAATGAGCAAGTCGCGTGGCAATACGATCGACCTCAAGGACTCGCGCGACACGGTCGCGAAGAAGATCAAAGGGATGTACGCGGGCCCGCCGCGCGGGCTCGACGAGCCCGGCAAGGTCGAAGAGAACCCCATCTTCCTCTATCTCGACGCGTTTGACCCCGACAAACCCGAGGTCGCGAATTTGAAAGAGCAGTACGCCCGCACCGGCGTCGGCAACAAAATCCTCAAGGACCGCCTCACCGTCGCCCTGAACGACCTCCTGGACCCGTTTCGCGACCGGCGGGCGGGCTACGAAGGCAATCTGGGCCTGGTGCGCGATGCGCTCGAGGCGGGCACCAACCGGATGCGCGTGGTCGCGCAAGAAACGATGGCCCTCGTCCGCGACGCGCTCGACCTGAACTACCTCGAGAAGCACCGCCGTTCGGGAGGCGCTTGATGCTGCGGCCAACGCTCGACGAAGTCCGTGAAATTGCGACGCGAGGCGAGGGCAACCTCTGCCCCATTTACCGCGAGGTGCCAGCCGACCTTGAGACACCGGTATCGGCCTTCCTCAAGGTGCGCCAGGGGCCGTATTCGTTCTTGCTCGAATCCGTCGAGGGCGGGGAGCGGATGGCCCGCTACTCGTTCATCGGGACGCAGCCCTACCGCGTCCTGCGGACCGGTCCCGGCCACGAATACGATGGTGACCCGCTGGTCCCGATCTCCGAAGAAGTCGACCGCTTCAAATCCGTCCGGATTGATGGCCTGCCAGCCTTCACTGGTGGCGCGGTCGGCTACATCGCCTACGACGCCGTGCGGCACTGGGAACCGCGCGTCAAGCCGCCCGAAAAGGACACCCTCGGCATCCCCGAGGCCATGTTCTTCTTCTGCGACGCGATGCTCGTCTTCGACCACATTCGCCACACCGCGAAGCTCGTCGCCCACGTCCGGCTCGACGGCGACATCGACGCGAGCTACCACCGGGCCGCCTTCAAGATCGACGCCCTCGCCGAACGGCTGGCCCAACCCACGGTCAAGCTGCCTCAGGAAGACGTCACCGCCGTCCTGAAGGGCGGAGGGAAGGGCGAGTCGAATGTTGGGCGTGAAGGCTACATGCGCTTCGTGGAGGAGATCCGCGAGGAGATCATCGCCGGAGAGATCATCCAGTGCGTCCCTTCGCACCGGGTCGCGCGGCCGACAGCGGTGCACCCATTCAACATCTACCGGCAGATGCGCACCGTGAACCCGTCGCCCTACATGTTCTACCTCGACATGGGCGACTTCCAGGTCGTGGGCGCCTCGCCGGAGCTGCTCGTCCGCGTCGAAGATGGCGTCGTCTACAACCACCCGATCGCCGGCACGCGTCCCCGCGGCAAGACCGACGAGGAGGATGCGCGGCTCGCCGAGGAGCTTCTCGCGGACGAAAAGGAGCGCGCCGAGCACATCATGCTCGTCGACCTCGGGCGGAACGACGTCGGCCGCGTCGCGAAGCCGGGGACGGTGGTCGTCGACTCGCTCATGCACATCGAGAAGTACTCGCATGTCATGCACATCGTCTCGAACGTCTCGGGCAAGCTTCGCGACGACAAGAGCCGCTTCGATGCGCTTCGCTCGGTGTTCCCGGCGGGCACGCTTTCGGGGGCCCCGAAGGTCCGCGCCATGGAGATCATCGCCAGCCTGGAACCGGTGAAGCGCGGCGTCTATGGCGGCGCCGTCGGCTACGCCAGCTTCACCGGAAGCCTCGACACCTGCATCGGGATCCGGACGATGGTCGTCAAGGACGGCGTCGCCTACCTCCAGGCCGGCGGCGGCATCGTCTACGATTCGGACCCCGCCGCCGAGTACACCGAGACGGTCAACAAGCTGAACGCGCCGAGCCGGGCCATTGACCAGGCGGAAATCGCCGCAGCGGAACGGCCCCGAGGGAGCCCCGGCTATGAGTAACCGCCGCCCGGAACGCATCTACGGCATCGTCGTCCGCGACCACCAGCTCTTGCTCACCGAGCACGACGGACGTTTCGGACTGCCCGGCGGCATCTTCCGGCCGCTCGCTGAAGACCCGAAGGTCGAACTCGCCGTCCACCTGTTCGACCAGATCGGCATCCGCCCGACGCGGATCTGGGCCCAGGGCGCCTTCCTCTACCAGCATCCTTCTGAAACCAGCGAGGCGTTCAGCGGCTTTTACACCGTCTGGGATTGGGACGGCGTCCCGACCGATGATGCTGGCCACTGGATCGACAAACGGGGCCTGCTCGAATACACGCTCTCGCCCTCCCTCCGCATCCTCCTCCTCAGCGTCCTCGAGACAGAAGCGATAAAGACACGATGACTCAAGCGATCGAGCTCGGCGCCATCATCTCCCGCGAAGGCGAGCTGTTCCTCGTCCGTCCCATCGGCGACGAGTTTTGGCGCCTCCCCGGCGGCCCCTTTCGACCCGACGAACCAGACATCGACGCGACGATGGACGCCCTCCTCCTGGCCCACGGCGTGCACCCCGCGGCAATCGAGGAAGACTTCCTCCAGACTGTGCATCTCCCCGGCAGCAACGGGCCGGTGGTCTACAACATGTACGGGCCTACTGAGTGGCGCGGCGAGCCTGCGCCGCTCGACGGCTGGGAAGGGACATGGTCGCGCCCCGAGGAGCTTGGCGACCTACCGATGCAGTCGGCGCTCCGCCAAGCCGTCTGGGATGTGTTCGGCATGAGCGGCGAAGAGTATGACGAGGGCCTCCTCGAAAACGAAGAGCTGATGCTCGCCCAAGTCATCGAGAGCATGCGGGAGATCGAGGACACCGAAATCTCGCTCGCCCGGGCAGGCTCGATGCGCTTTCCGGAGATGCCGGCGGCGCCGGCGTTTGGCCGGGCGGCACAGCCGACACCCTTCGAGGACGACCTCGCGATGGCGTTCGACCCCGGCGGAGGGCGCCGCGAGGCCGGCCTTGATGTGCTGCGCACCATCTCGGGCGGCGACCCCCAGGTCGCGGCCGACCGCATGGCGCGGACGCAGCCGGAGCTCGCCGGCGACATCATCGACTTTGCCCTTGGCGAGGTCTGGACACACCCGGCGCTCGACCGGAAAACGCGGAGCCTCGAAGTGGTCGCGATGCTTGCGGCGATGGGCGGCAAGTCGGGCCCGCTCCGCTCACACATGAACGGGGCGCTCAACCACGGTGCAACGCCCGACCAGCTCGCCCAGACGCTGCGGATGGTCGCGGTCTACGCCGGGTTCCCCGCGGCCCTCGAAGCGTGGCCGATCCTTGAGTCCGTGTTCGAAGCCCGCGGTATCCCCAGGCCTGGGAGGCCAGCATGACCGCGATCCTTTGGGACTTCGATGACACGCTCGTCGCCACCCTCCCCGCCCGGATGAAGGCGCTCCGCGCCGCCTACGAACGCACGGTCGGCGGCTGGGTGGACCCGGAGGAGCTCTGGCGCTCCCACAAGGGTGCGAGCCTCGAGGCGATGGGCGAGCGGCTCCTGGGGGCCGATGGGCCTCGTTTTGTCGAAATCTACCGGGAGTTCTACTACGGCTCCGACCGGGCTTTGAAGCCGTTCGACGGCATCACCAGCGTCTTGCGTGCCGCTCACGCGGCAAGCATCCCGATGGGCGTGGTGACCTCGAAGGTCTCCTGGGGCGCCACCGAAGAGCTGGAGGCAACCGACCTGCTCGGCTTCTTCGCCACGGTCGTCGGGGCCGACGACACCGACGCGCACAAGCCCGACCCTGCGCCCATTTACCTCGCCCTCGACCGGATGCTGATCGACGATCCGGGACGCGTCGTGTTCATCGGCGATAGCCCTGCCGACATGCTCGCGGCCCGCAACGCTGGGTGCATCGGCGTCGGCGCCACGTGGGGCACCCTCGACGAAGGGCTCTTGCTGGACGCCGGGCCACGCCACCTCGCGCGGTCGCCCCAACAGCTGCTCCCGATCCTGCGTGAGCACTTCGGCGAGGTGCTGGCATGACGGTGGACAAGCTGGTGACGCATCTCGCGGTGCGGTTCTACCGGGTCGACGGCGTCGACTTGGTCCTCGTGCCGCTCCTCAAGGAAGTGGCGGCGTTCGCCCGCGGCGCTGGCGATGGCTACTTCCTCGTCTCGCTGATGGGCGAACCCGGGACGGCCTACCCGCTCAATCTTCGTTCGCCGGGGACCTACGACCCCGAATACCTCGCCAAGAAGTTCCGGCTCGACCGGCGCGGCTACGGATTCACCCCCGACGAGCTCTCCGCCGCGTTGCGCGCCGCCGCCGACGATGTCCTGCATGAGGAGGCGCTCGATGACCACGTTGCTCATCGATAACTACGACAGCTTCACCTACAACCTCTACCAGTACTTAAGCGAACTGGGCGCCGATGTCGTCGTGCACCGGAACGACAAGGTCACCGTCGCCGAGTGCATCGCGCTCAATCCGGACCACGTCGTCATCTCTCCCGGGCCCGGCAACCCGAACGACGCCGGAGTCTCGCGCGACGTGATCCGCCATTTCGCCGGCAAAGTGCCCGTGCTCGGCGTCTGCCTCGGGCATCAGTGCATTTATGACGTCTACGGCGGCGTAGTGGCGGGCGCTGGCGAGATCAAGCACGGCAAGACTTCCAAAGTCCACCACGACGGCAAAGGCGTCTTCTCCGGCATCCCGAACGATTTCGTCGCTGTCCGCTACCATTCTCTGGCTGGCCAACCGGAGACCCTGCCGGGCGACCTCGACATCACGGCGACAACCGAGAGTGGAGTGATCATGGGCGTCCGCCACAACGAGCTGAAGGTCGAAGGCGTCCAGTTCCACCCGGAATCGATCGTCACCGAGCACGGCAAGGATCTGCTCCGGAACTTCCTCACGATGGAGGGCGGACGATGGTGATGCAGGACGCCATCCGGTCGCTGGTCGACCGCGGCGAGCTTTCCGCCGAGCAGGCGACCACGGCGATGGAGGCAATGTTCACGGGCGCCGCGACGCCAGCCCAGGTCGGCTCATTCCTCACGGCCCTCCGGATCCGCGGCGAATCGCCCGAGATCATCGCCGCCTGCGCCAAAGTAATGCAGTCGCACGCCGAGCCCGTCCCGGTCGACGATGTGATCGACATCTGCGGCACGGGCGGCGATGGGATCGATACCTTCAACGTCTCTACAGCGGCGGGATTCGTCGTAGCCGCTGCCGGCGGGCGCGTCGCCAAGCACGGCAACCGGGCGGCAAGCTCCAAGTGCGGCAGTGCGGACATCCTCGAAGCGCTCGGCGCGCGGATTGACCTCGGCGGCGAGCAGGTCGCCAAAGCGATCGAGAGCTGCGGTTTCGGCTTCCTCTTCGCCCAGCGCTTCCACCCAGCGATGCGACACGTTGGCGGCCCACGCCGCGAAATGGGGATCCGGACCGTGTTCAACATGCTCGGGCCATTGACCAACCCCGCGCAGCCTCGTGGCCAACTTGCGGGCGTCGGGGCCCCGCATCTCGGGCCGCTGATGGCCGAGGCGTTCGCGCTTCGTGGCATGCCCCGCGCCCTCGTCGTCCACTCCAAGGACGGCCTCGACGAGATCAGCCCCGCCACTTCGACCCATACCTGGTTCGTGATCGACGGGACGATCGCCGAACGCGACCTCCTCCCCAGTGACTTCGGCCTCCCGTCGCACCCGCTGAGCGAGGTCGCCGGCGGAACGCCGGAGGAGAACGCGGGCAAGCTGCTCGGCGTTCTCGATGGCGCCGAAGGCGCGGTCACCGACTTCGTCCTGATGAACGCGGCGGCCGCGCTCTATGTCGCGGGCCTCGTCGCTGGCTTCGAAGCGGGAACCCATGCGGCTCGCGAGGCCATCGCCTCCGGCAAAGCGCGCGAAGTGCTCGACGCCTACGTCCGCATCACGCAGGAGCTCGCCGGTGGCTGAGCCGACTATCCTCGACCGGATCGTCGCGAAACGACGCGAGGACGTGGCCGAGGCGAAGCGCGCGCTCCCGTTCCCGGAGCTCCAGGCCCTCGTCCGGGCCGCGCCACCGGCGATAAGCTTCCGGGGCCGACTCGACCGGTCCGCGCCGATGGCCCTGATTGCCGAAATCAAGCGCGCCTCACCGAGCAAGGGCGACATCGCACCGGAGATCGTGGCCCCGCGCCAGGCGATGAAGTACGCGAACGCTGGCGCCGCCGGCATCTCCGTACTCACCGAGCCCACCTGGTTCAAGGGCACGCTCGACGACATGCTCCAGGTCCGCCAAGCGGCCGGCCAACTCGGCGACGCTCGGCCGGCCATCCTCCGCAAAGACTTCATTGTCGATCCTTACCAGGTGCTCGAAGCGCGGGCCTACGGTGCTGACGCGCTGCTCCTCATCGTGGCCTCCCTGAGCGACGCCGACCTCTGCGGGCTGCTCGAGTTCGCGCACGAGTGCGGCATGGAGGCGCTGGTCGAAGTCGACAACGCCGAGGGGATGAAACGCGCCGTCGCGGCCGGGGCCCGCGTCATCGGGATCAACAACCGCGACCTGCGCAGCTTCAACGTGGACCTCGGGACCACCGACCGGCTCGCCCAACTCGTCCCTGAAGGGACGTTTCTCGCGGCGCTGAGCGGGATCCAGACGCGCGCCGACGTGGAACGCTTCGCGTCCGCCGGCGCCCGCGCCGTGCTCGTCGGCGAAGCGCTGATGGTCGCTGGCGACCCGAGCGTCAAAGTGCGCGAGCTTCTGGGAGCGGAGGTGACGCGATGACGCCCTCACCCCCCAGCCCCCTCTCTGCTACTTTGTCCCTAATCCGGCGAGGGATCGGGGGTTCCGCCTCATGACGCTCGTCAAAATCTGCGGAATCCGAGATCCCGAAACCGCCGTCGAAGCCGCGAAAGCCGGCGCGGACATGATCGGCCTTATGTTTGCCGAGTCGCGCCGCAAGGTGACGCCGCAGCAGTGTTATGACATCTGCGAGGCCATCCGCCGCTTCGAGCGCCGCCTCCCGGCGCCAGCCGACTTTCAAGGCCCCGCGACCGGCGAGGTCCGCGGCCTCGGCTGGTTCAGCGCCTGGAGCGAAGCGATCGGCGAGGCGACGATGCGCTGGCGTCCGCTCATCGTCGGTGTCTTCGCCGACCAGTCGCTGGCCGAAGTGAACGACATCGCCGATGCTGCCGGGCTGGACCTCGTCCAGCTCTCCGGCGGCGAGGACTGGGATTTCGCTCGGAAGGTCCAGCGACCCGTGCTCGCGGCCATGCACGTCGGCGAGCAAACGACGCCAGATGACCTGCTCGAGCGCGCACAGGAGCTGCGCACGGCGGGCCTGATGCTCGACACGGCGTCCAAGGGCGCCCGTGGCGGGACCGGACAGGCGTTCAATTGGGAAATCGCCAGGGAATTCGCCCAGCGCGTGCCCTTCCTACTCGCCGGCGGGCTCTCGCCAGAGAATGTGGCCGACGCCGTCACGAGCGTTGAGCCTTGGGGCGTCGACGTCTCGACTGGCGTCGAGACGGACGGCGTGAAAGACGTTGAGAAGATCCGCGCCTTCATCCGCGCGGCGAAAGGGGTCCATTTTGCCCGTTGAACTGACGTTGCCGGCACGCTTCGGCGAATTCGGCGGACGCTACATCCCGGAGACGCTCGTCGCCGCCCACGAGGACCTGGAAGAGGCCTACCGTGAGATCCGCACGGATCCGGTCTTTCAGGAGGAACTCGACGACCTCCTGAAGCACTACGTCGGGCGTCCGACGCCGCTCTACTTCGCGGAGCGGCTGACGCGCGAGGCCGGTGGCGCGCGCATTTGGATCAAGCGCGAAGACCTGGCCCACACCGGCGCCCACAAGATCAACAATGCGCTCGGCCAAGCGCTGCTCGCCAAGCGGCTCCGCAAGCCGAGGATCATCGCCGAGACCGGCGCCGGCCAGCATGGCGTCGCCACGGCCACCGTTTGCGCCATGCTCGACATCGAATGCGCCGTCTACATGGGCACCGAGGACATCCAGCGCCAATCGCTCAACGTCTTCCGCATGAAGATGCTCGGCGCCACCGTCGTGCCGGTCGACTCCGGCAGCAAGACCCTCAAAGACGCGATCAACGAGGCGATGCGTGACTGGGTGACGAACGTCCAGACGACGCACTACCTCATCGGTTCCGCCATCGGCCCCCACCCCTTCCCGACGATCGTCCGCGACTTCCAGTCGGTCATCGGCCGGGAAGCGCGCAAGCAGATGCTCGAACAGGCCGGCAAGCTTCCCGACGCGGCGATCGCCTGTGTCGGCGGCGGAAGCAACGCGATCGGGCTCTTTCATCCGTTCATCGATGACCCGGTCCGCCTGATTGGCGTCGAGGCGGGCGGCCACGGCGTCAACACCGGAAAGCACTCCGCCACGCTCAGCGCAGGGCGACCCGGCGTGCTCCACGGGACACGCACCTACCTTCTCCAGGACGCCGACGGCCAGATTCTGGAGACGCACAGCATCTCCGCCGGGTTGGACTACCCCGGCGTCGGGCCGGAACACTCCTGGCTCAAGCAATCCGAGCGGGCGGAGTACGTTTCGGTCGACGACATGCAAGCGCTCGAAGGGTTTAACGCCCTCACGCGCGCCGAGGGCATCATCCCCGCCCTCGAGCCGAGTCACGCGATTTACCACGCGCTCAAAGTCGCGGCGCAAATGCGTCCGGACGAAGACCTCCTCATTGGCCTGAGCGGACGGGGCGACAAGGACATGCACACCGTCGCGGCCGCCCTCGGGGTCACGCTCTGACGCCGGCTCCGTCTTCCACCACCCGGCTTCAACAGAAGCACTGGGGGCCGCAGACCGTCTGGGCGGGTTTCGGCATCGCCTTGTTTTCGCAAGTCGTGACGTCGCTCGCTTTCGCGGGCATCGTCCTCGCCTCGGGCCACGACCTGCGCCTCTCCGACCGCGGCGAAGACGTCTTCGAACGCGCCGGGTTCGTGGTTGAATGGGGCGCCGAGCGAGCCGAGGCCATCAAGGACGGCGCCGCACTCCCAGACGCGCCAGAGATCTCCGCAGACCTTTTTGCGCTGAAAGTAGGCTTTTCCACCACCTTGGTCCACGAGGTCGTGCTCATCCTGATCGTGGCGCTGATGACCCGCCAGCAAGACGTGCGGTCGCTGATGCGGACGTTCAAGCTGAATGAGTTCAGTTGGGGCGAGCTCTGGGTCCCGGTTGTCGCAGTCATTGGAGTGTATCTGCTCACGACGGGCTACATCTTCGCCGTCGACGCCCTCAATGTTGAGGTGCTGGAGCCGCGCTCGAACGTACCCATCGAGATCGCACGCGACCCGCTGGGCCTCGCTCTCGCAGGTGTGATCGCGCTGGTCGCGGCGCCGCTGGGCGAAGAGATCTTCTTCCGCGGGTTCATGCAGACGGGGTTCATGAAGTACGGCACATGGCCAGCGATTGCCATCACTGCAATGATCTTCGCGGTCGCCCATCTCAGCCTTGGGGCGATGATCCCGTTCTTCATCGCCGGGGCTGCGCTTGGTTGGCTCTATTGGCGCCGCGGCAACCTCTGGGACAGCATCGTGTTCCACTTCCTGTTCAACGCGACCAGCTACTTCATCCTTGTCGGCACGAGGTAGGTCCATGTCACAACGGCTTCGAGACCAGTTTGCGAAAGGGAAAGCCGAAGGCCGGCCCCTGTTCGTGGGATACGTCACCGGCGGCTACCCGGACCCATCAGAGACGGTCGGAATCCTGCTCGCCATGCAGGCTGGCGGCACCGACGTCATCGAAATGGGCGTCCCGTTCACCGACCCCCTCGCCGACGGGGCGACGATCCAGCACGCCAACCAAATCGCGCTCGGGCGCGGCATGTCTTTGCGCCGCTGCTTCGAGCTCGTGGCCGAGGCCCGGACGGCTGGGCTCACCGTGCCCGTGCTCCTGATGGGCTACGACAACCCGATCGTCGCCTTCGGTGAAGAACGCGCCGCCGAGACGGCACGCGCTTCCGGTGTCGACGGCTTCATCATCGTGGACCTGCCACCCGAGGAAGCAGGCCGCTTCCTGGCTGCCTGCAAAGCGAACGACCAGAGCTTCGTGCCACTTGTCGCCCCGACAACGACCGACAAGCGAATCCCGCTCTTGGCAGCCGTCGCCGACGCGTTCATCTACTGCGTTTCCGTGACGGGGACCACGGGGAGCAAGAGCGCGGACCCGAAGGAGTTGGCCGCCTTTATCGCGCGCGTGCGGAGCCACACGAGCTTGCCGCTCGCCGTGGGCTTTGGCGTCCGCAAACGGGAAGACGTGGCCGCCATCGGCAAGATCGCGGAAGCGGCTGTGATCGGATCTGCTATCATCGGGGCGATCGATGCTGCGGCGGCCGGTGAGCATGCCCAGCGCGTCAAGGAGTTTGTGGAGGATGTCACCGGCCACAAGCGGGCATAAGGTGGATGCGGCCCTTCGGGTGGGTAGTGAGCGCCGATGGTTCTGGCGCCGGCCCCTCGTGGGCCGTGTATATGGTTGCCCGCCGGCCGGGGCCTTTGGCCGGCGCTAAGGGCACCCGCTTCACTCACCGTCCCGAACCCCGAGGAGGACCTGCGCGAAGATGGCAGTCCGCGGCGTGCGCGGTGCAACCACCGTGACCAAGAACTCGAAAGAAGAGATTGTCGAAGCGACGCGTGAACTGCTCGCCGAGATGATCGCGGCAAACGACCTCGTCGCTGAAGAGGTCGCGTCGGCCTGGTTTACGACCACGCCCGACGTGACGGCCGAGTTCCCTGCCGTCGCGGCCCGGCAAATGGGCTGGACCTTCGTGCCGCTGATGTGCGGCCACGAAATGTCCGTCCCAGGCAGCCTGCCGCTTTGCGTCCGCATCCTCCTTCACGTGAATACGGAGAAGGGAATCCATGACATCCACCACGTCTACCTCCGCGAGGCACGACGCCTGCGCCCCGACCTCCCGAGCAGCACACATTCGACCGCGCGTTAGCCAACAGGAGCCCGCTGTCCTCGTCGTCTCGGCCCGGGCCACTGAGGCCGAAGTCGCCCACATCGTGGAGCGCATCCGCGAATCCGGGCACCAGGCCCATATCTCGAGGGGTGACTCCGGCACGGTCGTCGGCGTCGTCGGGCCCGACCAGCCCGAACTCGACGAGATGCTCGCATCCATCCCTCAGGTCGAAGCCGTCCACCGGCTGACCAAGCCCTACAAGCTCGCCAGCCGCGACTTCCGCCGCGAACCGAGCATCATCGACCTCGGGTATGGCGTCTCGGTCGGCGGCGACGAGCTCGCCGTGATGGCCGGCCCCTGTTCGATCGAAGATGAAGAGCACATCTTTGCCACCGCGGAAGCCGTGAAAGCAGCTGGCGCGAACGTCCTCCGCGGCGGCGCGTTCAAACCACGGACGTCGCCCTACGCCTTCCGCGGCCTCGGTGATGAGGCGCTTGTTTACCTCGCCCGCGCGGGCCGCGCGTTCGGGATGCCGGTCATCACCGAGCTGATGTCGGTCCGCGACCTCGAGGCCGTCGCCGAACAGGCCGATGTCATCCAGATCGGCGCCCGTAACATGCAGAACTTCATCCTGCTCGACGAGGTTGGCAAGCTCCGCAAGCCCGTGATGCTGAAGCGCGCGCCCAGCGGCACGATCGAAGAGTGGTTGCTGGCCGCGGAATACATCCTCGCGCAGGGCAACCCCGATGTGATCCTCTGCGAGCGCGGCATCCGCACCTTCGAAAGCGTGGCCTACCGGAACACGTTCGATATCAATGCGATCCCGGCGATCAAGGAGCTGAGCCACCTGCCGATCATCGCGGACCCGAGCCACGGCACGGGGAAGCGCGCGCTCGTCCTGCCCGTCGCACTCGCCGGCGTCGCGGCCGGAGCCGACGGGCTGATGATCGAAGTGCACCCCGAACCGGAGCGCGCCTTGAGCGACGGGCCGCAGTCCTTGACCTTCCCACAGTTCGACCAGATGATGCGGTCGGTCTCCGGAATCGCTGCCTCGGTCGGGCGGACGCTGTCAGGAGTGAGGGCGTCTGCTGAGGCACGGTAACGGCAATGGTCGTTTGACCGGTCCAGGCCAGCCGCTGCGGGGAGCGCTCGGCCTGTTGTTGCCCATGCCGCAGATTGCGCTGCCCGTTTTCAACGGGCCGCTGGACTTGCTCCTCCACCTGATCGAGCGGGACGACCTCGACATCACCGCGGTTTCCCTCGTCTCGGTCGCGGACCAATTCCTCAAGGCCATTAAGTCGCCCGATGGCGTCGTGAACGCAAACGCGCTCGCCGAATTCGTCGCCATCGGCGCGAAACTCATCTACCTGAAGTCGAAAGCGCTCCTGCCGCGTCCGCCGCAAGAGCCCGAGGCCGAAGAGGATGTGGAGGAAGCCGGGCGTGAGCTCGTCGAGATGCTGCTCGAATACAAGCGGTACAAACAGGTCTCGCAGGTACTCGGCACGCGCCAAGACGACGGCCTTCACGTGTATTCGAGGCTCGCCCCGCTCCCTCCCCAGGAGCCCGGGCTCGGCCTCGAAGGCGTCACACTCAACGTGATGCGGAAGCTCATGCTCGACGTGATGAAGCGCCTTCCACCGGTGCCGCCGCCCCAGGCGGTCATCCAACGCGAGAGCACCGTGACCATTCAGCAACGCGTGCGCGACTATCGTGAGCGGCTCTCGCGGATGGGACGGTTCAGCTTCCTCGCCGCGATCAACGAGTGCAAAACCCGCGTCGAAGTGCTCATCAGCTTCCTGGCGATCCTCGAGCTGTTGAAGAGTGGCGACTGCGACGCGGTCCAGGACGCGGCCTGGGGCGACATTGAAGTGATCGCCGGCGAAAACCTCGCCCGCCAGCCGGTCCTGTTGAATTAAGGTCCGCCGGCATCTTACGCATGCGACTCCAAGCGTCGTTACACTGCCGCGATGCGCCTCCTCCGGTTGACCAACAGCGACGACCTCCAGGACTACGTCTCGACCCAGCAGAACGCCGCGGCGATTGAGGAACAGCGCTTCGTCGAACGCTTTGGCGAGCCCCTCGAATGGGTCGCGCGATTGGCCTGGCCGACGCCGCGGATGGCGGAAATGGCCATGCGATTCGTGGACGAAGTGCAGCCGGACATGGTCTTCATCCGGATTAATGGCTTCTGGGTGTCCCACGAGTCTGTCCCCCTGAAGCTTCGCCGCCGGTTCGGAAGGGCGGGCGAGGGGGTGGCCACCGCCGCAGCCGCGGCCGGACGCAACCGCTGGCTCTCCGAGCAACCGGCGTTTCAGGTGGCGCGCCGTTCCGCGGTCCGGCTCATCGGAGGCGTCCCCCTCTTCACCACGCCCGAGATCCTGCCGCGAATCGAGGCGATGCTCCGCGACCTCACCCGCTCGGAGTCGTTCCTTGTGGTCGTCCGGGGGCCGTATGGGGACAGGGTCCCCGGCGGGAACGCGCGCGACGAGCGGCGTTCGCACGCCAGAGCGCGAGAGTTGGATCGAGGAGTCGCGGAGATCTGCTCCCGGCTGAGGATCCCGTACCGGAGCATCGCGCAGGAAGCAGCCTCTGGTGGGCGCCCGGCCACCGGGAAAGACCGGCTCCACACCGACGCCCACGGCCAGGCCCAGCTCGCGGATTGGGAGTTCCCGCTGATCGCCGAGGCCTGGGAGAAGGCGCGGTCGTAAGCCTCATCAGCCACGGCATCGACGCCACGGCGCGCAACCTCAGAACAGCAGCTTCTTCGCTGCCGAGCCCGGCGTCGCCCGCCAGTTGTGGATGAGCAAGCGGTGCTGCGCCTCAATTTCCACCGGCTCCACCCGGCAGCGGTCGTCGCGGGCGGCGGCCGCGGCCAGGCGCGCGCACACGGCAACGAGCGGCGGCTCCGGCACGGCCGGGAACGGCGGCTGCGCGACCCGGCGGAGCTGCGCGTCGCCGAGTGCCAGCAGCCAGCCCATGACGAGCTCCGCGAGGCCGAGATGGAACGAGCGCTCGCCAAACGTGGCGAGGATCCGGTCCGGGCCGCTATCGTTGCCGGCGAGCACGATCGAGGCGGCAAAGTGGGGCATCGAAAGCTCCGTGGCGGCCCGGTACACCGGGCCCAAGACGGCATCGGACGCGAGTGTCTCGGCGCTGCGGTAGGCGTGAGGCTTCACCTCTGTCCCGTGCACCGCGGCGGCTATCGCGATGGGCTCTGACTCCACCCAGGCGTCCCACTCGGCCCGGTCGGCCCCGGCCAAGCCCTTCATCGCCGCCTGGTAATCCGCGCTGGCCCGGACGAGCGGGATCGCGGCCGGATAGTTCCCCCACTGTACGGCGTGGAGCGCCTCCTGCCGCGCGAGCCACGAGCGTGACCAGAGCAGCAGGAGCGGCGCCGTCGCGCTGCGAAACTTGGCCCCCGCGCAGGCCTCCGCCAACGCTCCCTCTAATCGCAGCCCCTCCAGGACCAAGTCGACCTCTTCGCCGAGGACGAAGCCCGTTTGGCGAAACGCGTCGGTCTCCGGGGCGGCGCCGGGCGGCTTGGTGGCGCCCGTCGGCTCCGGGACAATACGCGGTGGCGAGATCCGGGGAGGCACCGGCCTACTCGCGATTCATGGCGGCCTGGTAGCCGCGAATCACCGGATGGTCGATCCACGCCTCGATCTCCGGCGTGTGACAGTCGGGCAACGCCCGAAGCATGTCGACAGCGTGCATCGGGTCGTGTTTGTTCCAGCCTCGGAGGTAGTCCAGCAGGCGGACCTTGGCGGCCGCCCGCTTGCTATCACCGCCGAAGTCCATGGACTTCTGGACATCCTCGGCCGTGAGGGCGCCGAGGTGGCGATGGAGTTCAGCCCGCGTCTCGGCCATCTCCTCCAACACCCGCTCCAGTGGCCACATGCGGCGCTCGGCGACTTCGCGATCATTCCAGTCGTCGATCCCGCCGCCGGCTGCGCCCCAACCAGCGCCAGCCACGCCATGCATCGCCTGGAACATCCCGCCGACCGGCCGGTCGATGGTCCCGAGGTGGGCGATGAAGTCCCGCACCACCCAAGTGCTTTTCGGGACGGGCCTCAGCAATTGCTCCTTCGACAGGCTGCGGCAGAACGCAACAAAGCGTTCACGGTGGGCGTCGAGCTCCTCGACAACGTGGGCGACATCGGGGTTCATTCGGTACGTTCCTTCCGTTTCGGCTTCGCGGGCTTCCGCTTCTTCGCGGCCTTGCGCCGCGCTTTCGCCAACTCTACGACAGCCTTGCGCCGCGCTTGCCAGCTGGGGTCGCCCGGCGGCCCTTGGAACAGGATCCAGTCGAGTGTCAGCGGGTCGTCAAGCAGTTCGGGGCAGGCCTCCGCGAAGTCCAGGACGCGCGCCGCCGCGAGCGTGGCCGCAGCTTCCAGCGCTGTGAGGTCCATCGCGGCGCCGGGCCGCTGGGCCGCGTGGAAGAGTGCCCAGCGTGAGGCCTGCAGCGACTGCGCCAACCCTTCTGCGGAGTCCTGCTCTGGCGCGAGGCTTGAGCCGGGCACCAACTCGGCCGCGAACGACGCTTGTTCGGCGGCGATCGCGGCGATCGTGGCCCGGATCGAACGCTTCGTGACCGGGGAGACGGCGTCAAGCGCGCTCACATCCATCACGTCGAGCAGGTCGAGCAGGTGCGCCGTGTCGAGGATCAGCCGGTCGAGCGCGGCCCGCACGCGGACCTGCTCGGCCTCGCCGGGACTCGTTTCGGCCTTAATGGCGGCCACGGCTGCCACGCCCGCGCTCGCCGCGGTTCGCGCGCGACGGCGACCGCTGGGCCTCCGGACGGGCGGGTCGCGGCCCGAGCTGCCGGATGCAATCCCACCCGGCATATTGGCCGGACTCCTGGAGCTCCAACTCGATCTCCAGGAGGCGGTTGTATTTCGCCGTGCGTTCCGAACGCGCGGGTGCGCCAGTCTTGATCTGGCCGGCGCCCGTGGCGACCGCGAGGTCGGCGATGAACGTGTCCTCGGTCTCGCCCGAACGATGGCTGATGACCGCCGTCCAGCCGGCACGCTGGGCCGTTTGCACGGCTTCCATCGTCTCGGAAAGCGTCCCGATCTGGTTGAGCTTCACGAGGACGCTGTTCGCGGCCCGCTCCGCGATCCCTCGGCGGATCCGCTCGGGGTTCGTCACGAGGAGGTCGTCGCCGACCAATTGGCACTGCTCGCCGAGCTTGGCGACGAGCGCTGACCAGCCCTCCCAGTCGTCCTCCGCGAGGCCGTCTTCGATCGACCGGATCGGGTACTTGGCAACCCAGGAGGCCCAGTGGTCGACCATCTGGGCGCTGGTGAGGACTCGATTCTCCTTGGCGAGGGCATACTGCCCGGCCTTGAAGAGCTCCGTCGAAGCCGGGTCGAGCGCGAGCACGAGGTCTTCGCCGGGTTTGTAGCCGGCCCGTTCGATCGCCTCGATCACGACCTGCACCGCGGCCTCGTTTCCGGGAAGCGACGGCGCGAAGCCGCCCTCATCGCCGACCGAGACCGCCAGCCCGCGGTCGTGGAGCACCGCCTTGAGCGAGTGATACACCTCGGTGCCCATCCGGATGCCGTCGGCGAACGTGTCGGCGCCGACAGGCATGACCATGAACTCCTGGAAGTCCGTCGAGTCCGGTGCGTGCTTTCCGCCATTCAGGATGTTGAGCATCGGCACGGGCAGCCGGTTCGCCATCGGCCCGCCAAGGTACCGGTAGAGCGGCTGTCCAACCGAGGCGGAGGCAGCGCGCGCGACCGCCAGCGAAACGCCAAGGATCGCGTTGGCGCCGATCCGGCTCTTATTCGGCGTCCCGTCGATCTCGCAGAGGGCACGGTCGACCTGGAGCTGCTCCAGGGCGGACATCCCTTCGAGCTTGCGGGCGAGCTCGTTGTTCACGAAGTTCACGGCCTTCAGCACGCCCTTCCCGCCGTAGCGGCGGCCGCCGTCACGAAGCTCGACGGCCTCGTGTGCGCCGGTGGAGGCGCCCGACGGCACAGAGGCCACCCCTTCGGAGCCGTCATCGAGCACGGCGGCCACTTGAATGGTCGGGTTGCCGCGGGAATCAAGGATCTCGCGAGCGACGAGCTCAGCAATCAGCATCGGGACACTCCAAGGGGGTCTTAGCCGCCAACTTCGGGCGCGTCCCGCAGCGGGATGAGCGCGTCTGGGCTCGGCAGGTAGTCGATGTAGAGGATGCCGTTGACGTGGTCGATCTCGTGCTCCAGCGCCTCCGCCATCAGGTCGTTCTCGGCTTTCACGCGGACTTCTTTGCCGGTCTTCGGGTCCAGCCCTTTCGCAAGCACCTTGCGCGAGCGGACGATCTCCCCGCGAAAGCCCGGCACCGAGAGGCAGCCCTCGTCCACCTGGCGTTCGCCCGACCGCTTCACGATCTCCGGGTTCACCAACGCAATCCGGTCGTGATTCGGGACATCGATGACGATCACCTTGAGGGGGATGCCAATTTGCGGCGCGGCGAGCCCGACGCCGGGCGCGTCGTACATCGTCTCCCACATGTCTTCGATGAGCTTGTGGATGGAGCTATCGATCGTGCGGACGCGCCGGGCCTTTTCGCGAAGGACAGGGTCGCCCGCGCGCCTGATCGGGATGATCGCCAATGCCAGAACCCCGGGCCGCGTACGGAGAATGTGCTGCGTAGTCTACGTGCCGGGCGTGCCGGAACGCCATTCGCGGGCTCGCCGCCCCCCGAGCGTCGAGTTCGTGTCACCTGTACACTAACTCCCCTGTGACCCAGCCAGACTTCCGAACCATCGTCCTCGGTTCCGGCATCTCCGGGCTCTTCGTCGCACTCGAGGCGCGCAAGCTCGGCCCCGTCCTGGTCGTGACCAAAAGCGCCATCGAAGACTGCAACACACAGTGGGCCCAGGGCGGCATCGCCGCAGCCGTCTCCGAGGACGACTCCGCCCTCTTCCACCTCGAGGACACCATCGAGGCGGGCGATGGACTCGTCGACCCCGAGGCCGCGCGCGTCCTCTGTGAGGAGGCGCCAGGCCGGATCCGCGACCTCGTGACCTATGGCGTGGCCTTCGACTCGGTCGATGGCCGCGTCGCCCTCGGGCTGGAAGCCGCTCACAGCCGGCCGCGCATCCTCCACGCTGGCGGCGACCGCACGGGTGCGGCGATCGAAACAGCCCTCGGCGCGACCGCCCGGACTGACGGCATCACCATCCTCGACCACACGCTCGCGACCGAGATCCTCGTCCGCTACGGCCGGGCCGCCGGCGTCCGCGTGGTCGACTTGCGGTCCGGCAAGGCCCATGACGTCAGCGGAGCGGCGGTAGTGGTCGCGACCGGCGGCGCCGGCCAGCTCTTTTCGCACACGACGAACCCCGAAGTGGCCACGGGCGACGGCATCGCGCTCGCATACCTGGCTGGCGCCGAGCTGATGGACCTTGAGTTCTACCAGTTTCACCCGACTGCCTTCCGTCGCGCCGGTGCGCCGCCCTTCCTCATTTCCGAAGCCGTCCGGGGGGAAGGCGCCATCCTGCGGAACGCCGCCGGCGACGCATTCATGCCACGTTATGACGCGCGTTCCGACCTCGCCCCGCGAGACGTCGTCGCGCGCGCCTGCCTCGCCGAAATGCGCACCACCGGGACCGACGCAGTCTCGCTGGATTGCCGCGCGCTGAAGGTGGACCTCCCGGTCCGCTTTCCCGGAATTTACGCCTTCTGCCATAGCCAGGGCCTCGCGATGGAGCGCGACTTTATCCCCGTCGCGCCTGCCGCCCACTACTTCATGGGCGGGATTCGGACCGACACCTCCGGCCGGACGAACATCGCCGGCCTTTTTGCCTGCGGCGAAGCAGCGTGTACGGGCGTCCACGGTGCGAATCGTCTCGCCAGCAACTCGCTAATGGAGACGATCGTCTTCGGCAAGCGCGTCGTCGATGCCCTCGGACACGGCGCTGCGCAGCCCGCGGCCCCATCGCGGGCTGCGATCACCGCCCCGATGGCCGCGGGTGCACCGCGCACCAAATCCGAGTTGCAGGCCGTGATGTGGGAGTGCGCCGGGATCGAACGCCAGCGGGAAGGCCTCGAAGCCGGCACTCGGGCCGCCGCCGGATGGGGCGAACCGGCGCCGCCGACACGCGACGCGACCGAGCGGGCAAGCCTCGCCCTCCTCGCGCGCCTCGTCCTCGACGCCGCCACCCGCCGCACCGAAAGCCGGGGCGCCCACAAGCGGCTCGACTACCCATCCCGCAACGACCACGATTGGAAACGCCACCAGGTGTACCGCCATGCTTGACCTCGATCTCGGACAGATCCGCGCCATTGTTGCGGCCGCGCTGACGGAAGACCGCGCGGCCGAGGACATCACGACCCTAGCCGTCGTCGACCCCATGGTTCGCGCGAAGGCGTCCTTCCTCGCGAAGAGTCCAGGCGTGCTCGCTGGGATCGCGGTCGCGGAGGCCGCGTTCACGCTGCTCGACGGGACCTGCGATGTCGAGCGCCGCCTCGCCGACGGCGCCAGCTTCGACCGCGGCGACGTGATCGCGACCGTCGAGGGGCCTGTTTCGGCCCTGCTTCGCGGCGAGCGCGTCGCATTGAACTTCCTTCAGCGGATGTCCGGCACAGCCACGCTGACGCGCGCCTTCGTCGATACCGTCGCCGGCACGCGCGCCACCATCCTCGACACACGAAAGACCACGCCAGGCCTCCGGGACCTCGAAAAATACGCTGTCCGTTGTGGGGGCGGGACGAACCACCGGCGCGATCTCGCGGTCATGGCGATGATCAAAGACAACCATCGAGAGGCCCTGGCCCGGGCCGGCAAGACGCTCTCGCAGGGCGTCGAAGCCATTCGCCAACGAGCGCCGGGCGCGCCCGTCGAAGTCGAAGTCGACAGCCTCGACGATCTCGAAGCGGCTCTCGCAGCACGGCCCGAATGGGTGCTCCTCGACAACATGAGCGTCGACGAGATGGCCGAAGCCGTGCGCCGCACGGCTGGCCGCGCGAAGCTTGAAGCGAGCGGCGGCGTCAACCTCGCGTCCGTCCGGGCCATCGCCGAGACGGGCGTCGACGCTATCTCCGTCGGGGCGCTGACGCATAGCGCCAAGGCGCTCGACATCAGCCTCGACCTGGCGTTCTAGCCCCGTTCGGACGGGAAGCCGTGGAAAGCGACGACGCCGTCGTCCGGCTCGCGCGTCGCCTGGACATCGTTCGCGGCGAATGTCTCGTCCGGGAAGCCGAGCGCCACGCAGACCACGATGACCTCGTCTTCGGGGATGGCGACGTGCTCACGGACGACCGCCGAGTGCGTAATCCCCTGGCCGTTGATCACGGTGCCGAGGCCACGGCTCCAGGCGGCGAGCACGAGCCCATAGGTCGCCGCGCCGCAATCGAAGTACGCCGTCGGGCTGTGTTCGAGCGTGCGGTCCACGGTGACAACCACGGAGACCGGCGCGTCGAACTGCCGGTAGCCCCGGACGACCCAATCTTGGCGCCGGTCCTTGTCTTCCCAGGCGATGCCCATCGCGGCGAACAGGTCCACGGCGATCGCCTTCTGCCGGTCGCGGTGCGCGCCTTGATACGCGCCATGGCCGACGATTTCGCGGCTCGGTGGGGCGCCGGCCAACGACCTCGCGACGTTCCCTTCGCGGATGCGCTTCAGCGGCTCGCCCGTGACGACGTGGAAATGCCACGGCTGCGTGTTCATGGATGACGGGGCGCGCTTCGCGATGCCGATGACCTCTTGGATCAGCTCCTGCGGGACGGGGTCCGGCCGGTACCCACGGATGCTCCGTCGCTCGAAAACAATGCCCTCGAAGCTCGAAATGTCCGCGTGGACAGCTGGCCGGGCTGGCGGCTGGGCAATTGGGGCTGCGGTCATGGGCGCGTGGCCTCCTCAAGGACTTCGGCGATGTGCATCACGCGCGCATCGATGCCCGCTTCCCGCACGGCCGCCACGTACTGCATGTGGCAGCCAGGGTTGGCGGTGACGACGACGTCCGGCTTGTGCTTGGCGAACTGCTCCGTCTTCTTCGCGCGCAACTGGGCAGACATTTCGGATTGCACCAGTGAGTAGAGCCCAGCTGCGCCGCAGCACATATCGTTCCCGCTCGTCTCGATGCAGGTAATCCCGGAGAGCGCCCCAAGGAGCTCGCGGGGTTGGCTGCGCACACGCTGGGCGTGGACGAGGTGGCAGGCGTCCTGGTAGGCGACACGGTGTTCGAACTTCCCCTTCGGGATCCCGGCGGCCGCGAGGACTTCGGTCAGGTCGCGGACGCGGGCGCCGAAGCGGCGAGCGCGGTCCGCGTACTTCGGGTCGTGGCCGAGGAGGTCGCCATACTCTTTGAGCGCCGCCCCGCAGCCAGCGGAGTTCACGACGATCGTGCCGTCGCCCGTCGCCTCAAGCGCGTCGATGTTGCGCCGGGCGAGCTTGCGGGCGAAGTCGAGGTCGCCGTCGTGGGCGGAAAGCGCCCCGCAACAGCCTTGCCCTTTCGTCGCCTCAACCGCGAAGCCAGAACGCATGAGGACCGCCGCCGTGGCACGGTGGACGTCCCCGAAGACCTCGCCCATCACGCAGCCTGTGAACAGGATGACCTCGGCGCGGGACGTCTCGGGCTGCGGCAACGGGTCACCCGGCCGAAGGGGCCGTCCGACGCGATCGGGGAGCTGGTTTTCGGCGGCGCCGAAGCGGCCAAGCCGGCGCAGGACGCCCGTTCGCCGTACCAACCCGCGCAGCGGAAAGCCCGCCCACATCCGCGCGGGGAGCACGGCCATGCGCAACACCCGCGGCCGGGCAACGACGTTGCGCAGCACAAAACGGCGGACACGCCGGCCTCTGCCGCCCGCCGCGGGCTGAGCGGAGACTTGCGCGCGCACATGCTCCATCAATCGGCCATAGGGCACGCCGCTCGGGCAGACTGCCTCGCAGGCACGGCATTGCAAGCAAAGGTCCCAGTGCCCCTGGACCGCCGCGGTGAGCGGGATTGTGCCTTCGTCGACGCCGCGAGCGAGGTAGATTCGTCCACGCGGGGATTCAGTCTCCAGCCCCGTGATCGCGTAGGTGGGGCAGCTATTGATGCAGAGGCCGCAATGCACGCACCGCGAAAGGTCCTCCTTCGCCGGGGCGTCATCCGGTCGCGGCCAGCGATTGGGCTCAGAGACCACCGACGTACCTCCCGGCGTTGAAACGTCCCGCTGGATCGTAAGCGGCTTTCAGTTTGCGCATGAGGTCGAAGCCCGGCGGCGGCGCCCCCCACGGGTCGAGGTCGGCCCGAAAGCGAGCCGGCATCCGGTCCACGATGACGGCCCCACCACGAGGCGTCACTTCGGCGCGGAGCGCATCCACCGCGCGGGCGATCTCGACGGTCCCTGGGGCGCCGGGGGCGGACCAGGCCGCCCGGACGAAACCGGCCAGAGGCCGGACCACGAGCGTGTCTGCGCGAAGTGCGTTCAGACGCTGGACAGCCGTCGCCAGCCCGGAGGGCGTTGTCGTCGCGCGCACGGCAAGGACGTCGTGAGCGTCGAATCCGGCATCGCGACATCGCTCAAGGAGCGCTGGCGGGGACTCCTCGAGACCACTCACGAACCCGCGCACCCCCTGGACGGCGCGCTCGTGCACCGTCAGGACGACTCGTGAGCGGCCACCCTCGACGAGGATGTCCGCCACCTCTGGGCGAAGGTCTGCACGAAACACGCGGTCGATCAGCGCGGCGCCTTCCTGCGGGCTGGCCACTTCGGCCGTCAGCGTCACCACTGGCACCGCCGGATAGACGCGCAACGTCACCTCCGTGACGATCCCGAGCGTCCCCAGTGAGCCGCACCAGAGCCGCATCAGGTCGTAGCCGGTGACGTTCTTCACGACGCGGCCGCCGGCCTTCACCAACTCGCCATCTGCGCGCAGGACGGTCATGCCCAAGACGAGGTCCTTTGGCTGTCCGAATCGCGAGCGAAGCGGCCCGCCAAGGCCCGAAGCCAGGACGCCGCCAATCGTCGACTTTGCCGCCAATGGTGGGTCGATCGGGAGCCGCTGGCGCGCCGGTGCGAGCACCGCTTCGATGTCGCCCAGGGTCGCGCCCGCCGGGACGGCGACGGTGAGGTCGTCCTCCACGAGCGAGATAGGCCCGCCGAGCGCCTCGGCCAGCTCAACGAGCTCGAACGGAGCCACCGGCGCGCGGCCGAGGTCGAGCTGCGTCCCGGCCCCTACCGGCACGAGCGTGGCCCCACGCGCATCGCGCACCAGCGCTTGCAACGCGGGGATCGACCCTGGCCGGTGGACGGTTGCTGCGGCGGCGCCCGCGACGAGCGGCGGTTCAGACATAGGCGTCCGGCCCGGCGGCCCGGAGCGCCGCGTCGTTGTGGGCCATCTCCCCGCACCCGGCCCCCGAGGGCAAGATCTTGCACGGGTTAAACCGGCCGGTGTTGCCGAACA
>JBJXFX010000014.1:0-49179 GCA_046152925.1 Dehalococcoidia bacterium
TCTTCCGGATCCTCGGCGGCGGCCAAGAACGCGCGACCTACGCCGACGCGATCCGCGATTGGGTCGAAAAGGGCCCGGCCAGCCAATTCGCGATGACGCCCGATGAGGTGATCGCCGCCTCGCAGCCCCGGCCGGAGGCAGTCTCGGAGGCCGCCGCGCATTTCGAGCTCGGCAACCACCTCTGGCGGGCCGGCGAGCGCGAAAGCGCCATCCGCCACTTCAACGCGGCCAACCGCCTGCAACCGGACAACTGGACCTACAAGCGCCAGGCATGGTCGCTGGTTGGCAACGAACGGGTCGGAGGCGACCGCGGGCGTTTCGCCCAGGCCCCGCTCCCTGGCGAAGAGGCCGACTGGCCCTTCGAGTCCGACTTCTACCGGGACGTGTTCGCGCTCCAGCCCGGCCAGTACTACCCAAAAACGATGTAATCGAAGCCTGCGGAGGCCGTGCGGCCCGGAGGATTACCCTTACGGACCGTTCGCCCTTCCTGCGGGCCCCTGATACAATCCGCCCGCTTCGACCGGCCGACCGCCGGCCACATCTCACGCCTAAAGGAAGTCGCCGCATGGACCTCGGCCTCAGCGAAGAACAGGAACTGCTCAAGAACTCCGCCCGCGAGTTCCTCGAGAAGGAATGCCCGGAAGAGCACGTCCGCGCCATGGAAGAGGACGAAAAGGGCTATAGCCCCGACCTCTGGAAGAAGATGGCGGACCTCGGATGGCACAGCCTCATGATCCCCGAGGATCAGGGCGGCGCTGGCTTCTCCTTCCTCGACCTCTGCGTCCTCGTCGAAGAGACCGGCCGCGCGCTCCTTCCTGGCCCGTTCATCCCGAACCAGGTCTGCGCCGCGAGCATCATCCTCGCCGGCTCGGCCGCCCAGAAGGCGAAATATCTGCCGAAGATCGCCGATGGCTCCGCCATCCACACCTACGCCGTCACCGAGCCCAGCGGCCGCTGGGATCGCGAAGGCATCGCGATGAAGGCGAACGCCGACGGCACGCTCAGCGGCACGAAGCTTTTCGTCCCCGACGCCAACGTCGCGGACTACCTCCATGTCGTCGCCCATGGCGCCGATGGCGCGCTGAACTCCTACATCGTCTCCCGCACCGCCCCGGGCGTGACCGTGACCGTGCTCAAGACGATCGCAAGCGATAAGCAGGCCGAAGTTGTCCTCAACAACGTGAAGCCCGAAGACGTGATCACGATGGACGCCGCCACCGGCGCCGCCATCCGCAACCGCGCCACGGCGCTGGAGTGCGCCTACCTCGTCGGCCTCGCCCAGAAGGACTTCGAGATCTCGGTCAACTACGCTAAGGAACGCGTCCAGTTCGGCCGCCCGATCGGCTCCTTCCAGGCCATCCAGCACAAGGCCGCCGATATGGTCACCGACGTCGATGGCATGCGCTTCATCATGTATAAGGCCGCCTGGGCCACCAGCGAAGGCGAGTCCTCCGCCGACATGGACGTCGCGATGGCCAAGGCCTGGTGCAGCGACGCCAGCCGCCGCGTCGTGGCCCATGGCCAGCAGATCCACGGTGGTATCGGCTTCACCAAGGACTACGTCATCCAGCTCTTCTTCCGACGCCAGAAGCGCGCCGAACTCTTCTGGGGCGACGCCGACTTCCACCGCGAGCGCGTCGCGCAGATGCTCGACATCTAGCCTCGCCCGCAGCGCAGCTCCTGAAAGGCGGCCATCCGGCCGCCTTTCTCGTTTCCGGGGGTGCCCTTCAGGCCCCCACTTGCGCCGGTCATTCAAGTCGCCCCAAGGTTGCGCAGACGACAGGTCAGTGCGCGACGCCTGTGGTACGGTGCTCTGGCGCGACCCCTCTGGGTGGTCGATGTACACCCAGGGAGGAAGTACCTGCATGCGGTTCCGGAAACACCTGCTGGGCGGCGTGGCCATCTGTGCCATCGCCCCCGCCCTCTTGGTCGCCTGTGGCGGCGACGACGATGACGACTCGGGCGGAAGTGGCGGCGACAGTGCCTCTAGCGCGGGCACGGGCAGCGACGAGGCCTATGTCACCGACTTCTGCGAAGCGACCATTAAGTTCGGCGACGAACTGATCGCCGTCCTCGAGGACGTCGGGACCGAAGTCGACGACGAAGCGGCAGCCACCAAGTTGCTTGCGAAACCCCTTGAGTCGCTCGTCGCCGAACTCAGGAAGGCCAAGCCCCCCAAGGACGTCAAGAAGGCCCACGACGAGATCGTCACCAAGCTCAACGGCGCCGTGAAGGACCTGAAAGACGGCAAGAACGCTGAACAGGTCTTCGAGGCCCTGGACGAGCCGAAGCTCGACAAGGACGTCAGCGACCGCCTCAACAAGGCGGCCGAAAAGGTCGACGCCTGTGTCGAAGCCGGCGTCAGCTTCTCCAACGACGAAGGCTAGAACCCAGACCGGGCCCTACGCCAGCCAACGAGGCCCAGCGGCAACCCGCTGGGCCTCGTTCGTTTCGCCGAGCCTAATGCGAGTGGCCGCCCGGTCCGTGGCTGTGGCCATGCCCGAAGTCGTGGGAGTGGCCGTGACCGCCACCCATGTCCATGCCCCCGCCCAGGCCGTCGCCGCCATCCCCGCCATCGTCCCACGGCGCCGGGCCATCACCGACCGACGCTTCAGCGAGACCGACAACGGAGAAGCCCCCGATCGGCTTCTTCGCCGTCTTCCCACACATCGCGTGGGTCTTCGGGCAGTTGCCGCCGTGGAGCTCGTCACACGGCATGACTGGGCGCATCTCCGACATCGGCATGCGCTTGGTGAACGCGGCATTGCACTCGGTGCAAACAAATTCGTAAAGAGCCATGGCCCGATCGTCCGGAAGCCGCGCCTGAGGGTCAACTCGCGGCGAGTCGCTACTCGGCACTCGGCACTCGGCACTCGGCACTCGGCACTCAGAACGTACTGTTCCCGATGCCCCCATCGACGGCGAGGCTCTGGCCGACGACGTAGCGCGCCTGCTGGCTACAGAGCAGCGCCGTGAAGGCCCCGAAATCCTCAGCGTCGCCAAAGCTCTCGGCCGGGATGCGCCACTCGTTCGCGAAGCGGCGCGTCTCCGCCTCGTACGAGGTCCCACGCTCCGCGGCCAGCTTCATGTATCGGTCGTGGATTCCGGCCGTGTGGTGCATGCCCGGCAGGAGGTTGTTCAGGATCACGTTGTGCTTCGCGACCTTCTTCGAAACAGCCACGACGTAGTTGTTCAACGCGGCCCGCGGCGCCCCCGAGAGGATCCGGATCTCGGTGGGGAACTTTGCCGCCCCGGTGCCGATGTTCACCACGCGGCCCCAACGCCGCTCGACCATCCCCGTGATTGTCGCCCGGATGAACTCGACTGGACTGATCAGCGTCACCGCGATGTTCGCCTGCCAGTCTTCGGGCTCGATGGCGAGGTAGTTGCCCGTCACCTGCGGCGGCGAACAGGTGAGCACGAGGATGTCCGGGTTCGGGCACTGTTCGAGGATCCGCGCCCGCCCCTCGGCCGTGCTGTGGTCCGCGACGACGGGCGTAACGTGCACGCCGGTCTCGTTCGCGATTTGGTTGCAGGTCTCGCGCAGCCGCTCCTCGCCGCGCGCGGAAATCACAAGCTCGACGCCCTCACGCGCAAGCGCGAGCGCGCTTCCCCTGCCGAGACCAGCACTGCCGCCGTTCACGATCGCCTTCTTGCCGCGGATCCCGAGGTCCATGGCTATCACCCCGCCAGAGTGTCGGAGTGGGGAGTATCGGAGCGCCGGGGCGTCCGGTCACGCGCGACCTCGACCTCGGTGCTCGGCGACCTATCTCCCCAGCGCGGCTGCTCGGCGAGGTCGATCCCCAGGGCGATCCTGCCAATCAGCTCCCGCGACGGGGTTCGTAAATCGCCGTGTGGTGGACGTGCATCACTGGCTCCTCGCCCGACGCGATCACGACGTCGAGCTCCACGAACTTGTGGCCCTTGCGCTCGAACGTCCCGAGGACGCGGCCACGCGTCGTGATATTCCGTCCGAGACGCGCGACGCCGAGCTGGCGCACGTCGCTCGACACGTGGATCCACGGACCAAGCTGCACGTTCGAGACCAGGATCGTGTTCGCCAGCCGGATCAGGTAACCGGGGTGCGCGATCGCCTCCGGCCCGCGGAAGCGTGGGTCTTGGTCGCCGATCTCGTCGAGGAACCTTTCCCAGCGCCCCAGCTCTCCCGGCTCGCGCAGCGAACCCATGATGTCCATCCCTGCAAAGACGCTTTCCGAAGCGAGCGGGCGCACGGCGGGGAGCGGCGCCTCGGGGAAGTCCCGCAACGCCACCGGCTCCACGCCGTTGATGCAGAGGGTCGCGCTCCCGATGCCACATTCCACACCGGCCGGATTTTTCGCGACCAACGAGACGCCCACCGAGTCGACGCCGAGCTCGGTGACCGCCGCCTCGACCGCGACCAACTCGCCTTCATAGACGGGCTTCGCGAACCGGGCCGACATCGTACCGCCCGTCAGCCAGGCGGTCCCAAAGGCGCGAAGCGGCGGCTGCGTCATATATGCGTAGACGGTCACACCGGGCACGAGGCCGCCCGCGAACCCATACTCCTTCGCCACGGTGTCGTCGTGGATCTTGTTCTCTGACTGCGCAGCGCCGTTGCGCGCGACCACCTGGTAAGCCGGCAACGTCGTGCCTTCGCGCAACACCCGGCTGACCATTAGCGCTTCACCCGGTCCGTATCCCACGGCGTCTGATGGCGCGCCGTCTGCCGGAAGCGGTCGAACATCGAGTCGTAGCGCCGGACGTTCGTCGCGCGGCGCACGCCCTGGTGCTCACAGGCCGAGCCGACGGAGCAACTTTGGCAGCAATACGGCCGGTTCGCCATCAAGTACGGCTTCCCTTCGAACGCCGCGTAGCAGCGGATGCAGGTTGGCGGGGTCGCGGCCATAGCTCCTCCTTGAGAACAGGCGCATTGTCGCAGGCAAGCGTCAAACGTGCCTGGCGGGGCCCCAGATCCGCTATCCTGAAGCCATGACGGCGAAAGAAGCGCTCCTCGAACGCGTCGCGGGGATGACCGAGGCCGAGGCGGAGCGTGCCCTTGAGCTCGTAACGAACGAAGCACAAACGGGCGGCCCTCCGCGGATGCATCCGGTCATAGCCGAAATCCTGCGGGCCCTCGAGGCGATCCCAGAACCTGAAGATGTGGTGGTCCCACCCGCTTCGGAGCACGACGCCAGGTCGAGCGAGGACTTCCTTGAGTGGGTCGGGAGTCTCCTTGGCGACCTGACCGCCGAGGATCTCGCGCGGATTCCTCCCGCATCGGACCACGACCGGGTCATCTACGGCCGGCCGTGAGCGACACGCTCTTCGTCGACACGTGGCACTGGATCGCGCAATTCAACCCAACCGACCCTTGGGCGCCGCGGGCAAGGCGCCTCGCATCGCTCGCGACAGGGCGCCAGCTCGTGACGACCAGGAGTGGCCGGTACTCGGCGCTCGGCGCTCGGCGCTCGGCGCTCGGCGCTCGGCGCTCGGCGCTCGCGCCTCGGAACTTCGTTTTCCGCTACCCTCGATCCCATGGTCCACATCAACCGGGTTTACACGCGCGCCGGCGATGACGGCTCCACCGCCCTCGGCGGTGGCCAGCGCGTCGCCAAAGACTCCCTCCGGATCGACGCCTACGGCACCGTCGACGAACTGAACAGCGTCGTGGGCGTCGCCGTCGCCCTCGGCATGGACGCCGCAATGCGCCCCCAGTTCTTCGTGATCCAGCAGGTCTTGTTCAACGTCGGCAGCGACCTTTGCATCCTCCAAGAAGATAAGAAGCGCTTCGCCGTCCCCGGCATCGAACAGCGTCACGTCGACCAACTCGAAGGCTGGATCGACGGCTGGATCGACGACCTGGAGCCGCTCAAGAGCTTCATCCTGCCGGGCGGCGAGCCCGTCGCGGCGCAGCTCCACGTCGCGCGCACCGTCTGCCGCCGCGCCGAGCGGCTCGTCATCGCGCTCTCTCGCGAAGAACCCGTCGGCGAACACGTCGTGCCCTACCTCAACCGCCTCAGCGATCTCTTGTTCGTCGCCGCGCGTTATCACGCGAAGCTCGCCGGGGCCGGCGACATCCTCTGGGATAGCCGCGGGTACTGAGCCGCCATCTCTGGTTGAACCACGAAATCAGAGCCCGGAGCGGCCGAGCGACGGGGCCGTTCTCAAGCCCCACCGCGACCCCCATCTCGTGTAGCCTGGTGGACAACAAGAACGCAAGGTTAGGACACCATGGACCTGAAGCAAGTCAAAGAAGCTGGTAGCAAGCTGAGCATGTGGGCGCACATCGCGACCGTCGGGGCCGACAACAAGCCCGACGTCGTGCCCGTGCATCCCTGCTGGGAAGGGGACACCCTCTGGGTGATGATCGGCGCCGACTCCGTCAAGGCGAAGAACATTGCCGCGAACCCGAACGTGGCCATCCACTGGCAGGTCACCGAAGTCGGCGACGGCCTCGAGATCTGGGGCACCGCAAAGTGCTACGACGACCTCGCGACCAAGAAGCGTCTCTGGACCGGCGTCTTCGACTACGACCTGAACGCCTTCGCGCCCGGCGGTCCGGAAGGTTCTCCCGGCACCGCCTTCCTCGCGATCACGCCCGAGCGCGCCATGTTCCTCAAGCAGTACGGGATGGGCGGCGTCGAGCGCTGGAAGGCGAAGTAGCGGCCAGGCGAAGCCCGGATCGGCTATGCTCGTTCCGTGACGACCAAAGAGGCGCTCATACAACGCATCCGCGAGATGAGCGAGGACGAGGCCGAGCGGCTCGCCCAGCTGGTCGATGATGTCGCAACGCCCGGCGAGCCAGTGGCAGTGACTTGATACGCCGTCTTCGATGCCGGTTCACCCCGCTCCTCGCGCGCCGGGCGTTTGCCAACGTCCCCGACGATGCGTGGGCGAACGTCCCTCACGGTTGGCAGCTCGACGAGTTCCTGTACGGGTTCATCCCGGAGGACCTTCCCTCGGAAAGCGGATGGCGAATCGCCTCAGTCCCGACCTGTGCCGAGACCACCGTTCGGGTGGAAGATGCCTCCCGTCTCCGCTGACGCCTGGTTCTGGCTGGGGCTCGTGAATGCACGCGACGCGTGGTCGAGGGACGCACAGGCCGCCGCCGAACACGCTGCAGAGCGGAAGATCATCACAACCGCAGAGGTGCTGATCGAGGTCCTAAATGCGCTGTCGGGAATGGGCGAGTCGATGAGGTTGGCCGGAGCCCAGTTGGTGCGTGGCCTGATGCAGATGGACGAGACACAGGTCGAACCTGGATCGACCGAATCGTTCCCCGCTGGGCTGGCACTCTACGAGCAGCGGCGGGACAAGCAGTACAGCCTGGTGGATTGCATCTCCATGACAACGATGCGGCGGCTCGGGATCGACGAGGTCCTAACTGGCGACCACCACTTCGCGCAGGAAGGCTTCAGCCTCCTTCGGTAGCGCGCGTCCCCTGAAAACCTGCGGTATGATCCGCCGCCGTGCCAGACATCAAGCTCATGGGCGAAAACGAGGCCATCGAGCGCTTCGTCAACGACGGCGACAGCGTCTACACCGGATACACGTCAGTCGCCTTCGGCCTCTGCCGCGCCATCGCCCGCGCCAAGAAGAAGGACCTTGAGCTGATCGGCGGCTCGATCGGCATCCAAGGCACCATGCTCGTCATGGCGGGCTGCGCGAACCGGCTCCGCGCCGGCTACATCGCCTCCGCCCTCCGCCCCGGCGCCATCACCCAGATGATGGAATCCGGCGAACTCAAGTACGAGGACTACAGCAACCAGGCAATCGCCCTGATGCTCATGGCTGGCGCGCTCGGCATCCCGTTCATCCCGACGAAGTCGTTCCTCGGCACCGACTACCTCGACCCGAAAAACGTCGACCATCCCGGCGCCTACCTCTTCGACCAAAAGTGGCGCGAGATGGAATCGCCGTTCGACGGCGAAAAGTTCGTCGCCCTGCCAGCACTCAAACCGGATGTCGCCGTGCTCCACGCGCAACGGGCCGACAAGTATGGGAATGTCCAGGCATGGGGCCACCAAGGCGATGCGAAATGGGCCTATTGGGCCGCGAAGAAGCCGATCGTCTCGGTCGAAGAGATCGTCGAGCCCGAGGTCATCCGCGCCGACCCCGGCCGCACCATCGTGCCAGGCTTCAAGGTCGCCGCCGTCGTCCATATGCCCTGGGGGGCCCATCCCAGCGGGCTCACGGGGTACTACGACTTCGACTACGGCTTCAACGGCAAGATGGGCCTCGGCCGGGTCACCCGGTCCCGAGAGGGCTACCAGGAGTGGGCCTCCGAATGGCTCGAGCCCTTCCCGGACCACGCCGCACTCATGCGCCATTATGTGGAGCAGTACGGGCAGGAAACCTTAGACGCCGTCCGGGTCGACGCCGGCCCCGTCACGGCCGACGGGATCAGCTACGGCCACGGCCGCAACCTCCGCTTCCGGATGTGATGATGAGCGACGACTACACCCTGGCCGAGATGATGTGCGTCGTGGGCGCACGCGAATTCCCGAAGTCCGGCGTCTGCCTGCTCGGTATGGGCTTGCCGGTGCTCGCCGGTGTCCTTGCAAAGCTGATGCACGCCCCTGATATCGCCGTCTGCACCGAAGTCGGCGCATTCGACTACGCCCCACCCCTCGATGTCCCACGCGCGAGCATCGGGATCCACGACCTCATCCTCGCTGACGGCTCGGCGATGGTGACCGACATGGTCGACGCCCTCGGGACGCTCCTGATGGGCGGCAACGTCGATTTCGGCGTCCTTCAAGCGGCCCAGGTCGACAAGTTTGGCAACCTGAACACGCTCGTCATGGGCGACTACACGAATCCCGAGCGTCGCCTCGGCGGGACGGGCGGAAACACCGAAATCGCCTGCCTCGCCAAACAATTGATCACGATCATGCCGCAAGAGCGCCGCCGGTTCGTCGAACGCTGCGACTTCATCACGAGCCCGAGCTACATCGACGGGCCAGGCGCGCGGCGCCGGGCGGGCCTCGCCCCCCAAGGGGCGAACCGCGTGATCTCGACGATGGGCATCTACCGCTTCGACACCCCGGACGGCGGTGAGACTGGTTCGTGCGAGGCCATCCTCGAGGCCGTCTTCCCCGGCATGTCGCCGGACGTCGTCCAGATCGAGACTAGCTGGGACCTGCGCGTCGCGGACGACCTCCGCGAACTCGATCCCCCGACGCCCGAAGAGCTCGCCCTCCTCCGCCGCCTCGACCCGTACCGCTACTACCTCGTGCCGGGGCGGTATTAGCGCAGCGGCAGCAGCGGCAGCATCACCGTCGCCGTCCCAGGCATGAGGACGGCGCCCGTGTCGTCCTCCTCCCAGACCTCGAGCGAGACCGTGCCATCGGCTTCGACTGCCGTCACCTTGCCCTTGAACGTCAGATCGCGCTCGGGGAATGCCCGGCCGCGGTTCTGCCAGTTCAGCGACAGCATCCGTCCCGCGGGCCCCGCCCAATCGGTCACGTATTGCGAGAGCCAAGCGCCCTGGAGCGGCCCGTGCACCAGCACGTCCGGGTGCCCTTCGACGGCAGCGTAGTCCTTGTCGTAGTGGATTCGGTGCGGGTTGTTGCTCGCCGCGCTATAGAGAAACAGCTGCGCCCGCGAAGCGTCCTTCACCATCGGCGGAAGCTCGTCGCCGGCCTGGACATCCTGGAGGTATCGCTGAACCATGGGCGGGATTCTACCCGCCCAACGCCCTAGCCGCGTCCCGCCGGCCCTCCTTCAAAGCGGGCGTCGAACGAGATCATCCCCCGGCAGATGGTCATCACGACCTGCAAGTCCGGGTCGAGCAGCACAAGGTCCGCATCGAACCCTTGCGCGATCGCTCCCTTGCGCCGCTCCACGCCAACCACCCGCGCCGGGTTCGTCGAGCAGAGCCGGAAAGCGGTGCCGAGGTCGAGGCCCAGCGTCGCGACCACGTTCCGGAACTGTTCGTCCATCGTCGTGACACTGCCGACAATCGTCCCGTCGCCGCGGACCAGGGTGGCGCCGGAGACGTCCACAGCGCCGCCGCCGAACATCCCGCTGGCGGCGCGCGTCCCCGCCGGCGCGAGGTTGTCGGTCACCGTGACCATCCGGTTCGCCCCCAGCAGCTGAAACGCCATCCGCAGCATCGGCGCGGAGACGTGGGCCAAGTCGCAGATCACCTCGCAGGTCACATCCCGATGCAGCATCGCGGCGATCGCCGGCCCGGCCTCGCGCTGGTGGATCGGCCGCATCGCGTTGAAGAGGTGGTTGACGTGCCGAATGCCGGCCGCGAATCCGGCCTGCGCCTGTTCGACGGTCGCGTCCGTGTGGCCCATCGCGGGGGCCGTGCCCGCGGCGGCCGCCGCGACGATCAGTTCAAGCGCTCCGGGGAGCTCCGGCGCGAGCGTCACCTGACGAATGTGTCCCGAGGCGGCCGCTTGATAGCCAGTGAACTCGGCCGGGTTGGCCTCGCGCAACATCGCGCCGGGAAAGGCGCCCCGGCGCATCGGGTTGATGAACGGCCCTTCGAGGTGGAACCCCAGCGGCTCGGCTCCGTCCGATCCGGCGCCAAGTGCGGGGACGAAGGCATCGAGCAGCGCGTGTGTCGCGCCGGCGTCGGCGCCGAGTGTCGACACGAGAAAGGCGGTGACGCCGTTTCGGGGCGCCCAGCCGGAGTACCCGCGGACTTCGGCCGAATCCGGTGTGAAAAAGTCATACCCACCGCCGCCATGCACGTGGATATCGATGAACCCCGGCCCGACGGTCAGCCCGGCCGCCTCGATGACCAACGCGTCGCTCGCCGCCAGCCCGCGGCCGATCGCGACGATGCGGTCGCCCTCGATGAGGATGTCGGCGCGCGCCGGCCCGCCAGGCTGGGCGAGCACGCCGCCACGGATGAGCAAGCGGGAAGCCATCGCTCGACTCTACAGCGCCCGGCGCGAGGGACGCGAGCGGGTGCGTAAGATGGCGCTCGTGAGCAATGTTGAGGCGGAGCTTGCGACGGTGACGGATGGCCTCGCCGCCTTTGGCCGGCTCCGTACCACGCTCTGGCCGGCGGTCCTGCAGCTGACTGCGCTCGCTCTCGCGGGCCTCCCGGCCGGCGCGCCCGAAGCCGCCCGCCTGGCGGCCCAACACGCCGCGACCGGCTTCAGGGAGGCCCTGGCCGCCACCAGGAGCGACCTCGACGCACTCGTCCGGCTGCGCGGCGCGACGGACGCACTCTGGTCCATGTTAGCCGCCATGCAGCCAGCCCAGGTCCGCGCGTTCGACCAGCTCTGCGCCGCGGAAGCAGCCATTCGCGCCGACATCTTGGCCTTCGAGGCAGGCATCCAGCGCGCCAAAGGGCTCGTCCGGCTTGTCGAAGAAGTGGTCGTTGTGCCCGGATTATGACAAGTTCGACAACGGTCAGGTTAACGTTTGACCCTTTACACCGCCGGGCGTACGGTCGGCTTTGGCCCCTCGTGGGCAACGCTATGTGTACCAATTGGACATTGATCGATGGCCGAAGAGGATGTCGTCCAGGGACTGACGGACGACGCTCGCGCCCTGGTGGAGAACCGGGAGTGGGCGAAGGCCATCGCGCTCCTCACAGCGCTTCATCCGGCTGACCTCGCCGACATCGTCCTCTCCCTCGACGATCAGGGACAGCGCGAGCTCCTCGACCAGCTCCCCACCGACATCGCCGCCCAAATCTTCGCCTTCGCCGAAGACGACGACGAACTCCGTGAACTGATCCGCGGCGTCGGCTTCGCAGACCTCCCGGCCGTCCTCGAAGAAGCCGAAGACGACGTCGCCGCCGACGTCATCCAGCAACTCGAACCCGAAGAACAGGCCGAGACGCTTCGCGCGCTCGACCGTGGCGAGGAAGTCGCCGAGCTCCTCCAGTACGAAGAGGAATCGGCCGGCGGCCTGATGACGCGCGGCTTCGTCGCCCTCCATGAAGGAGCAACCGTCCAGGACGCGATCGACTACCTGCGCCTGGTCCAGCCAGCGGCCGACCGGGCCTATTACGTCTACGTGCTCGACTATGACGACCGCCTACAGGGCGTCGTCAGCATTCGCGACCTGATTGTGTCCGCTCCCGGCACCCGTCTGGACGAAATCACGCAACGCGACTTCCACGCCGTGACCACCGGGACCGACCAGGAGGCAGCCGCCCGCATTCTCCAGCGCTACAACCTCTTGGCGCTGCCCGTCGTGGATGGAGAAGGCCGCCTTGAGGGCGTGATGGGCGCCGACGACCTCATCGACGTCCTCGAAGAAGAGGCCACCGAGGACATGTACCGCATGGTCGGCCTCGTCGAAGAAGGCGAGAAGGTCTTCAGCCCGGTCCGCCAGAGCGTCCGCCGGCGCCTGCCCTGGATGATGATTAACCTGGCGACCGCCGCCCTCGCGAGCTTGGTCGTGAGCCTTTTCGACGCCACCCTGGCGAAAGCGACCGTCCTCGCCGCCTTCATGCCGATGGTCGCCGGGCAGGGCGGCAACGCCGGGACGCAGACCGCCACGATCGCCGTCCGGAGCATGGCCCTCGGCGACCTCTACGTCCGTGACATCTTCCGAGCCGCCCGCAAAGAGACGCTCGTCGGTATCGCGAACGGCATCGCCGTCGGCATCGCCGGTGGCCTGCTCAGCTACTTCTGGGAACAGAACGTCGCGCTTTCAATCGTCCTCGGGACCGCCCTGTTCCTCAACATCGTGGCGGCGACGCTTGGCGGCGTCCTCATCCCGCTCGGCCTGAAGTCGATGAAAGTCGACCCAGCCCTGGCGGCGAACATTTTCGTCACCACTGTGACGGACGTGATGGGCTTCTTGTTCTTCCTCGGGTTGGCCTCGCTCGCGATCGACCAAATCGCGTAAGGCCATGCGGGCGGGGGTCTCGTGTTCGCCGCCGGACAAACCATTGGCCCGTTCCTCGGCGATGTCGCGGCCATCGAAGATCTTTCGGCGCTCGCCGGTAAGGTCCTCAAGGCGACTTCGACCACATCCACAGACAACGAATGGCCCCGCGAGATCGCGAGGCCGGACGGCAAAACTTCAGCGAGGTCCGCGCCGTCTCTGGCCTCGCGCTGTGAAGAAAATGGGGCGAGCGGAGGGATTTGAACCCTCGACCTTCTGGGCCACAACCAGACGCCCTAACCGCTAGGCCACGCCCGCCATGTCGAACCCCTATCGTACCAGGCCCTTCGCCGTTCGGTCACGCTCCCGCCCCACTGAATTGCCGTCCAGAGTGAGACACGGTATCGTCGTCTGATACTGCATATCAGGATCGCCGAAATGCGCCGAACCGCGTCCATCTGGCTCCTTCTCCTTACGTCCCTCGTTGCGTCGTCCGTCGCCTTCGCTTGTGGCGGCGATGATGACGACGGCGACGCGGCCTCTGGCGAAGTCATCGCCACCATCGCCCCGCTCGGCGCGCTCGCCCAAGCCGTCGCTGGCGATACCCTCACCGTCCGCGTCCTCGCAGGCGCCGGCTCCGACCCCCACGACTACGAAGTGACCGCCGACGACCGGAAGGCCGTCGGCAACGCCAAGGTCATCTTCGCCATCGGCGAGGGCATCGACGAGTTCCTCGACAAGGCGAAGCCGAACAAGGACCGCGTGACCACCGTGACCAACGGCCTCGAGCTTCGCGAAGGCGACGAAGCCGAAGAGCACGAAGGCGAAGAGGGAGGCGATGACCACGACCACGGTGAACACGACCCCCACGTCTGGCACGACATCGACCTCTGCAAGCAGATCGTCGACGTTATCGCCAAGAAGCTTGGCGAAATCGACGCCGCCAACGCCGCCACCTACCAGAAGAACGCCGCCGCCTACAAGCAGACGCTCGACGACACCGACAAGCAGATCCGCGACCTGCTGAAGTCGATCCCGGAAGCCAACCGCAAGGTCGTGACCAATCACGACGCCTTCGGCTACTTCCTCGACCGCTATGGCCTGGTCTTCGTCGGGGCCGTCATCCCAGCCCAAACCACCGCCGCCGAGCCCTCGGCGAAAGACATCGCGGAGCTCGTCGACATCATCAAGCGCGAAAAGGTGAAGGCGATCTTTGCTGAATCGTCCGTCGACCCCAAGATCGCTCAACAGATCGCGAAGGACACCAGTGTACGGATCGTCGATGATCTGTTCGGAGACTCCCTCGGCGAGCCGGGTTCGGGGGCCGAAACCCTCCACGGCATGCTCCTAGCAAACGCAAAAAAGTTCTCGGAGGCACTGAAATAGCCGCACCTGCCGCTACCGAGGCCCGCCCGGCGCCGGAAGCCAGCCCCTCAGGCGGCGGCCGGCTCGTCTGCGAAGACCTCGCGGCCGGGTATCACAGCGGGTTTCAGCTTCGCGACGTCTCCCTCACTGCAGGGCCGGGCGAAGTCGTCGGCCTCATCGGGCCCAACGGAAGTGGAAAGTCCACGCTCCTCAAAGCGATCGCCGGGGTGGTGCCGATCGTGCGCGGCAACGCCCTATTCGGCGGGCAGCCGTTGCGCGGGGCCACGAGCCAAGTCGCCTACGTACCTCAGCGCGAAGACGTCAAATGGGACTTCCCGGCGAGCGCGCTCGATGTCGTCCTCATGGGACGATTTCGCGCCGCCGGGTGGTTCCGCCGACCCGGGTTGTCCGACCGCCGCCACGCCGAAGACGCGCTGCGGGCAGTCGGCCTTGAAGGGATGGGCGGCCGCCACATCAGCGCCTTCTCAGGCGGCCAGCAGCAGCGGATCTTCTTCGCCCGCGCTATCGCTCAGGAGCCCCGTGTCCTCCTCCTCGACGAGCCCTTTTCCGGCGTCGACGCCGAAAACCGCGAGATCTGCCACCGCGTCATCCGCCGCTTCGCCGACGACGGCGTCGTCGTCCTGATGGCGACGCACGACCTCGATGAGGTGCAGGCCACCTGCTCCTGCGTCTGCTGCCTCAACGGGCGGCTCATCGCGTTCGGCCCCACCGCGACGACCTTCACGGCGGCAAACCTCAAGGCCACCTTCGGAGGGCGCGTCGCCGTTTTCGAGGCCAGCCAGTGATCGATTGGCTGACCGAACCGTGGAGCTACGACTTCATGCAGCGCGCCTTCGTGGAGGTCGCGATCGTGGGCCTGCTCTGTGGCGTCGTGGGCTGCTTCGTCGTGCTGCGCGGCCTCGCGTTCATCGGCGACGCCCTCGCGCACGCCGTCTTCCCCGGGGTCGTGCTCAGTTACATGGCCGGTAAGAGCATCCTCTGGGGCGCGTTCGCCTTCGGCAGCCTGACCGCGATCGGCGTCGCCGTCCTCGCTCGGACGCGGCGGGTGAGCGAGGACTCGGCGATCGGCATCCTCTTTGCTGCCTTTTTCGCCCTCGGCGTGATCTTGATTAGCCGCCAAGCGGGCTTCAAGAAGGACCTCGGGTCACTCCTTTTCGGCAACATCCTGGGCGTTTCGCAGGCCGACGTCGTGATCAGCCTGGTGATTGCCGCGGTCGTGCTCATCGTCTTCTTTTCGCTGCTCAAAGAGTTCGCCCTGGTCGCGTTCGACGCCACGTTGGCGCGGTCGTCTGGCTACCCGGTGTTCCTGCTCGATGTCATCCTCCTGCTCCTTGTTTCGGCCACGATCGTCGTCAGCCTCCAAGCGGTGGGGAACATCCTGATCCTCGCGCTCGTGGTGACCCCGCCCGCGGCGGCGCGGCTCCTGACCGACCGACTCTCGTCGATGATGCTCTGGAGCTCCGGGATCGCCCTCTTCAGCGGCTTCGTGGGCCTCTACATCTCGTATCACGCCAATACCGCGGCCGGCGGGACGATTGTCCTCACCGCCACGGCCTGCTTCCTTGTCGCGCTCGTCTTCGCCCCGGACCACGGCCTTATCAGCACCCAGCTCCAAGCTCGCCGGGGCCGCCATCACGAGCATCACTACCACCCCATGGGCGAGCCGCACGAAATTCAGTAGCACGTAGCGAGTCCCTAGCCCCTAGTCCGCTGTGTCCGCGGTATCGAGTCCGCGCGACCCGGACCAAGGACGAAGGACTAGGGACGAGGGACCTCGTACAGGCCTCCGGCCCCGCGTGTGCGCTATCCTCCGTGCGACACCGCCCGCGCCCGGAGGCCCCCCTTTGCCCGACATCCACCCCGCCCTGGCCGAGCCGCACGACCGGATCTACGACCGCTACGCGGCCCACGTGAACCACCGCTTCGCCCGCGTCCTCGAGCTCATCGGCTTCGACAAGGTGTTCGTCCGCGGCAAGGGTGCGTGGCTCTGGGACCAAGAAGGGCGCCGGTACCTCGACTTCCTCGGCGGCTACAGCGTCCACAACACGGGCCGCAATCACGACCGCGTCAAGCAGGCGCTGATCGACTGGCTCCAGAGCGACGGCCCCAGCATGGTCCAGATGGAAGGCGGCCCGCTCGAAGGCAAGCTCGCCGAGAAGATCGCCGCGCTCACCCCCGGCGAGCTCGACACCTGCTTCTTCACCAACAGCGGCTCCGAAACCTCCGACGTCGCGATCAAGTTCGCCCGCAAGGCCACCCGCAAGCCCCGCATCCTCTACATGGACCTTGGCTTCCACGGCCTCACCTACGGCGCGCTCTCCTGCTCCGACGACGAAATGTGGCGCGACGGCTTCGGGCCCTTCCTCCCCGGCGCGACCATGATTCCCTGGGACGACCTCGACGCGCTCGAACGCGAAGTCTCCAAAGGCGACGTCGCCTGCCTGATGATGGAGCCGATCCAGGGCGAAGGCGGCGTCCGCATCCCGTCCGACAACTACCTCCCCGAAGCCCTCCGCATCCTCCACCGCCACGGCTCCCTGCTCGCGGTCGACGAAGTGCAAACTGGCTTCGGCCGCACCGGCAAGTGGTTCGCTGTCGACCACTGGGGTGTCCAGCCGGACATTATGTCCATTTCGAAGGGCATGTCTGGCGGCTACGTCCCCGTTGGGGCGGTCGTCACGACGCGCAAGATCTTCGACAAGGTCTACGAAGACCTCTCCCACGCCGTCTGCCAAACGAGCACCTTCGGGGGCGGCAGCCTCGCGATGGTGGGCGCGCTCGCGGTCATCGAGGTGATGGAGAGCGAGCGGATCGTCGAGAATGCCGCCAAGACTGGCGGCGAGATCCTCAGCCGCCTGAAGGCGATGCAGTCGCGCTTCGAACTGGTGAAAGAGGTCCGCGGCAAGGGCCTCATGATCGGGATCGAGTTCGGCGAGCCGAAGTCCCTCAAATTGAAAGCCGGCTGGAAGCTCGTCCATCGCGCCAACCGCGGCCTCTTCGGCCAGATGGTCAGCGTCCCGTTGATGCGCGACCACGGCATCCTGACGCAGATCGCCGGCCACAACCAGGACGTCCACAAGCTCGCGCCGCCGCTCATCCTCGGCCAGGAAGAGGTCGACACGTTCTGCACGGCCTACGAAAAGGTGCTGACCGACCTGCACAAGTTCCCAGGCCCCGTCTGGGACCTGGGGACCACGCTCCTCAAGAACTCGGTGAGCTGGTAGGGCTGAAGGACGAACGCCGACGCTCCGCCCCAGGCCCGAGCGCCTCAGTTCCGCGACCACGCGGGAGCGGTCACGCCCCCCGCAAGCGACGGCAGCCCCCCACGACACGCCCTACGCGGGCACCAGTTCCTTCTCCGCCACGCCCGCGTCGAGCGCCCGCGCCGGGACGTGCTTCGCCTCTTCTGGGCTGAACGCACGCGTCCAGCACGCGAACTCCAACAGGATCCCGTCCGGGTCCATGAAGTAGAACGAACGCACGAAGACGCCCGGGTGCAGCTCTCGGCTCACCTGCCGAGGGCTATCGTCGTGGTTGATGATCACCGTCGGCTTCAGGCCGAGCGCCGTGATCTTCGCGTGATACTCGTCGAACGTCGCCTCCGGCACATCGAAGGCGACGTGGTTCATCGATCCGTGCGCCGTCGTCAGTTCGCCATAGCCGGGCGCGGCCGCCGGCGACGCGATCCCTGGCGCCGCGGCGGGCGCGTTCGGGAACCAGAAAAAGGCCAGGCAATCGCCGTTCCCAATGTCGAAGAAGAAGTGCTGTCCCATCCCGCCCGGAAGGTCGAGCGTCTTCACGAGCGGCATCCCGAGGACGTCCCGGTAGAAGTGGACGGTGCGCTCCATGTCCTTGCAGACGAGCGCCAAGTGGTTGATCCCATTAAGCGCAAACTTCGGATTCTCGCGCGGTTCCAATCTCATCGTGTTCCCCCGAACGCCTGGACGGCAGCTTCGAGCCTACACGCACCGCGGCAAATTGGGGAGGGCTCGCTACTCAAGGATGCGCGGACCGCTCCGCTTTTCCTTTGCCGGCGGCGCCGCACGCGGCACGTCCGGCTTCGCCCAGCGCTTGAGCCAGTCCAACGCCCCCTCAACGGCGCCCCAGGCGGGGGCCATCACATCGGCGAAGTACATCGCCTCCGTCACCGCCGGCGGCACCTGCAGGTCGAGCGCCTCCTGCGGGAAGGCGCGGTCACCAACGAGGTACTCCGCGATCAGCGGGCTCAGGCCGACGGCGCTCGCCAGCGCTGGCCGAGCGGCGGCATCGCCGTCCGCTTGGAACGCCGCAAGTGCAAGCAGGTAGGCGCGCCCGGCGGTCCCGTCGTCGTACATCGTCAGCAGGTCGTTGACCGCCTCGCCGTTCCCCATCTCGATCAGGCACGACGCCAGCGGGTAGCGGACACCCTGGTCGTCGTTCGGGTTGAGCGCGAGCAGCTCGGCGAACTGTTCGGCGGCGTGTTCGAGGGCGCCCACCGACCAGTACGACCGGCCCATCCCTTCCATGGCGCGCATCAAGGTGCGCGCCTCGGGGCGCTCCCACATCTCTCCGCGGTACTCGTCCAGGTACGTCGGCCCGAGCGCCGCCGAGGCAGCCTCGACGGCGAGCGTGAACAGCGCCAGCGAGAGCCCCGGCTGCCCTTCGACCGCCGCCGCGAGGTACAGGTACGCCTCGGCGCAATCGGGCCAAAGGTGCAGCGCCTCCACCGCGAGCACCGGCCCGGCGGGGTCTTCCCAAGCGCGGGCCATGCGCTCTTCCGCAGCGGCCTGCGGGGTCTCGCCAGGGCGCAGCACGGGGGCCACGCGGGAAGAGAGCAACTGTCGGAGCAGCGGGACGATCTCCGCGGGAGAGCTGGCCGCGCCGTTGAATATCGTGGCCACGCCATCGAGGAACTGGAGGACGAGGTCGTCGCCGGGAGCTGTCGGTTCGGTCACAGGGCAGCCCTTTCTCTACATGCGGGTGCCCTCACAGGCGCCACCCCGTGCCACGCATCCTAGCACCCAGGGGGCCCGGAGGCCGAAGCCTAGGGGACCGCGATGTCCACGCGGATCACGACCTCGCCGCTGCCCACTGTCCCGGCCGCGAAGCTTCGCCCATTGACAACCACTGCGATCGCGGCGCCCGACGAGTTCGCACAGCCCGCACCCCCACCCGTGAAGTCCACGCGATAGCCGCCGGCCTCGCGCACCGCCCGTGACGGCCCGGAAGCGCCATTGAAGGTGAGCGTCACCACCGTGCCCACGGGCGCAGGCGCCCCGCCAATCGTCAGGGTGCCGATCACCGAGGTGGGAGGCGAACTCGAGCTCGTCGTGTCGCAATACGCCCCCGCCGCGCTGGTCGAGGTTGCCGTGGCCGTCGCCGTCGCCGTCGCCGTGGCGGTAGCCGTCGCCGTGGCGGTGGAGGTGGCCGTTGCGACCACCCTTGGCGCCGTCGTCTCCGTCCGGGCGACCGTCGCGACGACCGTGGGGGTCGCGGTCGGCGTCGGCGAAACCGAAGGCGTCGGGCTCACCGAGGGCGTCGGCGTCCCCGGTGTGGGAGTGGCCGAAGGCGAAGCGGACGCCGTCGCGGGCGTCCCGGTGACCGTCCGCGATGGGGTTGCGGAGGGGGACGCGGGCTCCGGGTCGTCGTCATCGCCGCCGCTCAGGAAGAGGGTGAGGCCGAAGGCGAGCAAGCCGAGGCCCACGATCCCGAGGAACGCCCACCCCGCGGCCTGCCGCGTTGGCGTGCTGAATATCGTCTGGAACACACCCACGTGCGCTATTCTCACCGATCGCCAGAATTTCGCAACGGGAACGCCCGAAGCCGGGCCATTCCTGATGACGAGCAACCCCGCCGCGTGCCACAATGCTGCGGACGTTTGGGCGGCGGCAATCGGAGGGGAGCCCCTTTCCCGCAGCCTTACGCAAACACGAAAAGGGGAAGCATGTGAAGGTCCGAAAGCTTTCGCTTGGCCTCGGGTTGGCCGCCGTATCCGTTGCAGGCCTTGGCGCCGTCCCGGCGTTCGGCGCCGACCACCGCGATGCACCACTAAGCACCGCGAACCCAGCCAGCGACATCAACGATGTGTACGCATGGAAAACCGCGGCCGGTAACTTGGTCGTGGCGATGACGGTGAACCCGCTCACGAGCCCAGCAAACACCAGCGCGCTGCGTCTCGACCCGTCGACTAGTTATCAGTTCAAGGTCGATACCAATGGCGACGCCGTCGCCGACATCGCCTGGAAGATCGCCTTCTCTGGGTCCGGCCCAGTCCAGGACGTCACCTTTAGCCAGGCCGCGAACGCGCAAGCGACGTTCGCCAACCCCGATGGCGGCACGGAAATCGGCAAGGGCAAGACCTCCGTCGGCTCCGCGATCACCACGATCAACCTCGCGGGCGGCACCAAGGCCTACGTCGGCCCCCGCGACGACCCGTTCTTCTTCGACCTCGCCGGCTTCCAGGCTGGCCTCAAGTTCACCGGCGCCGACACCTTCAAGGGCACCAACATCACGGCAATCGTGATTGAAGTCCCGAAGGCCGCCGTCGACGCCGCCGCCCCCGATGGCAAGGTTGGCGTCTGGGCCGTGACCACCAAGCAGGACACGCTTGGCTACTGGTACCAGGTCGACCGCATGGGCCGCCCAGCGATCGCCACCGTCTTCATCCCCAAGGAGAAGAAGGACGGCTTCAACAACAGCGACCCGACTCGCGACGCCGCGATCTACACCGCTGACGTCAAGGCCGCGCTCGACTCCCTCAAGAGCCCGGCGACGGATGCCCTCGCTGGCCTCCTTCTGCCTGACATCCTCACCTTCGACCTCAGCAAGCCCAACGGCTACCTCAACGGCCGCGCGCTCGCTGACGACGTCATCGACATCTCGCTTCAGGCGATCACCGGCAACGCCACCATCGGTGATGGCGTCAACGCGAACGACAACGCCTTCTCGGCGTCGTTCCCGTATCTCGCCGCCCCCAACGGCGGCGGTGCGCCTGGCGCCCCCAACACGGGCACCGGCACGCTCGACGACGGCAACAGCTTCGGCTGGACGCTCCCGGCGGGCCTCATCGGCGCTGGCATCCTCCTCGCGGCTGCTGGGTTCGTGCAGCGCCGCAAGGGCGCCGCTCGCGCCTAAACCTCCGCCCCACCGCCGGCACGGTAACAACGAAGGCCCGGGCAGCTTGCCCGGGCCTTCTGTATTGCATCGGTTTCGCCGCCGGACTCAGTTGTAGAGCGCTGGCCGGCGAGGAAGCTCGACTGGGACCTCCACGCCCCCCGCCGCCAGCGATCTCCCGGCCGCCTCCGCCACAGCGAGCGACACCAGCCCATCCCAGGCCGAGGGCGCGCTGCCGGGCGCGAGCCCGAGCAGCACATCCGCCCAGGCGCGCGCTTGCAACCGGTAGGCGTCGGCGAAGCGCATGAACCAGTGCAGGTCGACGGCGCTCGAAGCAGCCTCGCCGTGGCCACGGACGGCCGCACTACTTGCGCCGGTACGCAGGGTCCCGCCGCCCGCCGTGATCTCCACACCAACCGCGTACCCCGCGTCCGAGCGGGCGTGGAATTCGGCCGTCGCCAATGCCCCCGAAGGGAACCGCCAGCGCACCTCCAAGAAATCGAGCGCCCAACCGGCCCCCACGGGCCCTGCGAGCGCCCCACGGGCCGAGACGGCCGCTGGCGCCTCGCCAGCGAGCCAGCAGAGGCTGTCGAAGTCGTGGACCATCGCGGAGCGCAGCGCGTGCTCCGGCGGCATCACGTAGTCGCCCGTCGTGATCGAGTGATGCCAGCCGCGGACCAGCGCGGGCCATCCCACCGCGCCGGCCCGGACGAGGTCCCACAGCTCCCGATGGCGCGGGTCGTACCGGCGCATGAACCCGACCTGGACGAGCCGGCGCCCGGCCGCGACCTCCGCCGCGACGATCGCCTCGGCGTCGGCCCGCGTGAGCGCGAGCGGCTTCTCGCAGAACACCGGCTTTCTCGCTTTCAGCGCCGCAAGGACCAACGCGGGGTGCGTCTCGTTCGGCGAAGCGACGATGACCGCGTCCACCGCTTCAATCACCGCCTCCGCTGTTGCGTAGGTCGTCGCGCCCGTCGCTTCGGCGAGCGCGGCGGCTCGCGCCGGGTCCGCATCCATCGTGGCGGCGACGGCCACGCCGCGCATCCCCGCGAGCAACCCGGCGTGCAGCGCGCCCATACCCCCGCAGCCGATCACGCCAACCCGAACCTCCGCGTCCAGCGTCATCGAACGTCTCCCTCGGACTTTGGTTCGACCGGCCGGTAGGCTCGCTCGACGGCGCGCGGTGAATACGCGACACTGCGTGGCGAACAGCCGCTCGCGGCCCCTCCGAAGGAGGATAACCCAGGATCATGCCGGTAGAGACCAGGCACAGCCCCGGCCTTGGTGGGGACCCCTTCGAGCAAGACCCATCTGTGCAGGCATCCTCCACGCCCCTCTGGCGGGAGTCCCTGGCTGGCCTCGATTGGGCGGCGCTCCGACTCTCGCCGACGTATTTCGGATGTGGCGTCCCCCGCGGCCGCGGCGAGCCCGTCGTCGTCGTCCCCGGCTTCCTCGCCAGCGACTTCTCGCTGGTCGAGCTTCACGGCTGGCTCGCGCGGATCGGTTATCGCGCCTACTTCTCGAATATTGGCCGCAACGCCGATTGCCCAGACCACCTAGGCAACACGCTGCTCGATACCATCCGGCTTGCCCAGGCTGAAACTGGCCAGAAACCGCGGCTCATCGGCCACAGCCTCGGCGGGATGCTCGCCCGTAGCGCCGCGCTGGACTACCCAGAGCACGTCGCGGGCGTGATCTCGATGGGTTCGCCCTTCCGCGATAGCGTGCGCGCCCACCCGATCATCCTCTCAGCGGCCTCCATGCTTCGCCAGGCGCGCCGCCACGGGACCTCGATCGGCGCGAACATCCGGCCCGCCTGCTTCAGCGGACACTGCACCTGCGCCTTCGTGAAGAACATGCTCGCCCCGGATGTCTACCGTGTCCCGCATTTCGCCATCTACTCGAAGACCGACGGCGTCGTCGAATGGCAGAGCTGCGTCGAAGACGACCCCGCGCTCAACGACGAAGTCACCTGTACCCACGTCGGCATGGCGTTCCACCCGGGCGTCTATCGCGTTGTCGCGCGGCGGCTCCGCCAAATGGGCGCCCCCGCCTAGTAACTGGAGACGTTGATCTCTTCCATCTTTCCCGTGACGGTGTAAATCACCCGCTCGCAGATGTTCGTGCAGCGGTCGGCGATGCGCTCAAGGTTGTGCGCCGTCCAGAGCGTGTACGTGTTCTTCTGGATCGTCGAAGGGTCCTGCACCATCCCGCGGAAGCACTCGTCGTAGACGCTGTCCTGCAAACGATCGACTTCGTCATCGGCTTCGCAGACCTGCCGGGCGAGGTCCACATCGTGCTCGATGAACGCCTTCAGGCTGTTGCGAAGCATGGCGACCGCCCGGTCCGCCATCGCCGGGACATAGCCCAAGCGGCGGGGGATCGGGTCGCCGGTGAGCAACAGATTCAGCCGCGCGATGCCTTCCGCGTGGTCGGCCATCCGCTCCAGGTCCGTGGTGATGAAGAGGATGCTCACGAGCGAGCGCAGGTCGCTCGCCATCGGCTGTTGCGACCCAATCACGAAGATGCACTGCTGCTCGATCTCGTAGCGCTTCGCGTTGATCCGGGCGTCGTCTTCGATGATCTTTTGGGACCAGCGCTCGTCCCCGTCTCGAAGCGCTTCCATGGCATCGAGGATAGCCTTCTCCGTCATCGAACCCAAGACCAAGACTTGATCGTGGAGCTGGGTCAGCTCGCGTTGAAACAGATCGCGCGTCACGGGGGCATCCTCCTGCGGCAAAGCCTAACCGAACCTTCCGGTGATGTAATCCTCAGTCCGGGGGTCCCGAGGGTTGGTGAAGAGGTCCTGGGTCTTCCGGTACTCGATCAACTGCCCGGTGATCCGCTCGTCCGTCAGCATGAAGGCCGTGTAGTCGGAAACGCGGGCTGCCTGCTGCATGTTGTGCGTCACGATGATGATCGTGTAGTCCTTCACGAGGTCCCGCATCAGGTCCTCGATCTTCAGCGTCGCGATCGGGTCCAGCGCCGAACACGGCTCGTCCATCAAGATCACGTCCGGCTCGTTGGCGAGCGCGCGCGCGATGCAAAGCCGCTGCTGCTGGCCACCCGAAAGCGCCAGGCCGCTCTTCTTCAGGTCGTCCTTCACCTCTTCCCAAAGCGCCGAGCTGCGCAGGCACCGCTCGACCAGTTGGTCCAGGTTGCCCCGGAAGCCGTTCACCTTCGCTCCGAACGCGACGTTGTCGCGAATCGACTTCGGGAACGGGTTCGGCTTCTGGAAGACCATCCCCACCCGCCGCCGCACCTCGACCGGGTCGATCCGGCTCCCATACATGTTGACGCCGCGGTAGTAGACCTCACCGTTGATCCGGACGTTCCCGATGAGGTCGTTCATCCGGTTCATGCACCGCAGCAGCGTGCTCTTCCCGCAGCCCGATGGTCCAATCAGCGCCGTCACCTTGTTCCGCGGGATCTTCAGCGACACCTTCGTCAGCGCCTGCTTCTGCCCGTAGAAGAGGTCGAGGTTGCGCACATCCATCGCCACCTCCTCCTCCGGCTCGACGATGACACCAGCGACCGGAGCCGCCGCCGTGGCGGGCGTCAGGGCCGCGGCCCCGCCGCGGAAGCCCGTCTCACCGGGGCGCATATCAATTTGAGTCTCAATTGCCATCGTGTTCCTCCGGCTCAGAAGGTTTTGCGGAAACGTTCGCGGATGAGCACCGCGATCAGGTTCAAGGTGAGCACCCCGCCCATCAGGATGATGATCCCGGCGGCTGCGATGGCCCTGAAGTCCTCTTGCGGGCGGATGGTCCAGTTGTAAATCTGGATTGGCACGGTCGTGAAGTCTTCTAACAGGTTCGTGTTGTCAAAGGCGATGAAGGCGAACGCGCCGATCATGATCAGCGCCGCCGTCTCGCCCGCTGCCCGGCTGATCGCCAAGATGACGCCCGTCATGATGCCGGGCAAGGCGTTCGGCAGCACGTGGAACCAGGTGGTCTGCCACTGCGTCGCGCCAAGCGCGAGCGAACCCTGGCGGATGCTCGGTGGCACCTGCCGGATCGCCTCAGAGCTCGCGATGATCGTCATCGGCAGGATCATCAGCGTGAGCGTGAGGGCCCCGGCCAGGATGCTCGAGCCAAGCTCGAACAACCGCACGAACACCGCCAACCCAAGGATGCCGTAGATGATCGACGGCACCCCGGCGAGGTTCGAGATGTTCAAGCGGACGATCGCGACGATCCGGGATTTCGGCGCGAACTCCTCAAGCCAGACCGCCGTCCCAACCGCCACCGGAATCGCCAGCACGATCGTCGTCCCCAGGATCCAGAGAGAACCGAGGATGGACGAGCGGAGGCCAGCCTGGTCCGCGAACCGCGACGGGTAACTTGTCAAAAAGTCCCAGGTGATCTTCGACCCGCCGGTACTGATGATGTCCCACGCGAGCACCGCGAGCACGAAGATGGCGAACGCCGTGGCACTGAAGAGGATCCAGCGCGACGTCCGGGAGACCGCCTGCCGGCGCGCGACCGCACCGGTGGCCTGGAGCGTGAACGGTTCTTGGACGGGCGTCGGTTTCATTATTCGTAGATCTCCCGGAAGCGGTTCACGATCAGCTGCGCGCCGATGTTCAGCAGCAGCGTCATGAGGAAGAGCATCGAGCCCACGGCGAAGATGGAGCTGTAGTCCACCGTCCCGCGCGCGGCGTCGCCCGTGCCGATTTGCAGCATGTACCCCGTCATCGTCTGCACGCTCGCCAGCGGGTCGAGGGTCAGGTTTGGCGTCGAACCGGCCGCAATGGCCACAATCATCGTCTCGCCCACGACTCGGGCCACCGCGAGCAGGATCGCCGCCAGGATGCCGCTCAGCGCCGCCGGGAACACGACCTTGATCGCCACCTCAAGCCGCGTCGCTCCGAGGCCGTACGCGGCTTCACGCAGGGCGCGCGGCACGTTCGACATAGCATCTTCCGACACCGAGGCGATGGTCGGCAGGATCATCACCGCCATTACCAGGCTGGCGCTCAGTGAGTTGAAAATCGGTACCCGGTCCTGCCCGAGCACCGGCCGGAGCAGGTCCTCGGTCACGAACGTGAGCGCGAAGAACGCGTACACCACAGTGGGGACGCCAGCCAGCGCTTCCAGGAGAGGCTTCAACGTCTTGCGAACACGCGGCGCCGCGTACTCGCTCAGGTAGATGGCGGCCGCCAGCCCCAAGGGCAGCGCGAACACCATCGACCAAACCACCACATTCAGCGTACCGAAAACCAGCTCCCAGATGCCGAACTGGTCGAGGAGCTGGGGCGCCCATTCTCTGTCGCCGAAGAACTGCCCGACCGAAACGTCCTCAAAAAAGACGAACGTCTCTTCGAAGAGCGTGATCACGATCGCCACCGTCGTGACCAACGACACCGTCGCGCAGGCCACGAGCGAGAGCAGGATGAGCCGCTCGACAGGCCGCTTGAAGAAGCCGCCCTGCATCGCGAGCTCTAACGCCTTCGCATCGTCGCCCGCGCCCCATGCGCCTTGCTGACTCACATGTCACTCCTCTAGGACTGGCGTTCCCTTGGTCTTGGGACTGACCCGCACCGCGAGCGATTCGGCCGCGACCCACCTGAAGCCCTCAAGCTGCCCTGCGGGCGCCATCAGTGAGACCGCCATGAGCACCTCGGCCCACGCCCCCCTCCTCTCACTGCAACAAGAGCGAGGATGGGCGTGGGCCGATTAACGCGATGTTAATGGAGGCCGAAGCCTGCTACTTGATGTACTTGTCCACCTTCGCGGCCTCGACCTTCGCCTTGTCGTCCGCCACGTTCACGTACCCGACCTCAGGCACGAGCTTCTTCGCGTTGTCCAGGAAGAACTTCACGAAGCCCAGCACCTGCGCCTTCTCCTTCAGGAGCGATTCGCGGGTGTAGATGAACAGCGGCCGGCTGAGCGGCGTGTAGGTGCCCTTGAGCGCCGTGTCGACGCTCGGGCCGACGCAGCCCTTGCCCTTGTCGTTGATTTCGAGTGCCTTCAGCTTCTTGCCTTCGTTCTGGAAGTAGGCGAAGCCGAAGTACGCGATGGCGTTCTTGTCGCCTTCAACGGCCCGCAGCAGGATGTTGTCGTCCTCGGACGAGGTCCCATCGCCCCGATGCTTCAGCGGCGGCGTCGCCGCCTTGCCACCGTAGCCGTCGATGATCGCCTCGCGGAAGTAGTCGAAGGTCCCGGAGTCCGTCCCCGGATAGTAGAACTTGATGTCGTCGGCCGGCCAGCTCGGGTCGACCTCGTTCCACTTCTTGACGCCGCCGTTCTTGAACAGCATTTGCAGCTGCTCCGGCGTGATGCACTTCGCCCAGGTGTTCTGCGGGCTCACTGCTACGGTCAGGGCGTCGACCGCGACGCTCAACTCAACGATGTCGTTGATGTTCGCGGCCGCGCAGGCGTCCTTTTCCTTCTGATTGATCGGCCGCGAGGCGTTCGAAACGTCGATCTCGCCGCGGCAGAACTTCTCGAAGCCGCCGCCCGTGCCAGAAAAGGCCACGTTCGCCTTCACGTTCTTCGCAGCCTTGCTGAACTCTTCTGCGACCGCTTCCGAAATCGGGAAGACCGTGGACGAGCCATCGCTCTTCACGTCGCCGCTCAGCTTGGTGTAGTCGATCTTGGCGACGGCGGGCGTCGCCGCGGCCGTCGTGCTCGTTGCGGCGGCCGTCGTTCCGGTCGCAGCCGCAGTCGTGGCCGCCGCAGTCGTGGCCGCTGGCGTTGCGTCGTCGTCGTCATCGTCTCCGCCGCAAGCGGCGATCGCCATCGGGGCGACCGCCAACGCGGCCAGCGCCAGCAACCAGCGCTTCCCTTTCAGGGTGTTTCGGGGCATATCTCCGTCCCTCCGTGTTCTGTTCACTGTCGTGTGCACAGTCCGAAGGGTGGGTAGACACGTTTAAGGCCACATTAACGGGCGCTTTCCCAATTCCACCGTTTTACGCCGCGTTTGCCCAGAAGCCTCGACACGGTAACGCGGAGGCGCGAACCTCGAAGACGCCGGCGGTTTCGACGTACGGCCAACCCCGCCGGCGGACCCCGCGCGTTCGAGGGCTCCGGACTCCCTCCCCGATCCCGGCTCACCCGAGCCGGGTGGCGAGCCCGGAGCCCTCGGCGCATACTGATCAGCAACGCCCGGTTCAATTACGAGGTGTGCGTGGCCCAGCGCATCCTGGTCGTCGATGACGAAGACAACATCCGTGACCTTGCGACCCTCTACTTGCAGAAAGAGGGTTTCACCGTGGACTGCGCGCCGAACGGGAGAGACGCGCTCGCCAAGTTCGGCCAGAGCCCACCCGCCATGGTCATCCTCGATGTCATGATGCCTGGCATGGACGGCTTCGAAGTCTGCCGCGAGCTCCGCCGGCAAAGCGATGTGCCCATCCTGATGGTCACGGCCCGCGGCGAAGACATCGACAAGATCGTCGGCCTCGAGCTCGGCGCCGACGACTACATGACCAAGCCCTTCAACCCGCGCGAGATGGTGGCCCGCGTCAAAGCCATCCTCCGCCGCTTCGAAGGCGGCCGGAAGCCTCAGAACGCGATGACCGTCGCCAACTTGAGCGTCGACAAGGCCCGCCGCGAGGCGAAGATCGACGAGACGATGGTCGGCCTCCGCACCAAGGAGTTCGACCTGCTGATCGCCTTCGTCGAGAACGCTGGCATCGCGCTCACCCGCGAACAGCTCCTCGAATCCGTCTGGGGTTACGACTACGCCGGCGAAACCCGCACGGTGGACGTGCACGTCCAGCATTTGCGGTCGAAATTGAATGGGGCGCGAGTTGCGATCGAGACGCTGCGCGGCGTGGGGTACAAGCTCGTAGACCTCACCGCCTAGCCGCCGGAGGCAGGATGGGCACGCTCCAGTTCCGGCTCTTTGTCACCTATCTCTTCATCATCGTCGTGACGCTCGGCCTCGCCGCGCTCAGCCTCTTTTTGCTGCTCGGCGGCTACCGGAACTCCATCTCCTACACCAACCTCGAAGACGTTGGCGCCCTCTTGGACCGCCAGGCGCAATACGAAATCGAAAGCGCGCTTGGCGACGACGATGCGCCCGAGCCCGAAGGCAGCTACCTCCTCATCATCCTCCAGCAGTTCATCGGCAATGCGAAGACCGACGCCGAAGGCTCGACCGGCACCGCCGTCGGCATAATTGACCGCGAAAACCGCATCCTCGACGCCTCGGGGCGCTTCCCGCTCAAGGGCGCCGTCGTCGAGGACATCCCCCTCGCCCCAGACCAGCCGATACCCGGAGGCGGCCGCGAACCCGAGCGCTGCACCGTCCAGGTCCCCGGCGGGCCGCGCCTCCTCTGCGTCTCGGTCCGGATGAGCCCACGTGTCCTGGAGGCGTTTCCGGGCACCGAGGCCTCGGCCCTCATCGTCGCCCAGCCGGCCGCCAGCTTGAACGAAGTGCTCAGCGCGCTCATGCCGCGGCTCGTCTTTTCGGGCCTGATCGGCGTTGCTGCCGCACTCGTGCTCGGCTTCCTCCTCAGTCAGAGCGTCGCCGCGCCCCTCCGCAACATCGCCCGCGCTGCCCGCAGCGTTGCCCGCGGGAACTACCTCCAGCGCGTCCCCGCCACGGGCCCGCGCGAAGTGCGCGACCTCGCCGCGAACTTCAACCGCATGACCGAAGAGGTCCAGCGCTCACAGCAGCTCCTCCGCGACTTCCTCGCCAACATCTCCCACGAACTGAAAACGCCGCTCACCTCAATCCGCGGCTTCTCTCAGGCCATGGTCGACGGCACGGTCGACGACCGTCCCGGTGTGGAACGCTCCGCCCGGATCATCAACACCGAGTCCAACCGCGTCCTCCGCCTCGTCGAAGAGCTCCTCGACCTTTCCCGGATCGAAAGCGGTCAAGCCTCGATGCGCCAGGACGACGTGGGTATCTCCGAGCTTTTCGACCACGTCGCCGAGGTCTTTGCCCTTCGCGCGGAGGATACGGGGGTCAACCTCGTCGTCAGCGCCAACAACGGCGCCCGCATTCGCGGCGACTTCGACCGCCTCGAGCAAGTCCTCAACAACCTGCTCGACAACGCCTTCCGGCATACACCCTCGGGCGGCACCGTGCGGCTGGGCTCCGAGCCAGCAAGCGGCGGCGGCTTCCACCGCATCTCCGTCGCCGATAGCGGCGCCGGCATTACGCGCGACGACATCCCACACCTCTTCGAGCGCTTCTACCGGGGCGTGGGCCGCTCCGGCAACGGCAAAGGCTACGGCCTTGGGCTCGCGATTACGCGAGAAATCATCCGCGCCCACGGAGGGGACATTTGGGCCCAGAGCGAACCCGGCCGGGGCACGGTGTTCACCTTCACGCTGCCCAGTGCGGCCCCAACAGCTGGTCGAGCCTCCTCACGATAAATCCCCCGCTCCAGAAGCCTCCGCCACCCCAGCCAGCCATGACGACCATCATCCGGAAGATGCCGAAGGCCGCGTAGTACTCCAAGTTATGCAGCGGCGTCCCGGTCACCGCCGCATGCGCCTCCGAAAGCACCGACCCGCCCTTGTCGTCTGCGTAGCCGCCGAAGATGTCCATCAGGGCCGAATAGAAGCCAAGGTCCGACCGCGGGTCGCCGAGCGCCGAGAGCTCCCAATCGACGACAGCCACGACGTCCGAGCCGCGAAACAGGTAGTTGCCGGCATTCGTGTCGCCGTGCGTCAGGCCCAAGCGCGCGTCCTTCGGCTCGTTCTTGACCAGGTATGCCTCCAGCAACTCGACGACCCGCTCCCCGCGGATGCCCATCCGTTCGCCCTTCACCCGCCAGAGCGCCAACTCCGACTGGATCGGCGAGGAGACATCCTCCGCGGGCAACAGGAAGTCGAGGCCGTGCCCACGCCAGTCGACCGCGTGGATCTTGGCCAAGGCGGCTGCCGCTGCCTGCACGCGCTTGCCCGTCGGGCCTTCGTGCCAAAAGAGCGGGGGCGTTTCACAGCGCAGCCGGTACATCGCATAGAACGGCACGCCGAGCACGTCGCCGGTCGGTTCGAACCAAGCGACGGGCGGCACCGGCACGTCGGTCTGCGCGAGCGCCCGCACGATCCGGTACTGCCGCCCGACATCGTATGGCGCGAGGATCCCGCCGCGACGCTGCGGCCGCAGGACCAGAGGGATGTCGGACGCGACCCCGTCGCAAGTCACGCGGACGTCGACGCCGATCGTCTCGTTGCTCGCGCCCGCCGGCATCCCGCCGACCCGCACCACCTCCACCGCCGTCGCCGCTGGCAACTGCTCGCTGAGATACTTGGCGAAGGCCGCCCGCCAATCCATGCCTACAGCTCCCCAATCGCGCGCCCGAGCAGCTCCACCAGGTGGTCCCACTCCCACCAAGGCTCGCTGCCGTTGAACGCACGCCACCCGTAGGTAATCACGCCGAGGTCTGCCAACCAGCGCGCGCGAAAGAACGCGAGCCCCTCGGCGGCCCCCCCGGCAGCCCGGTAGACCTGCGCGAACGGCTGCTGGTCGGCCGGGCCCCAGGGCGCGCCCTTCAGGTGGCTCAGCGCGATTAGTTGGCCAACGTCGGACCGCGGGTCGCTGATCCGCGCCTGCTCCCAATCCACGACAGAGACCACTTGGCCGCCGCGAACGAGGTAGTTGAAGACGTTGATGTCGCCTTGGCAGAGCCCGAGCCGGCCGTCGTCCGGGACGGCTTCGGCGAGGCGCGCGAGGGCGTCCTTCAGCAGCGGCTCCCCAGCTGGGACAAACCTGGCGCGCCGTGCTTCGATCGCCGCCAGCTCCGCGAGGACGCCCGCAGCCGGCGTGGCGGGCACGCCGAGCCAGCCGAAACCCAGCTCTCGCCAGGGAAGCCCATGGAGCCGGGCGACCATGGCCGCGAAGGCCGGAAAGCTGGCTTCGCCCGGCGGCGCCTCGCCCATGTGCGGCGCATCCACGCATTCGAGAAGCACGAACGGCGCACCCAACCCCGCGGAGGCGTCACCCTGGGCGTACACCTTCGGCACGGGTACCTCGGAGGCCGCCAACCCCCGGAGGACGCGCGCCTCTCGCAGCACGTCGTAGGGCTCGAAAATGCCCCGCTCCCGCTGGACGCGCAGCACTGCCATCTCCCAGGGCGCCCCCACCAACGCGACCCGGCACGTGAGATTGGAGGCGCCACCTGGATACACGAAGATGTCGCCCACCTGGGCCGTGGCCCCATACTGGCGGCGAAGCCATGCTTGGAGGTCGTCTGCGAGCCGTCCCGTGTCCATTGGCCGAATTCTAACGATCTGTGATCGGCCGGTGCGAACTGTTCGTAGGTGGTAGCGATGGATGACTTCCGGCTGACCGACGACATCGACCTGGTGGCATCGGTCGCTGCTGGCCGCGAACCCGCGCTCGCAGCCCTCTACGACCGTTACCACCGGCAGTGTTTCTCGTTCGCGCTCCGCATCCTCTCGGTCGAAGGGGACGCCGAAGAAGCCGTGCAAGAGACCTTCGTCCGCCTCTGGCGCAGCGCCGGGCAATACGACCAGTCGAAAGCGTCGGTCGGCGGCTGGGTGCTCTCCATCACGCGCAACCTCTGCATCGACGAGCTTCGCCGCCGCCGCCGCCGTTCTCACGAGGTGCGCGAATCCGAGGACGCCCCCGAGCGCCCAGCCGCCGACCGCACCGACCTCGAAGCCGAACGTGCGATCATGGGCGAGCAAGTCCGCGCTGCGCTCAAATCACTGCCACCCGAACAACGCAGCGCCATCGAACTTGTCTACTTCCACGGGCTCACGAGCCAGGAAGTGGGCGAAGTCCTTGGGGTCCCTTCGCCAACCGTCCGAAGCCGCTTGCGGCTTGGGCTGCTGAAACTCGCGGGTATCCTCCAACGGCAGGGGGTGACGTCACTTGAGTAACGGACAACACCCAGTCGACCTCTTGCCCGAGCTCGCCCTCGGCGTCCTCCCGCGGGCCGAAAGCGAACGCGTCGAAGCGCACCTGCGTGAATGCGAAACCTGCACCGCCGAATTCGACGAAATGGCCGCTGTCAGCAAGCTGCTGCCCTACGCGGTCGAAGAGTTCGGACCCGCTCCAGGCCTCATGGATGGGGTGTTCGCCCGGATCCGGGATGAACGCCCCACCGCCACCGTGCCGGCGGAAGAGGCGCAACCGATGCCGGCGAACGTCATCTCTTTCCGCCAACGACTCCCCCGATGGCGGTGGGTGGGTGCCGTCGCCGCATCGGCTGCAGCGCTCCTCGTCGCTGGCGCGGCCCTCGGCTTCGCCCTCGGCGATGAGCAGCCCGATGCCGCCGCGCCCCTTCAAGCGGCCGCCGTGCGCGCCGCTGCCGACGGCACGCTCCGCGTCGCCCGTTCCGAAAGCAACGGGATGCGCGCCTCGGTCGTCCAGGCCCCCCGCTCGCGCTCGGCCTACATCCAGGTCAGCGGCCTCCCCGCCGCGCCCGAAGGCAAGGCCTACCAGGCGTGGTTCAGCGAGGACGGCAAGACCTTCGAGCCCAGCGACGTCTTCCCCGATGGCGAGGGCGCCTGGGTCCCGGCGGAGGGCGAGGTCGCGGGCTACGCCGTCATGGGCGTCACCCTCGAAGACGAGGATGGCGCCACCTCGCCAACACTCCCCGGCGTCATCTTCATCGACCTTACGAAGTCGACCGCCATGCGTTGGCGCTGACGCTAGCCTTACTCGTCCCTTCGGACGACCGCCAGGATCGCCGCCGAGGCCTCGTCGATGGAAACCGCGTCCGTGTTCACCACGATGTCGTAATGCGTCGCCGTCTCTTCGTCGAGCTGATAGAACCGCCGGAAGAATTCCGCGCGGGCGTGGTCCGAGTCCTCCACCATCTTCCGCGCCTCAGAGGGCGGGACGCGGACGGCGCCGGCGACCCGCTGGACGCGCTGTGCCGGCGAAGCCGTCACCAGCACCCGCAACAGGCCAGGCGAGCCCGCGAGCGGGATGCTCGCGCCGTGCGCCACGATGACCACAAACTGCATCGACGCGGTCTCCTTGATCACATCGATCACGAGCTGTTCGTAGCCGTCGGGGTTCGCCGGGACGCCTTCCGCCTCCTTGTGCGTCCGTGCGCGCCCGAGGCCGGCGACGATCCGGCTCAAAAGCCCCTTTCTCGCCTCGACTTGCGCGATCTGCTCTGATGACACACCCGCGACCGCCGCTGCGCGGTCCAGGATCTCGGTGTCGACGTAGCGGAACCCCAACTCGTCGGCGAGGCTCTCGCCGAGGTCTTCACCCCCAGCACCGAGGGTGCGCGAGATCGCAATCACGTTGTAACGCATAGCAGGCTCCAAGCAACCGGATAGATACCCCGATCATGCCACCTCGCGCACTGCCGGGCATCACCGGCGAGCGTGGAGAGCAAGTTGCTTCTGGTTCGCGTCTAATGCGACGGCGGGTCAGGCTAGCGCCGTGGCTGGCTGGCGCGGCGGCACGTTTGCGGCGTTCCAAAGCCGTTCCTTCACGATCCTCTGGTCGGGGGCGTTCCTCGCCTTCATCGCCTTCTTTATGTCGACCGCAGTCCAGGCAGTTGTCGCCTTCGACCTCGCGGGGAACAACAAGGCCGTCGGCTTCGTCATCCTCGCGCAGGGGATCTCGCAGCTTCTCCTCGGCCCGTTCGGCGGCGCGCTGGCCGACCGCCTCTCCAAACGGATGGTGATCCTCGCCTGCCAGTCGATCATCACGGTCGCCTTCTTGGCGGCCGCCATCTTGGTCGCCACGGATACGATCACCGTCGCGCTCTTGGCGCTGTCGTCGTTCCTCATCGGGCTCGCGTTTTCGTTCCTCGGCCCGGCCCGCCAGGGCCTGCTCGTCGAATTCGTCGGCCCCGCCCGCCGCGGAAACGCGATTGCGCTCTCGCAGGTGGCGCTCAACGCCTCGCGAATCCTCGCGCCGTTCATCGCCGCGGCGGCGCTGGGCATCGGCGTCATCGGCGCGGCAGGCGCCTTTTTCATCATGACGGCGCTCTACGTCGCCGCCATGGCATGCACCATCGCACTGCCGGCCACCAAGCCCGCTTCGGCCAACCGCCCCGCGGTCCTCGGCGAAATCTGGAGCGGCATTCGCTACGTCGCACGTACGCCGCGCATCCGGGTCCTCGTGCCCTCCTACATCCTCGTGATTATGTGCGGCTTCCCCTATGTCTCGGTCCTGCCCGGGCTCGTGAAGAACGAATTTGGGCGAGACGCCTCGCAGATCACCTGGCTCCTGACCATCAACGCCGTCGGCGGCCTGGCTACCAGCCTCGCTGTCGCCTCGCTCGCGGACTCGCGCCGGGCGCCCGCCATCTACACCGGCATGTGTTTGGTGTTCGGGATCTCGCTCATCGTCCTCGGCCTCATGCCGAGCTACTGGCTCCTCTTCTTGCCGATGTTCGTCGTCGGCGCGGCTGGCGGCGGCTTTCAAACCTTAAACGGCGCGCTCGTCAGCCACCTCGCCGACCCTGCCTACTTCGGACGCGTTGTCTCGCTCACGTTCCTCGCCTTCGCATCATCGAGCGTCGTCGCCCTGCCCGTCGGGTCGATCGCCGACCACTTCGGCGAGCAACCGACGATTGCTGCCAGCGGCGTCGCCGTCTGCGCCTTGGTCATCGCCTTCGAGGTCCTCGGCCGCATGGTCGACCGGCGATCTGCCGCTCCCGACGCACCCCACCCCGTCAACGCTGGATAACAGGCCCTTCTGCGCCGCGACAACCGGGAGCGCGTCCTCCTCGCCCGCCACGCCAACGCCGCCTATCCTTCCGACCCATGTGGCGAGCGGCGGGCATCACAGCAACGGCCTGGGTCGCAGGGGCGATTGCGCTTCGCGTCACCCTCGCGCCCGCCCAAGTCTGCCCTGCCGTCACCGTCGATGGCGCCCGCGACAGCGCCTACGAAGCTGCTGCGTGGATCGAGCGCGCCCAGGCCGACGACGGCTCCTACCTCTACGACTGGGACCGCGAAACCGGCGAACCAGTGCCTGGCTACAACAGCGTCCGCCACGCCGGCGTCACCATGTCGCTCTACCAGCTCGCCGCCGAGACCGGGGACCTCGCCCCGATTGCGCCCGCCGACCGCGGCCTTGCGTGGATGCAAGAGCGTCTCTTCCAACGCGATGGCTGGACGGCGATGGATGTCCCCGGCGAGGGCGTCAAGCTCGGCGGGAACGCGCTCCTCCTCGCTGGCCTGGCCCAACGCCGCCTCGCCACCGGAGACGGCCAACACGACGACCTCATGCGCGCCGTTGCTCGCTTCCTCGTCGTCCTGCAGGGCCCCGATGGCAGCTTCAGCTCCCGCTGGCTCCCCGAAACAGGCCGCCCCAACACGGAGCGGTCGCTCTACGCCACCGGCGAGGCCTTTTGGGCGCTCGCCCTGATGCACCGGCTCTTCCCCGGCGAAGGCTGGGACGTCCCCGTGCGCGCCGTCGCGGACTACCTCGCGCTCCACCGCGACGAGGTCGAAAACACGAAGTTCCCGCCGTGGGCGGACCAGTGGGCCGCCTACGGCTTCGCCGAGATGGCGCCGCTCCCCGGCCTCGCCCTGAGCGATGATCACGTCGCCTACGTCCGTTCGCTCGCCGACCGCTTCGGCTTCCTCATCCGCGCCGATTCCCAGCGGACCGACGGCGCCTGGTCGAAGCTCATCCACGGCCGTCGCGCCCGCGCGGCCGGCGCGGGCACCTGGGTCGAGGCGCTCGGCTCGCTCTGGCGCCTCAGCCAGGCCGACCCGCGCCTCGCCGGCCTCGCCCCCAAGCTCGCCGAGCGCGGCGCCTGCGGCGCTGGGATGCTCCGCGATCGCCAGATCACCGAGTCCGAGGCCGCCGGCAAGGAGCACGCAGCTATCCTCGGGGGCGCCTGGTTCACGGAGGACCGCACCAGGATGGACGACCAGCAGCACGCCCTCTCAGCGCTCATCCGCGCCCGCGAACTGATCGCGGCGCACACAGGCAAGGCCAATGACTGAAACAGCCCAACTCATCGCCATCTTCATCGCCGCGGTCAACCCTGCGGCTGTCGCCCTGGCGGCCGGCCGCTTCGAACCACGGACGGCGCTGGCCGGCGGCCTCGGCGCGCTCGCGTTGCTCGCAGTCGCCGCGTTCGCAGCCGACGCCTTCCTCGATGCGCTCGACATCGAGCCGGAGACCTTCCGGATCGCCGCCGGCGTGGTGCTCTTGGCGAGCGGCGCCGTCGTCATCTGGCGCGCACGCGCGGGCGCGCTGGAGCCCGAAGGGTCGCCGCTCGCTCAGGCGCTCTCGCCCATCGCCTTCCCACTCCTCTTCAGCCCCGCCGTCGCCGCCGCCGCGCTCAGCTATGGCGCCGACGACGGCCCCGCGAAGACCATCCTGGCTGGCGCGATCGGGCTCATACTCGCCGTCGCCGGCCTCGCGCTTGGCCCGGGGCGCGCCCGCCCCGTGCTCGATGGCGTCGCCCGCCTGCTGGGCGCCCTGCTCGTCGCCGTCGCCGCCGGGCTCATCGTCGAAGGCGTCCGCGACATCTGACCCGTTCTCGTTTGCACCTTACCATCGTCCGCATGCCACGAACCCTGCTCATCACCAACGACGACGGCATCGATAGCACCGGCCTCTGGACCCTGGTTGAAGCGGCGGCCGCGACGGCTGACTACACCTATGTCGTGGCCCCCGCGACCAACCAGAGCGCCGTCGGCGGCGCCTTCACGCTCCATCGCGAGCTTCATTGGGAACAGGTCACGCCGCGCGTCGCTGGCGTCGAAGCGTGGACGGTCGACGGCACGCCCTCTGACTGCGTCGCCATCGCCCTCGGCAAAGTCGTCAGCCGGCCAATCGACGCCGTCCTCTCGGGGATCAACTTCGGCGCCAACGTCGGCCGCGACGTCCTCGCCAGCGGCACCGTGGGCGGCGCGATGCAGGGCCACCTTTCCGGTTACACCGCGATCGCCTTCTCTCAACCCGTGGGCGACCCCAAGGCCACCCAGGCCGACATCGATTGGTCGGTCTCGGCGGACATCGTCACCCAACTCTGCCAGGCGTTGGTCGATGGCACGGTCCGGCAGGGCAGCTTCCTCAACGTGAACGTCCCTCGCGTCCCCCGCGACCAGCTCGCCGGGATGTTGGTCACGCGCATGGGCCGGGCGAGCTACATCCGCCTGATGGAACTTCGCGAAGCCGGGACCGGCGTCTTCGAGCGCGAAGCCGACCTCCACACCCACCCCGACCTCCCGCCTGGCACCGACATCTGGGCGCTGCTCCACAACTACGTCTCAGTGACGCCCCTCCATAGCAACCTCACGGACCATCGCCTGATCGACGCGCTGGGAGACTCCCTGAACGCCGCCTGGGACTAACTCGTGCCGTCCGGCGCCTGCCCGGGCCGGGGGATGCGCTCGATCTTCGAAACGTGCCAGAGCCGCGGCGAATGATGCACGCGGACCCATTCGCCGCGGCTACAGCCCTGCCCCGGCGGGGGGAACCACGCCACCGTCTCAGCCTCGCGACCGTTATCGACGGCGATGCGTCCGCCATACACCTTCACGACTTCGCCTTCGAGCACCCGGCTCCGGCCCACATCCAGGAACCCTCGGATGAGCCGAATGAACCCATCCACGCCCTTCGACCCCCAGAACGCCGCCGCGGCGAGGATGATCGCGAACATGAAGAGGACAAGATAGCGAAGGCCGTTGGCCCCCTCAACGTCGCCACCGGTCGATTCGTCGAAGTCGGTGAGGAGGTCGTAGACGCCCTCAACAACCGCGGCCACCACATTCAGCGCGACGACGACGATCACGATCGTGAGGACGCTCCGCCAAAGCCCATCAAGGAACACCTTCCACGGCGGCTGACCAAAGCCGAACCGCGTCGGGTACTCCACCTTGATGCTGCGCCAGTGGCCCCGCGAGCGCGTCCAGGCGATTTCCGGGTCTTCCGGGACGACGGGCAGGCCCTCCACCGCGTCATGTGCGACACCGAGCGCCGCGGCGTACGCCATTTCGCGCCCAAGGACGGTAACGGCGGCAGGCCCGGCCTCCTCAAACGCCGCAGCGCGGTCGAGGTACTCCTTCACGCCGAGCCAGTGCGCACAGGCCGCGCGGCCAGCCGGCGTGTCGCGCAGGAAGTCGCCAACCTTGTAAAGCCCTGCCGTGAGGATGCCCCACGCGATGGCGCTCATCCAGATCGGGTCCCAGCGCCCGTCGCGTTCGCCGGTCGTCGCATCGACGCTCTCACCGATCCGGGCAAGCGCGAACGCGAAGCCAATCACCAGACAGGGCACGGCCAGCGTCGCCGAGAGCTGGATGACCTCGTCCCGGGTCCAGCGATTTCGGGCCAGGCCCCTCCGCTTCGCGTCGCTCGCGACCGATTTCGCGAAGCTCTTCAGCCAACTCTCCGCGGACGCCCCGTGCTCCAGCCGCACGGCCTCGATCGGGGCCGAGCCGTTGGTAGCTCGAGACTTGACGAACCGGAAGACGCGTTCTTCGTAATCCGTCATCTCTGCGCGGTCGGGCTCACGGCGGACACGAAGGACCAGGTTGTCGCCCGCATAGAGTTCCACGCCGAGGTGGCCGCGCGCCGCGAGGTCCAGGATCGTCGCCTGCACCGCCGCCCCAGTCATCGACCAGCGGTGGACCAGCAAGTTGGCGACCGCGGGCGGCTCCGGCCGGAGCTCGCCGCTCACCGGGCCGGCGTCCGGCATCTTGGGGAACGCGGCGATCCAACGATAGGCAAGGAAGAGCGCCCAGGCCCCGGCGGCGACCAGCCCCAGATAGAGCACCGCGAGCGAGCCACCATCAAAACGGTCGAGTCCGGGCATTGGCGGAGGATACGCGCGCAGTCATCCGGCGCAACTGGCCAGCCAGCCAGCGGATAGCTGTTCCCTCGCCTACAATCCGCCGGTGCCCGAAGACCGCAGCTTTTTCGCCCAGCGGCAGGCGGTCCGCGCGCTGCGCCACCGGGATTTCCGCTTTCTCCTCGCGGGGACAGCGTTGGTCGGACTCGTCTCTCCGGCGCAGTTCATCACCCAGACCTTCTGGGTCCAGGACGCCTTCCCCGAGCGCGATGTCCTGTACGTCTCGCTCATGGCCGGCTGCCGCGGCGTCGCCACCCTCCTCTTCAGTCTGATCGGCGGGGCCATCGCCGACCGCTTCGAACGTCGCCGCGTCCTCCTTGTCTGCGAGTCCGCCTCGTTCGCGCTCAACCTCGGCGTGGCCCTGCTCATGCTCACCACGCCGTTCGGGGAGGCGACCATTGCGGCCGTCGCGGCGCTCACCTTCTTCGCCGCCGGCAACCAGGCGATCGACATCCCAGCCCGGACGGCGAGCGTCCCGGCGATCGTCGGGATGGACGACCTCAGCAACGCCATCAGCCTCAACCAGATCGCGAACCAGGTGGCGATCCCGATCACCATCCCGCTCGCCTCGATCCTCAACTCGTACTTCGACCCAGGAGCGGTCTACGCGGGTTCGCTCGTCGCTTGGGCGGGGATCATCCCGCTGATCGCCGTGCTCCAATACCGCAGCCGTGGCGGAGCGACGCGCGGGAACATGCTCGTGAACATCCGCGAAGGGCTCCGCTACACGGCCGCCCACCAAACGCTGTTCGCCGTCTTCAGCCTCGTCTTTGTCATCCAGGTCATCGGCATGACTGGCCCGGGCAACCTCGGCGTCCTCTGGGTCACCGACGTGCTCGATGCCAGTCCCCGCGGTTTCGCCGCGATGGCGGTGGCCTGGGGCGGCGGCGCCGTGATCGGCGCAATGTTCTTCGCCCAGCGCCACGACCTCGCCGGCCGCGGGACGACGCTCTGCGGGACGGCGCTGCTCTTCGGCCTCTGCGCCCTCGTCTTTGCACACTCCCGCTGGCTCCCGCTCACCGGGCTGGCGAACCTCGGCATCGGCTTCGCCATCGCCGGCAACGCGGTCGCGGCCTCGTCACTCGTCCAGCACGCGGTCACTAACGACCTCCGCGGGCGGGTGATGGGCCTCTTCCCACTGATGAACGGCCTGAACATGGTCGCGACCGCGCCGATCGGCGCCCTCGCCCAGGTGGTTGGCCTCGAAGTCGTGATGCCCGTGATCTGCTGGACGGCCCTCGCAGCCGGCGTGGCCATCATCGCCACCCAGCCCGCCCTCCGGACTCGCGGCCGCGTCGGCGAGGCGCCCGCGGTGGCGGGCCCTTAGCCGCACGAGTGGTGTCACGGAGCCGGCTTCGGCCCTCCGTCCACCGATCCCTCAATTCCCGCAGGGAACGGTGTCACAAGTGGACGCCGAGGCGACAGACGGTTGCATCGTGACCATTAGTCCACCGGGCCGATCCTGCACGAAGGGGGCAGGTAGGCCGTTTCTCCAGCTACGATGCACAAGCTTATCGCGGCTCACCTCCTCGTCGGGTTGTTCGCCTCCGCTGCCTTCGGCTGTGGTGGAGGGGCGGAGGACTCACCGGCACCGGCTCCTGTGCCAACCACGGCCGACACGAGCGAGCCAGCACTCACCATGGAACAAAGCGCCGAGCGGTTCTGCGCCGACCTGATCGCGGGCAACACGGCCGGGGTTATGGCAACCCTCACCGCCAACGCGTATCGGCTGGCCCAACCGCTCGATCGCTACTTCGCCGTGTTCACCCATCTCAACGGCGAACCACACTTGGAGGCTGCACCCGGCGGCCCGCCCGACGAACTGCTCATTGTGGTCCCAGCGGCAGAGGGAGCCCAAGTGGTGACCACCCGTTGGGTAATGTCCGGCGGCCGATGGCGGATCGGCTTCGTCGCACTTGGGCCGTATCGCAGCTCGACGGGCGGGGGTTAGCCGGCAGCCGTGAGCTACTCGGTCCGCGGCCTGCTCTGGGGAAGCTTCCTTGCGATGGTCGCCGGGGCCATCGCCGCCATTGGCGCCATCTGGTACGAGGTGAGCCACGCGGCCTCCGCCCACGACCGCGCTGAGGCCACAGCCGCTCGCCTCGAAGTCGTCGAGGCGGCGAAGACCTCGGCCCTGGAAGAACAGGTCATGCTCGGCTTGATGGCGTTACCTTCGGGCCGGCCCTCGGCAGCCGAGCGCCAGCGGACGCGTGCGGCAGGGCTGGCCGCGGCTGCCGCCATCGAACGCGCGGCCGCGGATGATGCCCTCCCCAGCCTCTCAGGCCTTGCCCCTGCCTACTACGAAGCCGTCGCCTCGCTCGATGAGCTCTGGCTCCGGTTCGACTCCGGCGACATCCACGGCGCCATTTCCGGCCTCGTCGATGGGGGCGCCGCGGAGCGCCTCGACGCGCTCCGGGCCCGCCTCAACGCGGCGGCGAGTGCCGAGTCAGCCGTCTTCGTCGCCGCCCAACAAGCCGAGCGGGATGCCTGGCGCGGCCTGATGATCACCGTCGTCGTGACAGCCGTCGCGGGCATCCTCGGCCTGCTCGCCGCTGGGATGCTCATCTCGCGGGCGATCGTCGGTCCCGTCCACTCAATCGCCGCGATCGCCGATCAGGTTGCGCAAGGGGATGTCCGCCGTCGCGCCCGGCCACGTGGCCCGCGCGAAGTCCGCAGCCTGGCGGCCAGCGTTAACCGCATGTGCGAATCGCTCATCGGCCGCTCCCGCGAGCTCCAGGCCTACCTCGAACGGAACCTGGAAGCCAGGACGGCCGATCTCGAGCGTTCGAATCTTGAGCTCGCCCTTGAAGTCGAAGGACGCACGGTCGCCGAACGCGCGGCCCGGGCCGGCGAAGAGCAACTCAGGCTGATCCTCGATACAACGCCCGAGATCCTCGTGCTCGTCGGCGAAGGCGGGGAGATCGCGTTCGTCAGCTCCGCGTACGACCGCCTCGTGGGCGCTTCAGCTGCCAGCATTATTGGTAGCCCCGTCGGAGCGCTCTTCGACCTCGATGCCACCGCCACCCCGGTTGACGATGCTGGCTTGTTGGGCGCCCTGCTGGCGAAGCCTGAACAGCTCCGTCTCCGCACCAGCGCAGGGGTCGATCCGCGCGACGTCGAAGTCGAAGGGTTCCGCAGCGCGTCCGGGGCCGAGATCATCATCCTCATCCGAGACGTCACCGAGCAGCGCCGTGCGCAGGCGACCCTCCGCGAGCGCGCCGTCGCCGAAGAAGCGTTGCGCGCCCGCATCGCGCACCAGGCCTACCACGACCCGCTCACCGACCTCCCCAACCGCAGTCTGCTGACCTCCCACCTCTCGGAAGCGCTTGCGACCGGAGGCCCCTTGGCCCTCCTCTTCATCGACCTCGACGACTTCAAGTCGATCAACGACACCCTCGGTCACGAAGCGGGCGACCGCGCCCTCGTCATCGCAGCGGAGCGCCTCCGCCAGAGGCTCCCGCGCGCCGCCTTCGCCGCCCGGCTTGGGGGAGACGAATTCGCCGTCGTCCTGCACGGCGAATCCGCCCCCGAGGCAGAACCGGTCGCCAGCGCGCTGCTGCTGGCCCTGCGCGAACCGCTGGAAATCACGGGCACTGAGCTCTATCTCCGGGCGTCGATCGGCATCGCCCGCGCCGAGGGCCAGGATGTCGCCGAGATCCTCCGCCAGGCCGATGTCGCCATGTACTACGCGAAGAGCCGCGGGAAATCGCGGTTCGCCACGTTCGATGTCGCCATGGACGCCGACACGTCCTCGGCCCTCGCGCTCCTCAACGACCTTGAGCGTTCCCTTGCCCGCGAGGAGTTCGAACTCCACTACCAACCGGTGGTCCACCTGGAAACGGGGATGCCCGTCGGCGTGGAGGCGCTGGTGCGATGGCGTCACCCGGAACACGGGCTCCTCCTTCCCGGCCGGTTCATCCCCCTCGCCGAGACATCGGGCCGCATTCGAGAGCTCGACCGCTGGTCGTTGCGCCGCGCCTGCCGCGATGCCTGCGATTGGCTGCGCACGGGGGCGGTCCCGCCCAGCTTCACGGTCTCCGTCAACATCTCAGCGGCCGACCTTTTCGAGTCGGACTTCGTTGCCTCGGTCCAAGCGGCGCTTACCGAGTCCGGCCTGCCAGCCAGGAACCTCATCATCGAGCTCACGGAGTCCGCCGTGCTGCGCGACGCGGATGTCGCCTTCGCGACGCTCCAAAGCCTGCGGTCCCGAGGCGTGCGGATCGCCTTGGACGATTTCGGGACCGGCTATTCGTCCCTCAGCTACCTGAGCCGGATGCCGATCGACATCCTCAAGGTCGACCGCTCCTTCATTGGAGGAGCCCTCAGCGATAGTCGCGGGCAAGAGCTGGCCTCGTCGATCGTCGCGCTGGCTCACCGGCTCGGCTATAGCGTGGTCGCCGAAGGGGTCGAGGTGGAGTCGCAATCGGCCTGGCTCCGCCAGATCGGGTGCACCTTGGGCCAGGGCCATATGTTCCTCCGCGCCGTCGAAGTCGCAGACCTCATCCGGTACCTCAAGGCAACCCCGGCAGTGCGCGAACGTCGCGTGGCCGCCTAACCCCAGATCGCGGTCTTCGGGTGGAACGCCGCAGGCGAACCAGAACGCAATCGTGTGGACCACGGGCCGAAGCTGCTCCCCGGCAAGCGGCCCCTCGACCGCACGGCCCGTAATCTCCCAGGTCGACTGCGTTTGGTGGTCGCGAAAGCGGCCATCGCCGGCCGCTTCGAAGTCCAACGGGCGGCCATCGCCGGCCACCGCCTCGAAGGCCACCGCCGCACCGACATCGCGTGCCCCGCTGATCTCCTGTGCGTCCAAAACGGAGGCGACTCCGGGCGCCCAGAACACCGCGATGCGCGTCTCTCCTTCCCCGAGCATCGCCACATGGGTCTGCGCGAGCCGGGCGAACGGCACTGCCACCGGCGCCCCTCCGCCATCGATCCCGACCACGCGCTCCAGCGCTGGCAATCGGCTATCGGCCGATCCGTTGAAGCGCGTCGGGACGCCACGGTCATAGCCGATAAACGACGTCGAGCCGTAGCCGATCGGCCAACCTGTCTCTTCGGTCAGGACCGTCGCTGCCGGGTAGGCGCCCGCAAATTCGCCCATGGACACGACGCGCAAGGGCAGCGCGCGCAGCTTTTCGCCAGCCATGATCCCTACGATCGCTTCGCCCGTCGCCTGCTGCCACCACGACTTCGTCTGGCGGTCGTACATGATCAGGTCCGAGTTCCTGAGGTTGCCGGACACGCTGAAGTCGAGCCGGTCGCCCGCGACGCTCCGGTCAAACGCAATCGCCGTGTTGCAGAGCGGGCAGAAGGTAACCGCCACCGCGACACCGCCGAGCTCGTCGTTCACGACTTCGTGCGGCACGAGGATATGCAACGGGTAGCCGCGCACCTCGCCGCCCTGTTCAAGGACTGCGACCGGAAATCGCTCGGGATAGCCAACAGCCGCGACCGGCGCGAAGCGCGCGACGCCCTTGCCGGCCGCCGGGATCGTCACAGCCCCCTGGGCATCCAAGGCCGGGATGCAGTCCGGCGCGGCGCACCCGCGGACGATTTCGCCGAACGGCACGGTGTGCTTCGACCAGTCGGTCTCCGGCCACTGCACACAGAGCGACGGCGGCGGGATCGCGAACTTGACGCGGTCAGCCTCAGTGTCTTCGTAGGGGCAGCTGGTCGCGGCGGGAGTGGCGGGCGGCTCAGCTTCGCCTCCGCCACAGGCCGCGAAGCCCAGGCTCAGTCCGGCCCAGAAAACGACCGCTCGCCACATGGCAGAAACACTACCAGCCCGGCGCGGCGAAGCGCTTACACAGCGCTTCCAAACCGCACGCCCGGCTTACCCTTCGTACGACTCCATCTGCTCGTCCGTAAAGTCCGCGTTGGAGTAGACGCGCTGTACGTCGTCCAGGTCCTCTAGCGCCTCGATCAGCTTCATCACCTGGTGCGCGACCTTGTCCTCGAGCTGCACGGTTGTCGTCGGCACCATCGCGAAGTCGGCGTTTTCCACTTGTATGCCGTTCGATTCCAGCACGTTGCGCACGGCTTCCAAGCTGGCCGGCGCCGTTTGCACCTCGATCTGGTCGCCTTGCACGTTCACGTCGTCCGCGCCCGCATCGATCGCGAGGAGCGCGACATCGTCCGGGTCCTTCCCCGCCGACGGCACCGAAATCAGGCCCTTGGACTCGAACTGCCAGCCGACGGACCCATTTTCGCCGAGGTTGCCGCCCGACCGTGAGAACCGGTGGCGTACCTCCGCCACGGTGCGGTTCCTATTGTCGGTCAGGACGGAAACGATGATCGCCGTCCCGCCCGGTCCATAGCCCTCGTAGTTGATTTCATCGAGCTGGCCCTCGCCGGCTCCGCCCGTCGCCTTCGCGATAGCCCGGTCGATGTTGTCCGAGGGCATGTTCTGGGCCTTCGCGCGCTGGACGGCGAGGCGCAAACGGAAGTTCATCCCCGGGTCGCCCCCGCCCTGCTTGGCGGCCAGGATGATCTCCCGCGAGAGCTTCGTGAAAATTGCGCCACGCTTGGCGTCGACCACGCCCTTTTGGCGCTTGATCGTGGACCACTTGGAATGGCCGGACATCGGCGTCTCCGGAAAAAGGTGTTGTTCGACCCCCAAGTGTACCAAGTTGACGGGTTGATGAGTTGACGGGTTGATGAGTTGCACGTTGACGAGGTAACTGGCTCAGCACCCGCGGGGAACCGGGCGACCGGCCCTCGGCGCTACGCAAGAGCGCCCACGCTGGAAGTAGGCGGTCGGCAACGAGCACCGCCTCGTCAACCCATCAACTCATCAACTTCCCCTGCCGCGGCGATTAGGCCATCAGTCCCGCGCTGCCCTACTGTGGCAGTCATGCGATTCCTCGGTGTCGACCCAGGCCTCACCGCGACCGGCTACGGAGTCGTGGAAGTGCGCGGTGACCGCTGTCTCCACCTCGCGCATGGCGCGGTCCGCACACGCCCCGCAGACGGCATCGCCGCCCGGCTCTCCGCGATCCGCGACGCCGTCCGGGATATCGCCCGCCAGTGGGCCGTCGATGCGGCGTCGATCGAAGCCTCATTCGTCGGGACCAACGCACGCAGCGCCCTCCAACTTGGCCAGGCGCGCGCGGCGGCCATCCTCGGCGTGGCCGATGCCGGCCTGCCCGTCTTCGAATACACCCCTGCACTCGTGAAGCAGACAGTCGCCGGCTATGGCCGCGGCGAGAAGGCCCAGGTGGGCGAAATGGTCCGCATGCAGCTCGGGCTTGCGTCCGTGCCCAGCCCCGCCGACGCCGCCGACGCGCTGGCCATCGCGATCACGCACTGGGCGCACGCCCGGATCGGCGCACTCATCCCGCCCCGCTAGTCGCGCCCGATCGGCCCCACCGGGAGCTCGCAGACCTGCGCCACCTCGATCTCCGTGGTCACAGGGATGACGCCGTGGTCGCCGCCGCCCCAGCAATTGAACACGGCCGAATAAATGCCCTCGCCCCCCGCCACCGCGACCACGACTTTCTCGGGCGTCCGGAGCGCTTTCACCAGGTCCTGCCCGTCCTGTGGCGGGTAGGGCCGCATTGGCGCATACGTGTTGAGCGTCGCCTTCGCCGTCACGGCCAGTTCGTGCAGCCGCTGCTGGACGGCGGCCCGCGTGTAGCCGTCCTTCGCCAACCGTCGCGCATGTGCCGGATTGAGCACGACCAACGTCGTCCCGTTGCCGCCATAGGTACTGTTCGCACCCGGCTGGACAATCGAGGCCGCAAGCGTCCGCAACATGCGCTCGCCGCCTTCCAGGTCGTCGCCGTCCGGCGTCATAATCACCGAGTGCGGCGCTTCGACGCCGACCACCGTGACCGCGCTTTGGTCGTGCCGCAAGCCGCGGGCGACGTGCAGCGGCTCCCACGGGCTCGATTCCTCCGCCTCCGCCAGGCACGAGGTGAATTTCCCTGCTTGGCCCAGCACCGCCATGTCCGAACGGCCAGGTCGCGCGCCGCCGACGTTGCCCATCACCAGGCGCAGCGCCCGGCCGATCGTCGCGTTCGCCCGGTGGCCCGGGCCGAGCGCCCCCCAGCCAGACGCGACACCGCCGCAGATCTCCCGCGCCGGCCCGTTCACGATGATCACCGGGCCGAGCCCGTGCGTCGTGCTCTGAAGGACGCCGAGGTCGAACCGGTCGTCACACACCGCGCGCACGGCCGCAACGACTACCGGGAAGTGCTCGGGGAGGCAGCCGGCCATCACCGCGTTCACCGCGACCTTCTCCACGGTCGCCTCGCCGAAGCCAGGCCCGACTGCGCCGAGGATGATGTCCGGGTCGATCCCGCCGCCCGCAATCATCACCTCAACCCGCTCGGGCGTCGGGATCACGACCGGCAGGCCGTCTGTCCAGCCCCGCGCGTGCAACTCCTCGAGCGCGAACGCTTCGTCGGGCGCCTGGTGGAGGCGCGCCTTCAGCGCTGTCACGCGCGGCCCTCAACGAGCGCCCGGAGCAGCCTCGGTGTCACCTCTTCCGCGACGCGCGTGATGTTCGCTTTGCCCGAGCCCGAAACCGGGTGCTCGATCACGACGCGAGGGATCGCGGGCATGCCAACGGCCTTGGCCACGAACTCGCCCTGGGTCACGAACTCCTCGGTCAGGATAGCGACAGCGGGGATGCCCTGGCGGGCGACAAACACTCCGTCACGCACGGTGCCGGATGTGCAGGCCCCTCAGTGGCCCCAGGCGGCCAGGACGCCGTCGCACTCACCGACGATCGTCCCGAGCATCTCCTCGCTGACCGCTTCGACCGTCGGCTTCTGGTAGCGCTTCAGCGTCACCCCTGGGAGGTCGCGGTTGAGGACGCCTTCGATCGCGTCCATGAAGTTCTTCGCGTCCGGAAACGCATTCGCGATCAGCCCGAGCGTCAGTGGCCGCCGGCTGAGGTCGAGGTAAATCTCGTAGGGCTGCGCGGGGATGCTGTCCTCGGCCGCGGGGTCGACGTAGATAACCGCCATGCAATGCCTCCGTTGGAGGGGGTGCGCCGATTCTAGCCGGAAATCGCATGGCAGCGCGCCGGGCCGCTCGGCTATGATTCGAGCAGAGGTAGCGGCATGGCCCAAACAGCAACCTTGATAACCGCGAGCGAATTCCTCGCTGACCCCGTATACGAGGGCGGCTGGGAGTTGATCGACGGCGTCCCCGTGGAGAAGTGCATGGGCGTGCGTGCAAACACC
>JBJXFX010000019.1:0-39880 GCA_046152925.1 Dehalococcoidia bacterium
GGCGCTCGCGGCTTGGCGCATCCGGCTCCGTAAGGGATCTTTCCGCGCCTGAGCGCCCCAGGTCGTATACCCTAGCAACCTGTGACGCGCTTACGCGTTGTTTCGAGTGGCATGAAGGCGCTTCGAATCCTCGCAATCGTCTCATTCGTAGCTGGCACGGCGTTGCTCGTGGCTGGCTTGGTGCGCCAGAGCGATTCTGGCGGGCGCCGGGAGGAAGCCGAGCCCTTCGTCGAACTGGAAGCGACCCCAGCGACCACGCCGCCGCCCGTGACGACGCCCGTCTCCCAGGCCGCAACGCCAGGCCAACCGACGCCCACCCCAACGCCGCCGCCGTTCGATGGCGCCGTCACCCGCCTCAAGATCCCGAAGTTCAGCGTGGACTCATCGATTGAGACGATCGGACTGCTCCCAACGAACGAACTCGACACCCCAAAGGACCCGCACAACACCGGCTGGTACGACATCTACGATAAGCCCGGCTTCCGCGGGAACGCGGTCTTTTCGGCACATGTCGACTACTACCCGAACATCCGGGGGCCGTTCTATAACCTCGCCAAGCTCGAGCTTGAAGACCAAATCGTTGTCGGGATGGAGAACGGCGAGGAGTACCGCTACCGGGTGATCAAACGCAAGCGCTACGAAGTCAGCACCATCCCGATGGGCGACCTCATTTGGCCGAAAGACAAGCCCGAAGGCAGCGAGTGGATCACGCTGATCACCTGCGGTGGCCGCTTTCAAGAGTCCAGGCCCGGCGGGCCGGGCGAATACCTCGACCGTGACGTGATCGTCGCCGAACGTATCCAATAATCATACGTCCACCAGAACCACCAAGGAGCACGCATGCGAGCATCCCGCATCATCCCGCTTGCCGCCTTCGGGGCCGGCCTCGTTACCATCGCGCTCACAGCGGCCTGTGGCGGGGGCGGCGATTCGCCCACGCCGACCGCCGCGACCACGACAGAAGCGAGCCCAACGGCCACACCAAGCGCGACGGCCACCACGGCCCCGACCGCGACGCCCACGAAGCCACCAACGCCAACTCCGACGCCGACCCCCTTCGCCGGCGACGTCTCGCGGCTCAAATTCTCCAAGTTCGGGATCGACGCCCCGATCGAACAACTCGCGATCAACTCCCGTAACGAGCTTGATACGCCAAAGGACGAGAACCGCGCAGTGGGCTGGTACCACATCTACGACCGCCCAGGGTGGAACGGGAACTCGCTTTTTTCCGCCCACGTCTACTACCGGAACGTCGCGGCGCCCTTCCAGCGGCTGGCGCAGAGCAAAGAAGGCGACGAGCTGTCGGTCGTCATGGCGGATGGGACCGAGTACAAGTACCGGGTCATCACCAACAAGCGCTACCATCGGGACACGATGCCCATGGGCGACATCATCTGGCCGCCCGAGCGCCCCGCTGAAAAGGAGTGGATCACCTTGATCACCTGTGGCGGGCAACTCGACGACACCGGCCAGGAGTACATCTCCCGCGACGTGATCGTCGCCGAGCGGTTCCAATGAGGATCCTCGTCACTGGAGGAGCGGGATTCATCGGCTCGCACGTGGCGCAGGCCTATCTCGATGCGGGCCACGAAGTCCACATCCTCGATAGCCTCGCCACCGGCCACCGGGAGAACGTCCCGGCGGGCGCGGTGCTGCACGAAGCGGACATGCTCTCTCCGCAAGCAGCGGAGGTCTTCGCCGCCGTCCGTCCCGAGATCGTGAACCACCACGCGGCCCAGGCGAGCGTCAAAGTGAGCACCAACGACGCCGTCCACGACCTCACCCAGAACGGCGGCGGGACGGCCCGGATCTGCGCCCTTGCCGTCGAATTCGGCGTCCAAAAGCTGATCTACGCGTCCACCGGCGGAGCGCTCTACGGCGAACCGGAGTACCTCCCGGTCGACGAAGCCCACGTGATCAAGCCGCTTTCGAACTACGGCAATTCAAAGCGCGTCGGCGAACTCTACGTCGACCTCTACGCACGGCAGCATGGGCTGCGCGCCACGATCCTGCGCTATGCCAACGCCTATGGCCCTCGCCAGGACCCGCGCGGCGAAGCGGGCGTCATCGCCATCTTCACCGGGCTAATGATCGCCGGCCAGCCGTGCACGATCGACGGCGATGGCGAACAGCAGAAGGACTACGTCTACGTTGCCGACCTCGCCCGCGCGAACGTCGATGCCCTCCGTGTTGGCGACGGCCTCGCGATCAATCTCGGCACCGGGCGCGGGATCTCGGTCAACGAGATCCATCGCGCGTTGAGCACAGCCACCGGCTCCGCGCTCCCCGCGAAGTTCGGGCCGCCGCGCCCTGGGGACGTGCGCAACATCTGGCTGGAGAGCTTCCTTGCGGAGCGGGTCCTCGGCTGGCGTCCAGAGGTCGAGTTCGACGAAGGGATCGCCGCGACGGTCGCGTGGGCCCGCGGCGCATGACCGGACACGGCGGCGGCGCTCACACCGCGCCGCCGTGCTCAGTCCATCCGCAATTCCCCTTCGAGCAGGCCCATGATGATCGCGTCGTGGTAGCGCCCGCGCTTGAACATCGCATCCCGGCGTACACCTCAAGCTGGATCCGATGCAGGCAACCTTGGGCATCGCGATCGGCGACAAGGCCCACCCCGGTTCTCGACGTGAACATCGTGGAAGTCGACGCCTCCGATGAGTGTGCCCTCCGCCTTCGTGACAACAGCAAGGCTCGCATGCGCGAACCCTGGCGCCGAAACGGCGGCGACGTAATCACGCTGCTGCTGCATCGAAAGCGGATAACGTAACGTCAACCACTGCGTGACCTCTGGGTCGTTAAACCACGTGTACAGCAGCGGGACATCTTCTGGCTCGCGCACACGCAAGCGAATAAGCCGCCCTTCGAACGGTGACGTCATCTTCCCCTCCCGCGTCCCCTAATCCGGGACGCGCAGCTCCCAAATCCGCACTGGGTCCTCGATCCCTTTGAGCGCGTGTGCCCCCGTGTCGTGGAAAAGGAAGCCCTTCCCGGCGACCAATTCGCGCACCACGTTCGCTACGAGCACCTCGCCACCGCGGGCCTTCGCGGCAATGCGCGCCGCCGTGATCACGCTCGCTCCGAAGAGGTCGCCGTCTTCGGCGATCGGCTCCCCGGCGTTGATCCCGATACGGACGCGCAACCCGGCAGCCGCGAGCCCGCTCTCCGCCGCGGCGGTCCGCTGCTGGATGGTCAACGCACACTCCAAGGCGCGCTGTGCCGAGCCAAACGAGGCGAGGAATCCGTCGCCCAGGCTCTTCACCTCGTTCCCGCCGTGTGCCGCGAGCGCCTCACGGGTGAGCTGTTCGTGGGAGCGCAAGAGGCGGCGCCCCTCGCGGTCTCCCAACCGCTGCATCACCGCCGTGTGGCCCTCCAAGTCGGTGAAGAGAATGGTCTTCAAGCTCGGCTCGCTCACTGCACTGGCGGGTACGTCCTGGCGGTCGTCCGGCGCATCCCAGGCCTCGCCGAAAAAGTCGCCGATGGCTTGGACCATCTCACCTGAGAGCCCCTCGACCGGCCGTCCGCCGAGAAAGCCGATGCGAGCGCCGGCAATCCGGCGTGCTGCACGCCGGGCAGACTCGGCGGAGCCGATCGCCGTGTCCTTCACCTGGAGAAGCAAGACCTGACACCGGACCTGCGCCGCGTCATCGGTCACGTCCGTCGCCACCATCGCGTCGTAGATGAGCAGCGCGTTCCGGTGGCCCACCGCCTGGCGGAGAAAGTCGCCGTACTCGCGGGCCCGCTCGTGGCCCCAGCCGAACGTCTCGGCGCCAACCGCATCGGAGAAGAACCGGAAGTTCGAAGTCAGCATGCCTCGCCACATTGGGAGTTGGTCGGGCGGCATGAACTCCCTGCCAGCCAGAAACGGGTTCACGGCCACCAGCGCGTTCACGCGCTCGGGGTTTCGCGCGGCGTATGCGATCGCGAGTTGGGCGCCGAACCCACCCGTGACCATTGACACCGATGGCGCGCCCGTTCGGGTGACGACCGCGTCGAGGTCCAACAGCCGGTCCTCGATCGAGTAGCTGTCTATCTCCCGGTCGGAAAGCCCCGTCCCGCGCCCGTCGAAACGCACAAGCGTCCGATGGCTCGCGATCGCCGCGAGGGCGGGGCGGCGCCGCTCATCGGCCCACTCAAGGCCAACATGGTTGTCCGGCGGCGACGGGATCGAGACGAGCACCGGCCCGGACCCAACCGTGGCCATCGCGATCGCAAAGCCGTCGCGTGTCGTCGCGTATTCAATCCGCGGGTTCATCCCCGCATTGTAGGGCAGCGGGTGGGCCGCCCGTCACCATCTTTCGCCGGAGACGGCGAAGGCCCTCGCTCACGCGAGGGCCTTCGTAGGATGGCAAACCTGCGGGCGGCGCTCAGCTGATGAAGAGCGGCGCCAACACGAGGGTGATGGTGCTGAGGAGCTTCACAAGGACGTGGAGGGCAGGGCCCGCAGTGTCCTTGAAGGGGTCGCCCACCGTGTCGCCGACGACGGCAGCGGCGTGTGTCTCCGAGCCCTTTTTCACGCCAGGAAGCCCACCAGACTCGATGAACTTCTTCGCGTTGTCCCAGGCCCCACCGGCGTTGTTCAAGTAGGTGGCGACGAGTACGCCGCCGATGGTGCCCACCATGAGCAAGCCGGCCACCGAGGCCCAACCCTCGTTGCCATCGCCACCGTAGGCGTAGCGGAAGATGAGGCCGACAGCCACGGGGAGGCCGATCGCGAGCAAGCCGGGGACGATCATCTCGCGCAGGGCGGAACGCGTCGTGATGTCGACCGCGCGCGTGTAGTCGGGCCGGACCTCGCCCGTCATGATGCCGGGATTCTCACGGAACTGGCGGCGCACCTCTTCGATGATGCCGCCGGCCGCCTTGCCCACGGCGCGGATGGCGAGCGAGCTGAAGAGGAACACCAGCATCACGCCGAGGAGCGCGCCAACGAAGACGTCAACCTTGGCGAGGTTCACGGGCATGATCCGCGGCAGTGGGACCGGCGAACCGCTCGCCAGGAACGGTCGCGCCTGTTCTGCTGAAAGATCCCCGTCGTCGACCTTTCGCTGGAGGATGCCGGCTGTTTCTTGGCGGTCGGCGACGTGAAGCGCTTCGACATCAACGTCGCTGAGGATGTCCTCATCATCCACTTCTTGCCGTAGCGCTTCGAGCGCGGCGACGTAGGCGGTCACCTGTTCGGTGCGCTCGGCCCGGACGTCCTCGCCCGCCGGGACAAGGTTGTTGTCCTGCTGGAGGGCAACGTATCGATCCGGGTCATCTCCGGCGATCTTCGACATCTCAACGCGGACTTCGTCGAGGTATGCAGTGAAGAGGAGGAAGGCGGCGAGGGCGGCGGAGCCCACCGCATAGCCCTTCGTGAGCGCCTTGGTGGTGTTGCCCACGGTGTCGAGGGCGTCGGTGATCTCCCGGGCTTCGGGCTTGGTGCCCGCAGCCATTTCGGTGATGCCACCGGCGTTGTCCGTGATCGGCCCGAAGGTGTCCATCGCGAGGACGTAGGCCGCGGACATGAGCATGCCCATCGTGGCGACGGCGGTGCCGAAGACGCCCGTCGAGACGCCGTTGACGTTCGTCAGGTCGCCGGCAGCCTGGTCGCCCAGGACGAACGCGACGACGAGACCGAGACCGACGGTGATCGCCGTCACCGCCGTGGTCTCGAAGCCCACCGCGGTGCCGATGATGATGTTCGTGGCCGAACCGGTGCGGCTCGCGTTGGCGATTTCTTGGACGGGACGCCAAGAACCCGCTGTGTAGTATTGCGTGATATAGACAAATGCGATGCCGACCATGATGCCGACAATGCCGCACATGAAGAACCAGTACCACACCTCGTCAAGCATGGCCATGGTGGCGATAGCGAGGCCGATGACGGAGAGGACGGTGATCGTCCAATACCCTCCGTTCAGCGCGCCCATTGGGTCCTTGATGCGCTTGGCCCAGAACGGCACGGTGAACATGCCGATGATCGTGGCGAAGACGCCAAACGAACGGAGGACAAGGGGGAAGAGCACCCATTCCACGTCGCCGGTCGCGACGTAGATGGATGCGCCGAGGATCATCGCGCCGATGCTCTCGGCGGACATGGATTCGAAGAGGTCGGCGCCGCGGCCCGCGCAGTCGCCCACGTTGTCGCCAACCAGGTCGGCGATGACGGCGGCGTTCCGCGGGTCGTCTTCGGGGATGCCGGCCTCAACCTTGCCGACCAGGTCGGCGCCCACGTCTGCGGCTTTCGTATAGATGCCGCCACCGAGCTGGGCGAAGAGGGCGACGAAGCTCGCACCAAAGCCGAAGCCGACGATCAGGAACGGTGTCTCCTGAATCGTGTGGCCGAGCAGGTTCGAGTAAACGCCGAAGATCGACGAGACGCCGATCAAGCTGAGGGCGACCACCAGGAAGCCCGAGACGGCGCCACCGCGCAAAGACGTGTTAATCGCGTCGGCCAGGCTGTTCTGGGCTGCCGCAGCGGTACGGCCGTTGGCCCGCACCGCGATCGACATGCCGATGTATCCCGATACACCCGAGGCGAGCGCCCCGACGATGAAGGCCACGCCCGTGAGCAGACCCGTTTCGCCGGACTCCTTGAAGATGCCGACGATCACACCCACCAAGACGGAGGTGACCACGGCCAGGATGCCAATCGTGCGGTATTGCCGGCTCAGGAAGGCGTTTGCGCCTTCCAGGATGGTCCCGGCAACCTCCTGCATGGCTGGCGTGCCTTTGTCCCGGCGAAGGACATCCATCGCGAGCCAGATCGCATATGCGACCGCGGCCACGCTGGCTGCCGGGATCATGATGAGGGCTAAATTCACCTGGACCTCCCCCTTGGGCTGGATTGGTGTGGGCGTCGTCGACCGATGGGCATACGGAGCCGTCGGCCGCCCCTACGACGCGCCGGACGGTGCCGAAGTGTACGGAGGGCCAGTTTTACGGGCTATTGACCTTCACCCATTCTGCGATGCCTGATAGCCGCCATCGACCTGCCCGATGGCCCCGGCGCCAGCCGGGCGCCGCAGCGCCACGAAACCCGTGTGGCGCGTCACACTGGCGCCTGCTACCGTCCGCGGCCGAACTGCAACGGGAGCGCCCACCGGTTGCGACGCGTCCTTATCTTCAGCTACCTCTTCCTCGGCCTCGCTGCGACCGCAGCGTTAGCCGACGCCCGTGCCCCGGGCGGCCCGGCGCACGACAGCCGCCTTCGCGACTCGCTGAGCAGCCCTGAGTTTGTTGTCACCATGAAGGACTTCGAGATCGCGCGGACGGCGCCTCAGCGCTGATCGCCCGATTTTGGTTCTTCGCCCGCGTCACGCAGCGCTCGCTGGCGGCGGGCCTCCGCGTCGCGTTCCTCGCGCCAATCGTCGAGCGAGGCATCGTGCCAAGCCGTGCCATCCGCGCCCGGCCGAGGCCGCTTCGAAAGGAACCACCCCAAGATGCCCGCCAAGGCAATCCCAAGGCCAAATGCTGCGCCAAACAGTGCCATGCTCTCAGCATCGCCAGCGTCCGGCATATCCGCCAGTCCGCCACCTTTACACATGGCGTGCGCTTACCATGGCCGAAACGCGGAGGGCATCCGGATGCGCGAAGTTGCTGAGCTGAATGGCGATGGGATCGCTGCCGAATTGCGCACCGCCGTCCACCGGCTCAACGAGGCGCTCGGCTCGCCGATCACCTTCAGGCCCGTTGATTGGTCGCTCGCGCGGCGCAGCGCCGCGCCCACGGGGGCACACGACGAGGGCATCGAGGCGGCGCTCGCCCTCGGAGCGGCGATGAAGTACCCCACCGTCACCCAGGACGTAAGCCCGAACCAGGTGTTGCGAGACCGCCTCGGCCTCTCGGTCATCCACCGGCCCGCCCGCACCTACCCCGGCGTCAGCAAGAACTACACCGGCGCCATCGACCTCCACATCGTCCGCGTGGCGACCGGTGGGACGTACGAGGACGCCGGCCACCGCATCGGCTACCACAGCGCTGTCTCGATCCGCGTGATGGAGCGCGCGCCCGTCGAACACGCCGCGCATTTCGCGTTCCGGCTCGCCGAACGCCACCGTCACAACGTCGTCTCGACCAGCAAATGGACCATCCAACGCGCGGCTGATGGGCTGTTCGAAGACGTCGTCACCGAAGTGGGCCAGGAATACCGGAACACGCAGCATTCGGCGGAGCTCTTCGACTCGCTGCTTGCCAAGCTCATCCTGCGGCCCGAGCGCTTCGACGTGATCGTGACGCCGAACGAATACGGCGACTTTCTCAGCGACATGGTCTACGGCTTGATCGGCTCAATCGGGCTTGGCGCGAGCGCTTCCTACGCCTTCACCCCGAGCCACAACCCGTCGGTCGGCGTGTTCGACCCAGCGGGCGGGACAGCGCCCGACATCGCTGGAAAGGGCACTTGCAACCCCGCGGGCGCGCTCGAAGCGTTCGGCTACCTGCTCGACTACTGCGGTGACGAGGCCCTCGGCCGGGCCGTCGTCGACGCCATCCGCGACTGTATCGGGGCCGGCGAGCGGACGGCCGACCTCGGCGGCAAGCTCGACACCATGGGCTTCACTGAGGCGGTCATCGCCCGCGCAAGACCGAAGTAAAGAGACGCTGTAACGGCGGCCGCACGCACCACACCGGTAAGAGACGCGTTGCTTCTACGCCCGGCGCCGAAGCTAACGTGGGCGCCACGCCGCAAACGCGGGAGGTGTATCCCGGCATGACGAAGCTGCTCTTAAAGCTCCCTTGGTTCTTTTCGGCGCCGGCCGTCCTAGTGATCGCGGGCGTCTTCGCCTGGCTGGGCTACGCCTTCACAGGCGACTATTTCAACGAGACCTGTGTGAACGAACGCAACCCGCTCACCGGCGAGTTCGCACCATCGAACTGCGGCGAGGGCGCCAAGGTCGCCAAGCGCCTTCGCGAGGCGTCCGCACAGCCCACGCCCGCCGCGGCCGCCGGCGACGTCGTCGCCCGCGGGACGTTCCGCGACGGCGACCCCGGCCACCAAGGCAGTGGCGCAGCCGAGTTGCAACGGCTCGCTGGTGGGCGCCTGAATCTCCTCCTCAGCAACTTCTCGGTGACCAACGGCCCGGACCTCTTTGTCGTCCTCAGCAAAGACGCCGAGGGGCGGTATAGCGGCGACGATCTCGTCCTTGAGCCGAGGCTCAAGGCGAACAACGGCACCCAGAACTACGACGTCCCCGCCGGCACGGACACCTCGCAGTTCCGCAGCGTCATTATCTGGTGCCGCCAATTCCGCGTGACCTTCGCCTACGCACCGCTCGGCGACGGCGCGGCCGTCCAGGCGCCAGCGGCGACTCCCTCCGCCGCCGGTGCGACCGCCACGCCCGCTCCTGCTTCGACCCCGACCCCGACCCCGACGCGAGCGGCCAACGCCCCGACATCCGCGTCCTCCTCCACCCCCACGCCGACGCCCGCGGCGGCGGCCACGACCACGCCGACGGGCTCCCAGCCCACCCAACCCCCAGCCACATCCACGGCTTCACCGACTCCCACACCGCGTCCCGCTCCGACCGCGACCCCGACGCCCACGCCAGCCCCTAGCCAGGGCCCCGGCGTCGTCGCCAGAGGCCAATTCCGCGACGGCGACCCCGGCCACACAGGCCGCGGCACCGTCGAACTCCAGCGCCTCGCCGACGGCTCGCTGAACGCCTTCCTCAGCAACTTCGCGGTCACGAACGGGCCAGACCTGTTCGTCGTCTTGAGCACCAGCGCCAGCGGCGACTACCGCGACGGCGACCTCGTCCTCCAACCGCGCCTGAAGGCGAACAACGGCAACCAGAACTACGTCATCCCGCCGGGCACCGACCTCTCGGCCTTCCGCTCGGTCATCATCTGGTGCAAGTCGTTCGATGTGACCTTCGCCTATGCCGTCCTCGGAGGGGGCCAATGAACCGCGCAGCTACGACGAACCCAAACCCGCTCGCCCAGCTCGCCGCGAGCATTCCCGCCAACGTCGCGACGGCGATCAGCATCGCGGCCAGACTCGCCGGCGCCGCCGCTGCGCTCTTCTACGCCTACGACCAAGATCGCCTCTTCCCGACCGAGCACTTCCCGCGGACCTGGGTGTTCTGCGTCGTTACCGCCGTGGTGGCGGTCGCTTCGATCGCCGCGCTGGCGCGGGGTGTGGTGAAGCCGGGCCTGGCGACCTGGCTCGGGGCGTTCGGCGGCGGGATCCTCGTCTTCGCGGGCGCGAACCTCGCCCATAAGGGGCCAGGCGTCGTCGTCCTCGTCGCGGGCATCGTTGCTTGGCTCAGCTTTGCGGCGGCGGCCTCCCAACGCCGCGAAGATCCCGGCGCGATCGTCTCTGGGCTGTTCATGGGCTCACTCTGCTCGTTTCTGCTGGTGGGCATCTGCGTGCTCGCTGTCCCGAATTGAGGCCTCACCGAGCTCAGCGCTCCACATCAAGGCGCGCGCAAAGCTCCGAGTAGTGCTCCCAACCGTGTTCGAGGAGGCTTCGGAACATCCGCGAACTGCCTCGGACGGTCCCTCCGCGCGGCTCGGCCATCGCCAGTTCTTCAGGCGTGAGCGCGGCCAAACGGTCGAGGATGACCGCAGCCCCCTCGTGCAGGCCGTCTCGTGCGTCGATCTCCCCAGCTTCGACGGCGGCGCGGACCTTGTGCACACCGGGGAGCTTCAAGTGGCTCGTGTAGGCGTAGGCGGCGCCCAGGACGTGACCGATGATCGTCGCGACGGCCCGGCCTTTCGCCGGCGTCGCGTCAAGTTCGGTCCGCGAAAGGCCCGCCACGAGGGCTAATGTGTCGTCCGCGAGCCACGCGAACCTCGCTCGGTCACGCTTTGCGTCCGCCGCCGAGCACGGCTCCAAGTCCCGCGGGAACACCATGCTGCTGAGAAACGCGCCCCGCAGGATCTGGTGCTCCGCGATGGCGATCTCGAGCGGTCCGTCTTGCTCGACCATCTCTCCGTGATTTCCGAGAAACCGCAGGTAGGCTCGCACCTCGCCGGGCCCCGCTGCGAGCGCCTCATCCGTGGTTGGCCGCATCCAAGTGCAGCCCAGCGGCTCGAACACATGGACGTACGTCGTCTTCTTCTGTGGGCCCGATTCAAGGTAGAGGTCAACGCGCACGGCCCGATCTCTACGCCATTCGCCGCCTCATCGCCAACTTGCGGGCGTCACGGCGTCGCTACGAGGTGGATATCCGCGGGGTCGATTTCGACGACGAAGCTGCGCCGCGCCGCGATCCCGAGCACCTCATACGGCCGGGCCGCGATCTCCACCTCCATCGCTGGTCCAGGGCTCTCCGGCGCTAGGTGGAGCACGTGGCTCGACCCGTAGGCAAACTCCGCGGTGACGCGCGCGGGTAGCTGGTTCAGCCGCGCCGGGTCGCGCGCCGTATCCCGCCTCAGGTTGACGCGCTCAGCCCGCACGAAGACATCGACAGCCTGCCCCGCGGCCATACCGTCGCCGCCGTTCGCGTTCGCCCGCAGCCGCGCACCGGCGATGTCAACGACCACGCCCGCTGCGTCTACCTCGCAGACCGTCCCGCGCCAGATGTTGGCTACCCCCGTGAGCTCGCCAACGCGGCGTGAGGCCGGCCGGCGGAAGACGGTCTCTCGCCGGTCGATCTGCAAAATCCGGCCGGCATCGAACACCGCGACCCGGTCCGCGAGATAGTGCGCCTCGCGAAGGTCGTGAGTGACGAACAAAATCGTGAGCCCCAGCTCGTCGCGCAGGCGGAGCAACTCGCGGCGCATCGATGTCCGCAGCGCGTCGTCGAGGGCGCTGAACGGTTCGTCGAGCAGGAGGAGTGGCGCTTCACGAGCGAGCGCGCGGGCTAGGGCCACCCGTTGCCGCTGACCTCCGGAAAGCGTGCGCGGCCGCCGCTCGTCGAACCCCACGAGGTCGAGCAACGCCAAAAGCTCTTGCACGCGCGCGGCTTTGTCACGCCCAGCCGGGATGCCAAACGCGACGTTCTCCGCCACCGAAAGGTGGTCGAACAGCGCGAGATCTTGGACGACGTAGCCGGCGGCGCGCCGCTGGGGCGGCAGGTTGACCCGCGCCGCCGCGTCGAACACGGGCTCGCCATTGATTTCGATCCGTCCGGCCGATGGCCTCAGGAGCCCAGAGATGAACTGCAAGGTGAGGCTCTTTCCCGCCCCAGAATGCCCGAAGAGGACGAGGATCTCGTTGGCCGCCGCGGTGAACTCCGCCTCGTAGCGGAAGCCGCCGAATTGCGCCGTGGCCGCGAAGGCGAGTGTCACAGCGATGCGGCCCGGCCAGCGACTGCCCGAAAGACCATGAGCACGAGGAGCGCCGCCACGAGCAGGATCAGCGACAACGCGATCGCCCCGGCAACACCGAGCGACGACCCTTCGAACGCGCTGATCACAGCGAGCGGCATCGTCTGGGTCCGCCCTTCGAAGTTCCCGGCGAAGATCAGCGTCGCCCCAAGCTCGCCCATCGCCCGCGCCCAACAGAGCACGACCCCGGCGAGGAGCGCCGGCCAGGCGAGCGGCACCGTGATCCGGGCGAAGGTCCGGATGCGCGAGGCGCCAAGCGTGTATGCCACCCGCTCGACTTGCGGGTCGACCGCTTCGAACCCGCTCTTCGCCGCCCGCACGTAGAACGGCGCCGCGACCAGGAGCTGGGCCATGATGACGGCCGTCGTGCGGAATCCGAACGTGAAACCAGTCAGCTCCTCGATCGGCTCGCCGATCAGGCCGCGCCGCCCGAACGCCGTCAGCAGCGCCACCCCGGCGACGGTCGGCGGCAGCACGATCGGCAGGTCGATCAGCGCATCAATGATCGAAGACCCAGGGAACCGCGTCCGGGCCAAGAGGTAGGCCACCGGCGTGCCGATCAACGTCGCCAGCGCCACGGTGACGCCCGATGTCCAGAGCGACAGGGTCAACGCTTGGCGCACCTCGTCGCGGCGCAAGAGGCTCCAGGTGTCCGGCTCGCGGACCGCCCGGTCGACCAGCCCCGCGAGCGGCAGCAGGAAGAACACCGCGAAGGCGAGGCCCAAGAAGATGGCGGTGGTCCCGGCGGCGCGGTCGGCCCTGCTCATCGCCCGAGCCTAGCGCACCCCATGGCGTGGGAGTACCGCCGTCCGGGTCAGGGCGCCCCGAAGCCGTACTTCGCGAGCACGGCCTGGCCTTCCGGGCTCAGCAGGAAGGCGACCCAGGCCTTCGCGACCGCGACATGCTCCGCGTCCTTGACGACGGCAACCGGATACTGCGCGACCACGTTGAACTCCGCCGGGATCGCGACCGTCGTCGTGCCGGAGCCGGCGATGCCCGCATCCGTGGCATACACGATGCCGGCATCGGCCTCCCCGAGTCTCACCTTCGTGAGCACCGCCCGGACGTTGGCTTCGTTGCTCTTCACATTCGCGAGCACCTTCGCGGAAAACTCGGCGCCGGGGCCTCCGCTGGCCCGCGACGCGTTCGTCAGGATATCGCGCGCATACCTGCCAATCGGCACCTCGGGCGCAGCGAAGACGAGGCGAAGCCCGGGCTTCGCAAGGTCCGCGAAGCTCGCGACCGGCGACCCGGAGCTCGCCACGACCACGACCGGGACGTTCGTCGCGAACGTCACCGGCCCTGATGCATTGCCGCTGTCCGCGACGACCCGCATCTGTGCGGCGTCGGCGCTTGCGAACACATCCGCGGGCGCCCCCTCGTTGATTTGAGTCGCCAAGGCCGACGACGCGCCGAAGTTAAACGTCACCTTCGTCCCCGTGTGTCGCTCGCTGAAGGCGGCCCCAGCTTCCTTGAACGCCTCGGTCAGGGACGAGGCAGCGAAAACCACTAGTTCGCGCTCCTCGCCCGTGCCGGCGTCCGAGCCCGCCCTGCATGCGCCAAGGACAGGCATCGCTAGGGCGAGCGCGAGAACCACGAGCAACGGCGGCCAACGCCACCTCATCCCGCGATGTGGAGCTGCTCGTTGGTCACCACCGCCAGAGGAAACGCGTCTCATCTCGGCGATCGTAGGCCGAGCGCTACCCCTGGGGCGACCTCCGGACGCGCGCGTGCCGGCTCGGTGCCGTCGTATGATGCCGATGTTCGAGCCCCACGGGAGGTGTTGAGATGACGACAACCGATCGCGGCTTCATCGGGCCTCCGCGCCTCGATGACCTGGGGGCGTGGCGATTGCGGGTGGGAGGGCTGGTTGCGACGCCCGCCGTTTTCGACCTCGCCGGCCTCGTGGCGTGCTCGGCGCCAAAGGCGGCACCGGCGAAGTCCGCTGCGCCTACACAAGCAACGGGCAGGAAGCGGAGTACGACGGCATCCCGCTCGCAACCTTCGTCGATGCGCTCGGCCCGCTCCCCGGCGCCCGCTACGTCTGTGTCCACGCCGGGCCGTATGTCCAAGCCTTCGCGCTCGAAAGCCTCGGCCGCCGTGACGCCTTGCTCGCCTACCGGCGCGACGGCGCCCCGATAAACTGGGACCAGGGCGGGCCCGTCCGCCTCATCCCGGCGAAGGGTGGCTGCTTCGACGCGGTGAAGTGGGTCGACGGCATCACCCTGGAGGCGGACGCGAGCACCGCGACCGCCCTCGACATCGTCCGCGCTCGCCACCCAAAGCCCGACGCTCCATCAGCGTAGGGCGATCGTTGACAGCGCGTCGGCATACTCGTTCCAGCGGGTGCCGTCGTGCGCCCGCACCCAGTTGATCCGCACGTTGGGCCGCTCTGAAAAGAGCGCGTAGGCACGCTTCACGAGGTCGAGGTTCATCACCTCGCCCTCCTTGCGGCGCCAGCCCCGCGCCTCCCAGCCCTTGGCCCACTTCGTGAGCGTATTCACCACGAGCTGGCTATCGCTGTAGACATCGAACGGCTCGTCATGGTCGATCATCTCTAGCCCGGCGATCATCGCCATCAGCTCCATCCGGTTGTTTGTTGTCCCGGGGTCGCCACCGCGCCGCTCAGCGACGATCTTGCCATCCTCCACCCGCACCGCACCCCAACCGCCAGGGCCGGGGTTCCCCGAACAGGCGCCGTCGGTGAAGACGCCCGTGCTGGGACCAGCGTTGTACTTCTGCAGGACCGCCAGGAGGCGGGCCTCCCCTTCAGCCGTCGGCGGCGCGGGCGGCGCCACGGGTATGGCTGGGGCGGCCGCGAAGTCGTTGGGCCGGGGCTGGGGCGGCTCGAAGACCGGCCGCCGCGCGGCCGGCTGGCCGCCGCCCCGGCAGCGAATGCACTGCTTCGGCCGCCAGTTGGGGTACTTCTCCTTGGCAGCTGGCGCCAGGTCGAACCCGGTCCCGCAGGTCTGGCACGTGAATTCCGCGCTCGGCATCCGCCGAGTGTCGGCCGGGACCGTCGCTCCCGCAACCGCTAGCGATCGCGCTTGGGAAACTCGTTACCCGCGGCCGTCCGCGCGCGAGCGAGTTCGAAGATGTGCCGGTTGCCCGTTGTCCAGGTCACCGTCAGCTTCGCGCGGCGGATCTTCCAGTCGCTCGGACAGCGCACAAGCTCGTGCGTGTAATACCCGCCGATCGTGAGCGTGCTATCGCCCTTATCGTTCGGCAGATAGTGCTGGGCCGACATGTAGACAACGGCGGTCGCCTCGTCGCCACGGACTTCGACCACGAAGTTGGTCAGCGTGTGCTGCGTCCCATCGAACCCCGCCAGCGTCGAGCGGACGCCGGCGACCCAGGCGTCGCCCGAAAGCCGCCGGACCTCGCCGCCGCCCCAACTCGTGAAGTCGACCTCCACCTCATCCGTAAAGGCCGAGCGGTAGAGCTCCCAATCGCGCATGTCGATCCCCGAGGCGTAACGGAGGATCGAGTCGATGATGTCCTGCTTGTCGAGGTGCAGCGCCAGGCGTGCGTCCATAGCCGGTCTCCATATCCAAAGTCCCGGTAGTCTACCGCCTCACGCGGGCCGTTCATCGACCGATAACATCGCCTCGGGAGCCTACCCCGGTGAACACTCCGCCGACCACAAGCCTCTTCCGCAACGCCGGCGACGGCCAACTCGTCGCCGCTGGCACGACCATTTTCGCCCAAGGAGACCCCGGCGACGCGATGTACGTCGTCCAGCGGGGCGCCGTCGACCTCGTGGCCGACGGCGTGAAGGTCGCCACCATCGGCCCGGACGAGATGTTCGGGGAGATTGCGCTGATCGACCAGGGCCCTCGAAGCACTGCCGCCATCGCCCAGACGGAGACCGTCGTCCACCGCGTCGACGCGGCGCGGTTCATGGTGATGATCCGCCAGACGCCGTTCTTCGCGATGGAGGTGATGCGAGTGCTCGCCTACCGGCTCCGTCAGATGGACGCTCGGCTGACGAAATAACGTTCACGTGTCACTCGACACGAGCAGCGGGCCATCGTCTACCATGGGATCGGTGGCGTGCAGGATCTGGGTGGAGAGCAAGCGGCAGATCCTGAGCGTCTGGCTGTTGGTCGCGGGCCTCGCGCTTCTCCCAAGCCTCGTCTCCGCACAAGACGCACCCCGCCTGACAGGCCCGATCACCGACCTCGCGGGCGTGCAAGCCCCGTGGGCGGAGGCCGAACGCGCGATCCGCGAACTCGAAGACAACGAGAACGTCCAGCTCTTCGCGCTCTTCGTACAGAGTTCCGGGTCTCTCGATATCCCGGACTTCACCGACGCCGTCGTCGCCCGCAACAACCTCGGCGGCAGCGACGCCCTGCTCGTGATCGCCGTCGAGGACCGCACGTACCAGCTCTGGCTCGGCGACCTCCTGCTCGATGAAATCACCGAGACGGAGCAGGACGAGCTCCTCGCGGACTTCCTCGAACCGGGCCTCCGCTCGGGCGACTACGGGGGCGCGCTCACGCGCCTCGCCTCCGGCCTCGGCGAGGCGAACCGCGGAGAACTCGGGAAGGCGCCGGCCCCCGCAACCACCGGTGGCAGCGGCTCCGGTGGGGGCATCAGCGTCCTTTGGGTCTTCCTCGTGCTCGGGCTTGTGGTGGGCGGCGTCGTTGTCTTCCTGGCCGTTGCCTCCCGGCGCTCCCGGCGCGGCGGCGGACCGGCCAAGGCCGTGCCGCTCCCTGGCCCAACGCCCGAGCTTGCCGAAGAGGCGAGCCGCTTGCTCCTCGAGACCGATGAAGCGGTACGCGATGCCCGCCAGGAGGCCGCTTTCGCGGAGGCGCAGTATGGGCCGGAAGAAGCGGCGGCGATCGGCAAGGCGCTCGATGGCGCCAGTGGGGAGCTCAAAGCCGCGTTCGTCGCCCACCAACAGCTCGACGATGGCACGCCCGAACCGCCCGCGGAGCGCCGCCAACTGATGGAGACCGTGATTGCCCGCTGCAAAGCGGCCCAGGCGGTGATCGACGCCCAAGAAAGCCGGCTCGAAGCGCTCCGCGACCTTGAACGGACGGCCCCGGCAGCGCTCGCCGCGCTGCGCGCGCTGATCGCGACGCAAGAAGCCCGGCTTCAGCCGCTCGACGTCGTCCTCGACGAGCTGGACCGCCTCGCCGACACCGTTTTTCTCCCCGTAGCCGGCAACCTCGAAGAGGCGGAAAAGCGGCTCGCCTTCGCCCACGCCGCGGCCGAATCCGGACAGGCAAAGCTGCAAGCCGGCGAACGCGCCCCGGCCGCCGCCGCGGTCCGCCAGGCGCAGGAGGCCGTCACGGCCGCGGGTGAGCTCCTCAACGCTATCGAGCGGCAGCAAGCCGCGGTCCGCCAAGCGGCCATCGGCTATCAGGCGAAGCGCGCGGAGGCGCAGCGCGACCTCGCCGCCGCGCAAGCTGCGATTCAGCGCGGCGAGGTGCGCGGCTTCGAGGCCCAGGTCGCGGAGTGCGCCGCCGCGATCGACGCCGCCGAGCGGCTCGCGACCGATGCCCAGCCGGACGCAATCGCCGCGCTTGCCGAGGCGGTGCGCGCCGACGGCATCGCCGACGCCATCCTCGCCAGTGTCCGGGATCAGGAAACGAAACTTGCGCGCGCCCGCGCCCAACTCGCGGCGAACCTCGAAGTCGCCGGGATGTCCGTGCGCCGCGCCGAAGACTTCCTGGCGACGCGACGCGACGGCGTGGGCCGTGAGGCCAGGACGCGCCTCGCCGACGCGACCCAGGCGCTCGAAGAGGCGCGACGCCTCGAATCCGCGGACCCGACGGCGGCCGCTGAGCTCGCCGCCAAGGCCCGGAAGCGTGCCGACGAAGCCTACGACCTTGCTCGCGGCGACTTCGACCGCTGGGACCGCGACCTGCAGGTCCCTTCCGGCCGGACAGCGCCACCCGCCTTCCCGCGCTGGCCATCGGGCCGTTCCCGCAGCTCCGGCGCCGACATCGCGACCCAAGCGGGCGCCGTGATCATTGGCGAAGTGCTCGGGGGCATCCTTGGTGGCGGCGGCAAGCGGGGAGGCGGTTTCGGCGGTTCTTCCTGGGGCTCTGCGGCCAAAATCGGCGGGCGCATGGCAGGCTCGGCGTTTGGCAAGGGCCGGTCCCGCGGCGGGAGGTGGTAGGCGCCCGCACCCAATTCCTCAAGGGCGGCTCGACACCTTGCCCGCCGCTCGCCACAATTCGTTCGCTGGAGGCCCTTATGTCCAATTCCATCCTCGGCCGTGTCACCAACCTGGCGAAAGCCAACATCAACTCCCTCATCGACCGGGCCGAAGACCCCGAGAAGATGCTCGACCAGCTGATCCGCGACTTCACGTCGAACATCGCGGAAGCCGAAAAGGCGGTCGCCCAGACGGTCGGCAACCTCCGCATGCTCGAAGAAGACCTTGCCGAGGCCGAAAAGGCCTCGAACGACTGGGGCGCCAAGGCCGTCGCCGCCTCGCGCAAGGCCGACGAACTTCGCGCCGGAGGCAGGGCCGTCGAAGCCGACAAGTTCGATGACCTCGCCAAGGTTGCCCTCCGCCGCCAGATGGGCTTCGAAGACCAGGAGCGAACCTTCCGCGAGCAGGTGACCAACCAGACGCAGCTCACCGACAAGCTCAAGGACGGGCTCAACCGCCTCCGCGAGAAGCGGACCGGCCTCGTGCAGAAGCGCGACGAGCTCGTGACCCGTGCCAAGCTGGCGAAGGCCCAGCTCCAAGTCCAGTCCGCCGTCAAGAACGTCTCCGTCATGGACCCGACGAGCGACCTCGCCCGCTTCGAAGAGACAATCAAGCGCAAGGAAGCGCTCGCGCGCGGTATGGCCGAAGTGGCCGCCTCCTCGCTCGAAGAGCAATTCGAAGACCTCGACGACGACCTGGACGAGGTCGAAGTCGAGTCCCGCCTCGCGGTGCTCAAAGGCGGCGAAAGCCGGCCCCAACTCGCCGCCGGGTCGTAGAACACCCACCGGTGAGGGCTGGCCGCCCTTCGGCAGAAGGGGCGGCCAGCCTACCTCGCGATCATCGTCGGGTTGCGTTGCTGGGAAATGTCGTCCAGGCGTACCTTCAGGATGTCCAGGTATCCCGGCTGCACCGGAAAGATGTAGAACTGGTCGTCGCGCACGGATTCGAACACCAGCTGTGCAACCTCGGCCGGGTCGATGCCCTGGCTCAGCGCCGCCGTGAACGTGTTCGTGAAGTCGCGAAGGTCCGCTCGGAGCTCCGCGATGTTCACCGGCGCACCGAGGTCGGCCGGCCGGTTCCGCTCGGCGTCGAGGATCGCGGTCCGGATGAGGCCCGGACAGAGCACCGAGGCCGAGAGCCTCGCGCCCATGCCTTTGAACTGCTTGTAGAGCCCTTCAGTCAGGCACACGACGCCGAACTTGGAGACGTTGTAAGCGTTGTCGCCGCTCATCATGCCAGCCATTGAGGCCGTGTTCACGATGTGGCCCTCCTCGCCGTTTTCGAGCATCCGGGGGACGAAAGCCCGGACGCCATGGACGACGCCCATCAGGTTCACTCCGAGCACCCAGTCCCACTCGTCCAGGCTCGACTCCCAGGAGGGGCGCCGCAGGTTGGCGGCCGAGGCAATCACGCCCGCGTTGTTGCACACGATGTGGACGTTCCCGAACGCCTTAAAGGCCGCATCGGCCAGGCGATCCACGGCGTCCTTCGACATGACATCGGTGCGGAGGGCGAGTGTCTTGCCGCCGCCCTTCGCCTTCACGGCGGCCTCCGCCATCGCCAGCGGCTCGGACTCGATGTCCGCGAGCACGACGTTCATGCCCTCTTCGGCGAAGCGGTGTGCGAACGCGAGCCCCATCCCGCTCGCCGCCCCTGTGACTACGGCGACCTTGCCGGCGAAGTCTTTCATCTGCGTGCCCCCTTGTTTTGAGTAACGGAGTATCGGAGTGCCGGAGTATGTGAGTGAGTGGGCGTGGGAATCCACCGCCACCGGCCGGCCTTAACCTCGCGGGCCGCGCTACGATGGTCGCATGGCACTCATCCGAGTCCCTTTCGCCGGACTCACCGCCCGGCAGCTCGCCCAGGTGCGCGCCATCTACGAGGCGTCGTTTCGTCCCGAAGAGCGCGACCCCTGGGACGACTTCGTCGCAACTGCCGCGGACCCACGCTGCGCGGTCGTCGCCGGCTTGAGTGAAGGGGAGGTGATTGGCTTCTGGGCGGCGGCCCGCTACGAAGACCCGAACCTCGCCTACCTGGCCTATCTCGCCGTCGACCCCGAGCGTCGCAGCCAAGGCGCTGGCGCCGAACTCTTCGGCTGGTTCGAAGCGGCCTACGCGGACAAGGTCGAGGGCCTCTTCTGGGAAGTCGAGGCGCGCGATGTCCCCGGCGATACGCCCGAGCACCACGCGCAGACCCACCGGCGCGTGCGGTTCTACGAGCGGCTTGGCGCTGCCGTCGTCCCTGGCGGGCGAATTGAGGTCCCCAACGCGGACGAATCGGGCGTCGAAGTGGTCGAACTCCTCTGGAAGCCGATGCCGGGCGGACCCAGCGTCACGGACGCCGCGCTCCGCGACACCCTCGTCCGCGCCCTTCTCCTCATGGGCTACGAACTCACGCCAGACCATCCGCTCGTCCGGAAGGGGCTGTGTAGGCCGAATTAGCCGCCGATGTGGCTCATCTCCACCTTGCGGAGGCCAGCGGTCTCGGCGGTGCGCAGCTCCGAGTAACGGTCATCGCGCACACGCCACACGCCCTTAAGGAACTCCGCGATCTCGTCGTCACTCTTCCCATCCCGAAGCAATGCGCGGAAGTCGTGGCCCTTCGTGCCAAAAAGGCAGGTGTAGAGCTCGCCCTCGGGGCTCAGCCGCGCGCGCGTGCAGTCGCCACAGAACGGCTGCGAAATGCTGCTGATGAAGCCGACCTCGCCCGAGCCATCCTTGTAGCGCCAGCGCTTCGCGACCTCGCCGCGATAGTTCGCGCTCGCCGGCTCAATCGGCAGCTCCCGGTCGATGGCCTCGGCCATCTCGCGCAGGGTGACCACCCGGTCGAGCTGCCAGCCGTTGGTCGAGCCAACATCCATGAACTCGATGAACCTCAGGATGATGCCGGTCCCTTTGAAATGGCGGGCGAGGTCGACCATCTGGTGGTCGTTCACGCCGCGCTCGACGACGGCATTGACCTTGATCGGCCAAAGGCCCACCTCGCGTGCCGCATCGATCCCGTCGAGCACGGTCGCCACGCTGACACCAACGTCGTTCATCCGCTGGAAGGTGGCTTCGTCGAGCGAATCGAGGCTGACGGTGATGCGTTGCAGGCCCGCGTCCTTCAGCGCCTGGGCTTGGCGGCGGAGCAGCGACCCGTTCGTCGTCAGCGTCAGGTCCTTCAGGCCATCGATGGCCCGCAGTTGGGCAATGAGCGAGGCCAAGTCCCGCCGGACGAGTGGCTCACCGCCGGTGAGCCGGATCTTCTCGACGCCGTGGGCGACGAAGATCCGCGCGAGGCGGGTAATCTCCTCGAAGCTCAGGATTTCGGCGCGGTTCAGGAACTGGAAGCCAGGCCCGAAGACCTCCCGCGGCATGCAATACGTGCAGCGAAAGTTGCAGCGGTCGGTCACCGAGATGCGGAGGTCCCGCAATGGCCGCTGGAAAACATCTGCAAGCTGCACGTTCGAACCTCCCGGGCCCCGCTCCGCGGGCGCCGGAAGGTTAAGGATACGCGATGACCGCGACGGCAGTGCAAGCTACTAAAGGACCGCCAGAAACGCGTACAATCGTCCCATGGCCACTGTGACTCCTGAAGCCCCAGCCGCGCCACACATGCCACGTTGGGGTGAAGACGTGGGTCGGGTCACCGCCCGGATTCGAGTCTCGAACTCGCTGGATCGGCTCGGCGCTGCCCCGGCTGACTGGGGCCCGGCTACCGACCGCGTAGCAGATGTCACGGGGCTCTTCGATACCGGCGCCACGCACCTCTGCCTGCCCGCCTCCGTCATCGCCCGGCTTCGGCTCCCGAGGCGCGAGACCGTCGTCGTCGTGACGGCCCGCGGCATCTCGGAGATCGGGCTGTACGACCATTGCGAGCTCACGATCGATGGCCGCTCGCGGGCAGTCGAGGTCCTGGAACTGCCAGAAGGCGTCGAGCCGTTGATTGGCATTCTGCCGATGGAGAATATGGGCATTGCCATCGACGTCCAGCAACAGACGTATGCGCTGATCCCCACAACCACCCGCCAGACCTACCTACGCCAATAATCGCCTCGGCTATTCGAAGAACGGCATCATCGCTTGGAGCCCGAGTTCCACGCGGCCCGCAGCCTCGTAGGTCAGCGGGCCGATCATTACGTGCGCCGCCGCTGTGTGGATATCCCGGAAGCGCCGCTCCAGCGGGTTCTTTTCGAAGATAGCCGATGTCGCCATCGCGCTGTGGACGAGGTCCACCGCGCGGACGCTGGATGTCGCCCCGTAACTCGCGGCGAGACGCATGCGGCTGTTGAGCTGCGGCGTCGGAGAACCCGCGAGGAGGGCATCCCAAAGGCGCTGGGTCGCGCCGTACATGTGCTCGCGCGCCGCTTCGACGGTCACCATCGCCTCCGCCAGGACATACTGAATGCGCCCCTGCTCGCTCGATGGCTTTTCGGTGCCCCAATACGGCTTCGCCTTGGCGATCGCGGTGGCCGCCGCGACGGCCCCGCGCGCAACCCCGACCGCTTGTGAGCCATGCGTGACAAAGATGAACGCCAACGAGCGAAAGAGCGGCCACGGGTGCACGGGGGCCGGCGGAAACATCTCCATCGCAAATGCCTCGGGCACGAAGACGTCGCGAAACTCGATCTCGTTACTCGCAGTGCCACGCAGGCCCGTTGTGTACCAGGTGTCGTGGATAACCGCGTCGGCGGCCGGGACCATCGCCATCACGCTGTGGCCCCCGTGCGCGCCCGCTTTCGGGGTATCACCGTCATAGATGACACACTCGCCCGCGAGGTAGGTCGCATGCGTGCTCCCGCTCGCGAAGGGCCAACGCCCGGAAACGCGGTACCCGCCCTCGACAATCACGGCCCGGCCGATCGGCCGGGCGACGCCGGCGAGGATGCCACCGCTCCCGAACACCGCCTTCGCGGTGGACGGCTCGAAGAAGCCGCCAAACGCCGCGTTCTGCGACGCGATCATCAAACACCAGCCTGCCGAGCCATCGACCGACGAGACCTCCTCGATCGCCTGGCATGCGGTGACGGGGCCCGCCTCTCGACCGCCGTACGCCGCCGGCACGAACAGATGGAAGAGTCCCGCGTCTCGCAAAGCGTCGACCACCGGCTGCGCCAAACGCCGGCTGGCTTCCGTTTCATCCGCGTGGGCGGCGATGAGCGGCGCCAGGCGGCGCGCCTCAGCGATTGGGTCGTAGCTTGTCGTCATGGTTCCACCGCTGCACTAGAATGTCGTACGGCATCGTACGCTCGTTTCTCCCGGTTGGAGAACCGCCGTTCGTCGGGGCCACCTATCCGCCGTCGGGGCCATTCGGTCCGTATAGCAACCCCCTCCTGTAGCCTCTGCACCGGAATGGTTACGCCTCGAGAACCGGCCCTGCAGCGCATCGCGCGGCGCGCCATCACGTTGCCGGGTTTCGTGATCGTCTGGCTCGGCTACCTCGTCGTCGCCATTCCGCTCCTCGTGCTGGCCGTCCTCGCCGACCTCGTCGCCCACCGCCAGTTCGTGATCACCCGTTCCGTGCTCATGGCCGGCGTGTACCTCACTGCCGAAGTCTTCGCGATCGTCGCGAGCGTGGCCCTTTGGCTGCGGCGCCCCGCGATGTTGCCAGACACCTACGCGCGCGCCAACTTTGACCTCCAGTGCCGCTGGGCGCGCTGGCTGTTCCAGTCGGGCCGCTTCCTCTTTGGCCTGCGGGTGGAGGTCTCGGGCGAAGACGCGCTCCGCCCTGGGCCGATCATCGCCTTCACGCGCCACGTCTGCGTCGTCGACAACCTGCTCCCCGCCGTCTTTCTCAGCGACCGCCATCGCATCCGCCTGCGCTGGGTGCTCAATCGGTCGCTGCTCCGCGACGCAGCCCTCGACCTCGTCGGCAACCGGCTCCCGAACGCGTTCGTCCGCGGCGGGCTTGATGCCGGCGAGCGGGAGGTCATGATGGTGGCCGACCTCGCACGCGACCTTGGCCCGGACGAAGGTGTCCTCATTTTCCCCGAGGGCGCGCTGTTCAACCCCGGCCGCCGGGGCCGCGTCCTCGCCCGTCTCCGCGAAACGGGCGACCCGGCGCTCGCTGCCCGCGCCGAGCGCCTCCAACACGTGCTCCCACCTCGGCTGGGGGGAGCGCTCGCGCTCCTGGAGGCGGCCCCGGCGGCCGGCGCCGTCTTTTGCGCCCACTCCGGACTGGAGCGTGCGACCGGCTACCGCGAGATCTTCAACGGCGGCCTCGTCCACCAGACCCTGCGCATCCACTTCTGGAGGGTCCCTGCGGCGGACATCCCAGCAGACCGCGATGCGCGCGTTGGCTGGCTCTTCGACCAGTGGGAGGCCGTCGATCGCTTCGTCGGCGAGCACCAGGCCTAGTCCTGTGGCTACACTGGATCAATGCCCGACGCCCTTACCGTTGCCCTCGTCTGTCTCGCCTCAATTGCCGTCCTCATGGTCGCTGTTTGGGCGATCAGCGTCGCCATCCGCGACGCGAGCATCGTCGATATCGCGTGGGGGGCCGGCTTCGTCGTCGTTGCGTGGACCGCGTTCCTCGCCGGCGACGGCGATGGCGCGCGGCAATGGCTGGCCGTGATCTTGACCTCCATCTGGGGGCTCCGGCTCAGCGCATACCTCGCCCGCCGCAATTTGGGAAAAGGCGAGGACTACCGCTACCGGGCCATGCGCCGTCATTGGGGCCCGCGCTTCCCGATCATCAGCCTCGCGACCGTCTTCGGGCTCCAAGGCGTCCTCATGTTCGTGGTCTCATTGCCGGTCCAGATGGTGGCGGTCGAAGATGGCCCGGATGGCCTGATCTGGATCGATTACCTCGGCCTCGCGTTTTGGCTCGCCGGCTTCGGATTCGAGGCGATCGGCGACTGGCAGCTGGCGCGGTTTAAGGCAGACCCGGCAAACAAGGGCAAAGTCATGGACGGCGGCCTTTGGCGCTACACCCGCCACCCCAACTACTTCGGCGACGCCTGTGTTTGGTGGGGCCTCGGGCTCATCGCGATCGCGCGGCCGGAGCTCTTCTGGACGCTTATCGGCCCCGCGGTGATGACCTTCCTGCTGGTCCGGGTTTCCGGGGTCGCGTTGCTCGAACGCGGGCTCAAGCGGCGCCGCCCCGGATACGAGGAGTACATCCGGCGGACCAGCTCATTCTTCCCACTGCCTCCTCGCAAATAGACCGGCCGGGGCGCGATTAGCGAGCCACTCCCCCTTTGCGGGCCGCCGCGCGTATGCTCCGGGGCCAACTGCCGAAGGAGGGCACATTCATCATGGCTGATGCACATCCGCTTCCGAGCGAGGCCGAAGTCCTCGCCTACCTCCAGTCGTGTTCGAACTGGGGGCGTTGGGGCCCGGACGACAGCGCCGGGACAATCAACTTGATCACCCCGCAAGTCCGCAAAGACGCTGCCGTCCTCGTGAAAAGCGGCCGCGCCGTCTCCCTTTCGCGGCCCTGGAACACCGTCGGTGGGCCTGGCAACTGGAACCCCGCCCAGCACTACCTCCGCTATTCGAACGCCGCCAGCGTCGACTTCATCGGCATCCTTTTCCACGGCTACGCGACGACCCACGTCGACGCCCTCTGCCACATCTTCTGGGAAGGCAAGATGTGGAACGGCAAGCCAAACAGCGATGTCACGCCCAATGGTGCGCGCTCGGGCTCCGTCGACGCCTGGTCCAACGGGATCACGACGCGCGGCGTCCTCATCGATATCCCGCGCTTCCGTGGCGTGGACTACGTCGACGCCGACAACCCCGTCCGAGGCTGGGAGCTGGAGGCGGCGGCGAAAGCGCAAGGCCTCAAGCCGCGCGCAGGCGACGCCGTCCTCATCTATAGCGGCCGCGAGAAGTTCTACGCCGCGAACCCGAGCAACGTGCCCGGCCTCCGGCCCCGCCCGGGCGTCCACGCGGATGTCTGCCCCGTCCTCAAGCGGTACGACGCAGCGCTCCTCGGCTGGGACCAGCTGGATGCCGAACCCTGCGGCTACCAAGCGTTCGACACGGCCCCCGGCGGTCCCGTCCACGTGATCACGATCGTCTACATGGGGATGCCGTTGCTCGACAACGCGCTCCTGGAGCCGCTCGCGGCGGCCTGCGCCGAGGAAGGCCGCTGGGAGTTCCTGCTCACGGTGAACCCCCTGCACATCCGCGGCGGGACCGGTTCTCCCGTGAACCCCATCGCCGTGTTCTAACGTTCGCGCTTCCTCACGTCCCCTCGGTCCGGATCTGGCCGACAACCGGCGGTTCCGCTGCCGGTCGTCCGGGCATAGGGTGGAGTCAGACCATCCGAGGGGACGTTAATGGACGCGACATCCGACCCACTTACGCTGTTTACCCGCCAACTCCGTTCTTGGGATGGCCCTGGCCGGGTTGTCTCAGTCGCCCTCGACCTTCGCGGGCGCGGAGATGTCGCCCCGCCTTGGCAAACCGTCCTCACCGAGGGCTTGGCCGCGGGCGGCTTCCCGCCGAACGACGACGCCCTCCGGACCCAAATCGAAGGCGCCGTGAGGGCCGCCGTCGATGAAGGCGCCAAGGGCTTCTTCGCAGCCTCCGACCCCGAAGGCCGCTATTGGGCCGAGGTCGCTTCGCCCGTGCCGCCGCGCAACGACATCCGCGTGGGCGATGCACCGTGGCTCTTCGAAGTCGAGCGGCTCCGCTATCTGCTCGCCCAGCCGGTTGTCGTCGCCACTGTGGACCTCCACTCGGCGCATGTCGTCCGCGTCGCAGGCGCGGGGACCGCGGGTGAGTCCGACGTAACCGGTGACGCCCACGCCACCCGGGCCACCGCAGGCCGGAACAACGTCGAGGGGCGCAGTGGCGGCGGCGCCCATGCTGGCGGCCATTCGCGCAACCGGACGGCCCACGCGATCGAAGAGCACCGCCTCGCCGCAGGCCGGGAAGCCGCCAACGCCGTCACCGAGATCATGAAGGCCGGCGATATCCTCGTCGTCGCGGGCATCCCCGAAGCCCGCGCCCTCCTCCTCTCCCACCTCCCGGCGAACGTCGCGAGCCGCGCCATCACCCGCGCGGCGCTCGGCCCCGAGGCGGAGGCCCACGCCGCCCTGAATCTCGCAATCGACCTCTCGACCGCGCACCAGTTGGACGAGGGAGATGCATTCGGACGCTCGCTCCTCGGGAGCAGCGGGACGGTCGCCCGCGGGCTCGAAGGCGTCGCCAGCGCCGCGACCCGGATGCAAATCGCCGAGATCGTGCTCCACGAGGACGCCGCCTCGTGCTGGGGGACCGCCGAAGATGTCCGGCAACGCGCCGGCCTCGGCCACGACGACGCGCTCAACAAAGCGCTCCGGGCGGCCGTCTCGGGCGGGGCTTCCACGCGATTCTGCCGGCTCGCCGCCTTGGCTGGGGAACATCAGGGGATCGCCGCGACCCTGCGCTGGTAGGCCGGTTTAGCCGCGGAGGTGGCCGGGGCGATGGTACATCGGGCCGCCTTCGCCCCCGTTCCGGAGCATGACCACTTCGGCCATGATGCTGATCGCGATCTCTTCGGGCGTTTCGGCGCCGATATCGAGCCCGATCGGGGTCCGCACCGCGGCAATTTCGCCAGCCGGATACCCCTCGGAGAGCAAGTGCTCCAACACGGCGCCGGTCCGGCGCTTTGAGCCAATCATCCCGATGTAGGCCGCACCTCGCCCGAGCACGCGACGAAGCGACATCTCGTCCTGTTTGTGGCCACGTGTCACCATCACGATGTGGGTGTTTGCGTCGATCGGGTAACGGTCGAGCGCCGCCTCGAAATCGTCGCAGATCACCTCATCGGCCTCGGGGACGCGCTCCGCGTCGGCAAACTCCTCGCGGTCATCCAGGACCGCGACGTGGAAGTCGAGAAAGTCCGCAATCTTGGCGAGGCTGCGCCCGACGTGCCCGGCGCCGACCACAAGAAAGACCGGTTTGTGTTCGACCACTTCCAGGTAAATCGCCGTCGCACCAGCAACTGTCCGGGTCGAAAGCGCCCAGGCGCCGGCGGGATGGCCAGTTGCCGACTCGACGTCCTCCGCCACCGCCTCGCGGGCGCCCACGACGTACACGGTCTCGGCGGTGTGGCGGCGAAACGCATCAGCGGCGTAGCCAGCGACAAGGCCGTCGAGTGCGGCATCGCCGAGCGACCCCATCCTGCCTCCGCCCCGCTCAATGAGCAGGCGCGCGCCGGGCTCCACTGGCCGCGGTCCCGCCTCCAGGATCGAGGCAAGAATCACCGGTTCGCCGCCCTCGGCAGCGCTCAACAACCGTCGCGTCAGCTCCAGCATATCGACGTCAGCGTACAGCCTCGACGGACTGTGGGCAGCGACGCCTAACCCGGAAGCCCCTCGCCTTCTGAGTCACGGAGCCCGGCGCGCTGCGCCGCCGTCCGCTTCCGGCCGACTGCCGGCTCGACGGGGAAGGCCGCCCCTAGGCCAGTCCGGGGCATGTTGTTGTAAACCGCCTCGACGTTCGCCGCCGGGACGAGATACGTCTCGTGCCAAATCCCGACATCGCCGTTCGAGCCGACCGCGCGGTTGAACTTCGCCCAAGCCGGGAGATGCGCCTGGTCGCGATCGCGCGCATACCGCTCGAGCTGTTCGAACGACCGCCAGTACTGGACGACCATCGGCGAGAGCGGACTCCCGAGCACGAGGCGCGCGCCGAGCAGGCCGCTCTCGGGATTGCGGGCGAGCTCCCGCAACATCCGCGGCATTGCCATGAACACCGGCAGCCACTTCCATGGCTTCCACGGCTTGTTCACCCGCATGCCGATGAGGAAGACGACGAAGTCGCCGTCTACCGTTGGGGTCACCCGTTCCTTGATCAGCGCAGCCATCGAGATCCTCCCTTTGCGGGCCTGCTGGATGCTTTCAGCGGGCCGGTAGCTTACCGCTCGCGCTGCCGGTCCCAGCGGAAGAGCAGGAGCGCCAATGCGAACGCGAGCACGAGCCAGAAGGCCAGTACCGCGACCGGCCACTGCCAGCCCCACGTCCCGTCGTCGTACTCAAATTCGCCGAACCAATCGGGCAGGAGCGCGTAGCGGAACCCTTCGGCCATCCAGCGAAGCGGGAACACCGACGCGATCGCCTGCAGCCAGCCGGGAATCTCCGAGTAGCGGAAGAAGACGCCCGAGATGAACTGCAGGATGAGGAACGGCGGCTGCACGATCGCAGCGGCCGAGCTGGAGTTCGGGATCGCCCGCGTATAAGCGATCCCGAGCGCCGCGCCAACCGCCGCGGACATGCCGAGCACAGCGACGAACGTCCCCCACCGCGCGGCGTCCGCCGGCAGGTCTGCGTCGTATAACACCACCGCGACCGTGAGCATGATAGCTGTCTGGACGACCGTGAGCGTCACCGCCGTCAGCAGCTTGCCGATGAAGAACGAGGTCTTGGGCAGCGGCGTCCCGGCGAGCCGTTTCAGGAGACCATCGTGTTGTTCGATCGCAATGGCGATCGCCAGGTTGCCGAACGTCGTACTCATCACGCCCGAAGCGATGACGCCAGGCAGGAAATACTGGACGAACGAGATCTCCCGAGCGTCGCCCCCGTCGATCGTCCCTTGGAAGACTGAGGCGAATACAAACAGGAACAAGACAGGCAGCGTGAACGTGAAGAAGACCTGCTCTGGCGTCCGAACGAATACGCGCAACTCGAGCTTCGTCCGCTCCCAACCCAGCCGCAGGGTGCCAGGAAGCTTCGTGTTCATGCCGCCCCCCCGAGCACGTCGCGATCTTCGGCGCGCACGAGCTGCAAATAGACATCCTCCAAGGATGGCCGCGTCACAACGAGGCCGGGCAGTTCATCGCAGCCGGCAGCTGCGGCCCAGGCGGTGAGCTCGCGCAGCACCGCCGTAGGGTGCGACGTCAAAACCGACACGACCTGCCCTTCGACCACGACATTCCCCGGTACCGCGGGTATCGGCTGCCCGGCGAGCGCCCCCTCGCAGGCAAAACGGACCGTGGCGGGCGCACCAGCGCGACCTCCGAGGGCGCCCGGCGGGCCTAGCGCGACCAAGCGGCCGCCAACGATGACGCCGACGCGGTCCGCGAGCTGTTCGGCCTCGTCCAGGTAGTGCGTGGTGAGCATGACCGTCTTGCCGCGGGCCGCGAACCCGCGGATCACCTCCCAAAGCTGTCGCCGCCCTTCGGGGTCAAGGCCCGTCGTCGGCTCGTCGAGAAAAATGAGCTCTGGGTCGCCCACGAGCCCGACGGCGAGGTCGGCCCGGCGCTTTTGGCCGCCCGAGAGCTTCCGCATGCGTACATCCCGCTTTTCGGTGAGGCCCACAGCGTGGAGCACCTCGGCCGCGGGGAGCGGCGCCGGAAAATAGCTCGCGAACTGCGACACCACCTCGGCGGGCGTGAGCTGGTCGAAGACGGTGGTGCTCTGCAACACCATCCCGATCCGCGCCCGCCAGGCACGGGAGGCCGAAGCCGGATCTTCGCCGAGCACGCGGACATCGCCCGATGTCCGGACGCGATAGCCCTCCAAGATTTCGATCAGCGTCGTCTTTCCAGCGCCGTTGGGACCGAGCAGCGCGAAGACCTCGCCCCGCGCGACCTCGAGGTCGACGCCACGCAGCGCGCGTGTGGCCCCATAGGCCTTCTCTACGCCCTGGACCGCAATCAGTGAGTCATGGCCACTCGACATGTATCACCTCAATGGATAGTGACAGTATCCGATAGTCTCACTATCCTCAAGTCCATCACTCCCGTGCCGCGAGCGTAGCAGGCCACGGGAACACCGGACGCATTGCCCTACCTATGCGCATCAGCGAGTTGAGCCAGTCGACAGGGGTGCCCGTCGCATCCATCAAATTCTATCTCCGCGAAGGCTTGCTCCCGGCCGGCCGCCGCACAGGCCCCAACCAAGCCGACTACAACGATCGTCACGTCCGCCGGCTTCGCGCGATCCGTGCACTGCGCGACGTCGCCGGCTTGAGCATCCTCACGATCAAACGGCTGATCGACGCGATCGATGACGGCGGTCTCCCGACGATCGACCTCCTTGGCGCCGTTTCGGACGCGCTGGACGAAGCCCAGGGCACGCCAGCGCCCGGCTTGGCCGCCGCCGAAACCGAAATCGACCAGCTCTTTGTCCACCTTGGCTGGCAGGTCCACCGGGGCTCGGCGCACCGCCGGCTCGCGACGACCTTGCTCGCTTTGCGCGACGCGTTCCCCATCCCGATCCCGTGGCAAGCGCTCATCCCCTATGCCCAGGCGGTCGAAGGAGTCGCGAAACAGGAGATCGCGTTCACGCTCGGCGAAGCTGGCGGCGGGACAGACCGCGACCAAGCGGTCGAGGCCGTCGTCGTCGGCACGATCGTCTTCGAACAGGCGATGGGCGCCCTGCGCCGGGCGGCGCACGAACACTTCACGCGGCTCGCGCTCGCGCAGCCTCCACCTTCCGCAGGCTAACGGCGTCCCGCCCCAAGCTTCCTCCGTGCTGACACCAGTTGGCGACTGACCGGGCACGCCCCGCGGGACGACAATCCCGGAGAGCGGATCGGTCTTAGGTTGAGGAGCACGATCCATGGGGATTTTCTCGGCATTTCAAAGACGGCGTGAGCATGGCCAAGCGCTGATCCTGTTCGCAGCCGGGCTGGCCGGCATTTGCGGCCTTGTCGGCCTTTCTGTCGATGTCGGCCAACTCGTTTGGGCAAAGTCCGACCTGCAGAAGGCCGCGGACGCCGGCGCATTCGCGGCAGCCCGCGAGTTGCCAAACACCTCGGCGGCCGGCACCATCGCGCTGCAATACGTCGGCCTCAACGGCGCGACTGGCACCACAGCCGTCGTTTCCTATTCACAAACAGCAACGACAAACGACACCATCAAGGTCGTCGCATCGCGAAACGTGCCGTTCTTCTTCATGAAGGTCCTCGGCATCAACAGCAGCACGGTCTCGGCGGAAGCCTCGGCCCGCAAAGCCGTCTTCGACGGCGGCACTGGGATCCTGCCCTGGGGGCTTGTCCCAAACACAAGCAGCAACAGTACGCTGTTCAACAACGCATGCTACATCGGCCTCACGTCGGGCGGGCTCCCGAGGTTCACCCCGAACGTCTCTTGCACGCTGAAGTACGGTGCAGGCGAGAACTTCGGCGGCGACTTCGGAGGCCTCGTCCTGGATGCGACGGGCGCCTCGGAGTACAAAGAAAACATCCTGAACGGCTCCACAACGTTCTACAAAGTCGGCGACCTGATCAACCCACAGACCGGCAACATGGTCGGCCCCTCCAAGGATGGCGTGGAGACACGGCTCGCGCGGGTCGCCCCTTCAGGATGCGCGGGGCATGGGTTCACGGATGTTCTCCGCGTGAACTCAGACGGGAGTGTCTCCATCAGGCCCAAGTGCCTGAATAGTCCGCGCATCATCATCCTTCCGGTCGTCAACCGGATTGCGAACCCGAACAACTCGACGATCCTCGGCTTTGCCTTCATGTTCCTCGAAGGCCTCAGCGATAGCGGCGGCCAAATGAAAATCACCGGCCGGTTCATCGACATCGTGACGCCGCTCCCCAACGGCAGCTATCAGGGCACGGGCTCGGGTCCGACCTCAACCATCCTGACCAAGTAGCAGCCAAGCGCCAAGCACCAAGGCCAGACCTCAGCGCCGCACGGAGGACCAGCCCGTGCGGCGCTTCGATGTCTCTAGCCCCCAGACTTCGGATACTGAGCCCGTGACCGAACTGCGCCCCTCCTCCCACCGTTGGCTCCCCGACTCCGCCCCACCTGAAGGCAAGCGCGCCGCCCTCCACCGCCTCGCCTCGGCCCTCCGCGAGACGATCGAGCTGATGATGGAGACCGGGCTCCCCGAAGCGGACATCGAAGCGGCCGCAGGGGACCTGGAGCGTTTCAACTCCGCGCTCCGCGATGGCCCGCGCGACCGCCCGCTCTGGGGGTTCGCCGAACGCAGCACCTCTGGCACGAGCGCCGGGTTCTACGACAACAGCCCGCTTTCCGGCCCGGGCAACCCCATCGCGCCACCGCTTTTCCTGCGGGTAGAAGGGGCCGAGGTGGTCGGCTCCGCTACCTTCGGGCTTGCGTACGAAGGTCCGCCGGGGCACGTCCACGGCGGCCACGTCGCCGCCGCCTTCGACGAGGTCCTCGGGATGGTGCAATCGGCGACGGGGAACCCGGGCATGACCGGGACGCTGACGGTGCGCTACCGGCGGCCGACGCCGCTCTACCGCGAGCTCACCTTCCGCGGTCGCGTGGACCGCGTCGAAGGCCGCAAGATCTTTACGACTGCGACCCTCCACGACAGTGAAACGCTGCTCGCCGAGTCCGAGGGGCTGTTCATCTCGGTCGGCCAGGACCGCTTCCGCCACCTCGCCATCGAAACGGACCGCGCGATGGCCGGCCAGTAAAGCCCGGCCGAGTTGGCTTGCAGGGCCCCCGTTCAATCTGCAAGAGTGCTCCACATGCGTGGCAGCCCTCGGGCGCGTGTCGTTCTCCTCTTCGCCAACCGTCGCGAGGTGTTTAATGTCGCCTACGCTGTTTCCTGGGAACGGTAGCCCGCTCCCAAACGCGTCAGGGCCCGGACACCCGTGGGTGTCCGGGCCCCGAAACGGGACGCCATGGGCTCGTGGGCCCGCGGCGGCTACCGGCCGGAGGGCAGGACCTCGACCGCGCCGGAGCGCGCACGAGGCTTGGGCTCTGGCCGGGTCGTCGTCCCGCCTTCGACATCGACCTTCGGGAGCCACTTGAGCCAGGCCGGCAGGTACCAGTTCGCCGCGCCAAGCAGCTCCATCGAAGCCGGGACCAGCACCGAGCGGACAATCGTCGCGTCGAGCAGGACGGCGACCGCGAGGCCGAAGCCCATCTGCTCGAAGCTCACCATCTGGCCAGCAGCGAAGCCACCGAAGACCGCGACCATGATGGCCGCCGCTCCCGTGATCATCCCGGCCGTCGTGCGGACGCCGTAGGCAACCGACTCCTTGTTGTCGCCGGTGTGCTCAAAGCGCTCGCGGATCCGGGTGAGCAGGAAGACGTGGTAGTCCATCGAGAGGCCGAACAGCGTCGCGAACATGAACAGCGGGATCCAGCTCTCAATGGTGTCGGACTGATGGAAGCCGAAGATTTCGTTGCCAATGCCGTGCTGGAAGACCAGCACCATCAGGCCATAGGCCGCACCAACGGAAAGCAGGTTCATGATGAGCGCCTTGACCGGCACCACGATGCTCCGGAAGACGACCAGCAGGATGACGAACGACAGGCCGAGCACGAAGCCGAACACTGGCAGCGTGTGGCTCGAAATGACCGACGTGTCGTCGATCCCGCCGGCGGTCACCCCTGTCACCAGGACCGTCGCCTCTCCGCCACCGAAGGCGGCCGGGATCTGCTCGTTGCGCAGCCGGACGATGCCGTCCTTCGCGGCCTCGCCCTGGGGGTCGCCCGGAAGCTGGACCGAGAGCAAGGCGAGCGACTTGTCGGGTGAGACGGTCGTCTCGATGGCGCCGAACTCAACGTCCTGCGCTAGCCTGGCGCGGAGGGCTTCTGTGGCCGCTTGGACCCTGGGCGCGGTCACGTCGGGGGCGTCGATGACGATGCGGGCCGGCGCCAGCGTGGTCGCCGGGAACTCCTGCGCCAAGAGGTCGAAGGCCTGGCGTGCGCTGCTCTCTGCGGGAAGCGTCGAAACGCCGGCCCAACCGAGCTTCAGCGTGAGCACCGGCGAGGCCGCCGCGAGGAGGAGTCCCGCCGAGACCACGATGCTCATCACGGGGTGCTCCATGACGATCGCCGTCGTCCGGTCCCAGAAGGAGTGTCCCTGCTTCGGCGTGCGCCGGGCGAGGCCCGGCACGCGGATATGGACGGCGTTCACGCGGTCGCCGAGGAGGCGAAGGATGGCCGGGAGGAGCGTGAGCGCGACCGCAATCGAGACCGCGACCACCACCATGGCGCCGACGCCAAGGCTCCGGAAGATGCTGTTCGGGACAAGAAGCATGCCGGCGAGCGCCACAATCACGGCCATGCCCGAGAAGAGGACGGCGCGGCTCGCCGTCGCCCCGGCGTGGATGATCGCCGCATCGCGCTCAAGCCCGCGCCGCCGCTCTTCGCGGAACCGCTGGATGATGAGGAGCGAGTAGTCGATCCCGACGGCGAGGCCCATCGTCGTCACGAAGTTGACCAGGAAGGTCGAAAGCTCGAACTGTTGGCCGATGACCGCCGCGATGCCGACGGCGATGGCGATGGACATGAGTCCCAGGAGGATCGGGAGCCCCGCGGCCACGAGGGCGCCGAAGACGATCACGAGGATGACCATCGCGATCGGGATGCCGTAGATTTCGGCCGTCTCGAGGTCCTTCTTCGAGGCCTCGGTGAAGGCGTAGCCAGCGCTCGCGTCGCCGCCAGTGGCGACAACGAAGCCATCCTTGCCGTTGAGCGCCGCAATCGCCGTGATGATCGGCTTGCCAGCGTCCTCGACGTCGTCCTCATCGGCGACGAGGCGCACCGGGACGAGAACCGCGTGGCCGCTCTCCGAAATGAGGCCCGCTTCGATGCCGTTGGTCGCGGAACGGACGTGCTCGCCCAGTCCCTGGAGCGCCGACGTCACTTCGCCAACGCGGGCCTGGAACTCCGGGGCCGCAGCGGTGAGCTCCGGATGGTAGACCACCACGGTCTCCGTCCCAGGGATGGAGCCGCCGAAAAGGCGGGCTTCGAGGAGCCCATCGGCCCGGCTCGAGTCGTTCTCGACGTAGTTCTCGGCCGACGAGGTGAGCACCGAGCCGATTCGCGACGCGGACGCGAGCCCGGCCACAAGGATGACGGCCCAAATGCCCAGCACCAGCCAGGGCCGCCGTGTGCTGAAGGCTGCGAGCCGTTCGGGAGAGAGCGAGACTGCCATCGTTGTCCTCCGCCGTGTGGCGGAGGTTGCGCCTCCGCCGTTGGAATGAATACTGATTCATCTGAATGAATCTACGTTCACGATAATGCACGAGGCCAGCCCGGCTGACAATCGGCCTTTCGGCGGATCCACACGGAACTGTGAGGCACTTCACAGACGCGGCCAGCGCCGCGCAGAATGACGGCGATCGGCCGGCGCCCGGGGCGTCGGCACGGCGAGGAGACCGATGATGAGCCGAGTCACTGAGGCCCACGTCGAGGCGCGCCGGACGGCAATCCTCGAAGCCGCCCAATCGCTCTTCTCCCGCAAGGGGGTGTTCTCCGCGACGATGGCGGAGATCGCCGAAGAAGCAGGCCTCTCGGCGGGAGCCCTCTACCGCTATTTCCCGAATAAGGAGGCGCTCGCGGAAGCCTGCATGGACACCTCCCTCGACCAGATGCTGCAGCAGTGGCAACAGACGGCCGCCAGCGCCGGCGACCCTTTGGCCGCCTTTCATGCGGTGGCCGCTATGAGCTTCGATGAGCTCAAACAGGCCGGCGCCAAAGATATGACCCGGCTCTGGACCGAGCGCCACCTTGCCGCCAGCCGCACCGACGATCCCGACCTCAAGGCGCACGAACACGAGACCCACACGCGTGTCGTGGGCGGCCTCGCCGCCGTGCTCCGCGCGGCCGCTGATGCGGGCCAGCTTCCACCCCCGCTCGACCCCGTCCTCATCGCACAGGCGCTTTTCGCCTTCTACCTCGGCGTGCGCCAGCTCCAGATGGTCGGCGAACTGGAGGACGGCGACGAACTCCTCGCCCAGGTCCGCATCTTGCTCGATCGGGCCCGCGGCGCCGCCCCCGGCCGGCCGTAGCCACCGGGCCGCCAACCAGGTTCAATACGTCCACTCCTGTTCGAGGTGCCACCCAACCATGCAAATCGTGATCGACAAGAAGAAGTGCCTGCGGAGCGGCCAGTGCACGTATCTCCACCCGAAAATCCTTAAGGAAGGCGCCGACGGGTACCCCGAAGTGCTGATGGCGGTGGTCCCGCCGGAGTTGGAGAAGGAAGCGGAAGACGCCGCCGACATCTGCCCGAGCGGCGCGATCGACCTCGTGTAGGGCCCACTCCGCCAATCGTCACCGGCCTTTGGTCGCCCTGTGACCAATCTGTGACAATCGTCCGGCGCTCTCGACCTAGTCTGGGTTCACCCAAACCCCAGTGAGGTCGCACAGATGAGTGCCTTCGGCATATCAACAGAGAGGTCTTGGCGGATGGAGGCCAACCCGACCCCGGCGCCAAGCGGCGGCGCCGTGCGCGGCCTTGGGCGGACGCTACAGTCGCCTCGCACGTACGGGAGCGTGGTCTATCTCCTGCTCTCGTTCCCGCTCGGCCTGGCCTACTTCGTGGCGTTGGTGACCCTGATCGCCACCGGCGGCGGGCTCGCGGTCACCCTCGTCGGCATCCCGCTGCTCATCTTCACGATGTTCGGCTGGTGCGCGATCGCCTCCATCGACGTTGCGATCACGAACGCGCTCGTCGGCCCGCGCATCCGGCCGATTCCGTTCGATTGGGAGCCGGGCATCGCCTGGCATCGGCGTCTCGTGCGCCGGGCCAAGAACCTGCTCACCTGGCGTTGCTTCGCCTTCTTGATGTACCGGTCCTTCGAAGGCGTCGCCACCTTCAGCATCGTCGTCAGCCTCGTCGGGACGGCGGCAGCGCTCATCTGGGCCCCGATCGCCGTCATCCTGGATGTCGACGACGGGTTGGTCTTCAACGACGTGCACATCGACACGCTCCCCGAGGCGATCCCCTTCGGACTCGCCGGGCTTGTGTTGCTGCCCCTGAGCATCGCCGCCTGCCGCTGGGGCGCGTTCGTCTCGACGGCGATCGGCGCCGCGATCCTCGGCCCGGCCCGCCCGCAACCCCGCGCCGCATACGTGTCGACGATGCCCGCGCCCGAGCCGGTCGTCACGGTCCTCCCCCCACTCGCCCCCGTCCACAGCCCAGGCCACCAACGCGAGCGACAAAGTCGATGCCGGCCCTCAAGCCGCGCCCGGTACACCGTTCGCCGAGGCAACCCTCCAGGTCGGCTCGGTCGCGCTCAACCCGCTGACCCACACCGTCAGCATCGCGGGCGAGGAAGTGGCGGTCACACCGAAGGAGTTCGACCTCCTGCAGCTCTTCATGACGCACCCGGGCCGCGCATTCCACCGCGACGAGCTCATCGAGCGCATCTGGGACAACGACCTCGAAATGACCGACCGCACGATCGACACCCACATCCAGCGCCTCCGCCGGAAGCTCGGCGACGAGGCCCGGCGAATCCAAACGGTGCGCGGCGTCGGCTACAAGCTCGATGGGGCGGGTGAAGACACGGGAGGAGCCGGCGCGGGCTGGTGACGCCTTCCCTCGCTGGAGCGCATCGCCAGTCACGCGCAGGATCAGCGATGATCGGCGCGTTGCGCCCGGAGGAGGCCCAGCATGGAATTCCGCGACAGCCCCGAAGAGGCCGCATTTCGCACGCGAGTCCGCTCGTTTCTCGATGCCGAATTCCCGCGAGAGTTCGGCAATCGCCCCACCGAGTGGGGGCTCTTCAACGGCGCCGGCCGGGCCGATGGCGCGTTCCGCGACTTCTTCCGCGAGTGGACCAAGAAGCTCAACCAGGAGGGCTGGGGCGCGCCGCATTGGCCCAAGGAGTACGGCGGCGGCGGCCTCAGTATCCGCGAGCAGTTCATCCTCTCCGAGGAGTTCGCCTGGCGGCGCGCCCCCCGCACCGGCGGAATCGGCCACGGTTGGGCTGGCCCGACGATCATGGTCTATGGCACCGAGGAGCAGAAGGAGCGCTACCTGCCGCGGATCCTCTCGGGCGAAGACCACTGGTGCCAGCTGTTCAGTGAACCGGGCGCCGGCTCCGACCTTGCGTCGCTCCAGACGCGCGCGATCCGGGACGGCGACGATTATGTCGTAAACGGCCAGAAGATCTGGACCTCCGGCGCGCATGTCGCCCACATGGGCATCCTCATCGCCCGGACCGACCCCGACGCCCCCAAGCATCGCGGCATCAGCTACTTCCTCGTCGACATGAAAACGCCGGGCATCACGGTGCGCCCCCTCGTGAACATGCTCTCGAGCCACGAGTTCAACGAGGTCTACTTCGAAGACGCCCGCATCCCGCGGACGGCGCTCCTCGGCGAGGAAAACCGCGGCTGGTACACCGCCACCACCACGCTCGACTTCGAGCGCAGTGGCATCGCCTCCAGCGTCGCGCACCAGCTCATCGCCAGCGACCTCGTCGCTTTCGCGAAGGAGGACGCGATGGCGAAAGCCTCCGTCGCAACCCGCCCGAGCCTTCGGACAGAGCTTGCGGACCGCTACCTGGAATCGAAGGTCGAGGGGCTGATCAGCTACCGGATCATCTCGATGCAAGCGCGGGGACAGATCCCGAACAAAGAGTCGTCAATCGCCAAGCTCTTCTCGAGCGAGCTGGATGTGCGTTTAGCGACCACCGCGATGCACCTCACAGGCCTTCACGGGCAGGTGACCGACCGGGAAACACGGGCTTCCATGGGCGGCCGCATCCCGCGCTTCTACCTGCACTCGACGACAAGCCCGATCGGTGGGGGAACCAGCGAGATCCAGCGCAACATCATCGCGATGCGCGGCCTGGCGCTGCCGCGGGG